>NZ_JBWKUP010000015.1:0-154882 GCF_059420905.1 Janthinobacterium sp. GW821-FHT03C08 | reverse complement strand
GCGCCAGACAGCCGTCTGGCAATCGTGGGACGCCGACGCCAGCACGGCCACGGGCGAGCGGCGCACGGTGCGCCTGCCGGACGGCGGCACGCTGGTGCTCAATACCGATAGCGCCATCGCGCTGCGCTACGACGCCAGCGTGCGCGCGGTGCGGCTGCTGCGCGGCGAGGTGCTGCTGCAGACGGCGCCCGATGCGCGGCAGCGGCCCTTCCTCGTGCACACGGCCGACGGCACGGCGCGGGCGCTGGGCACGCGTTTCATCGTGCGCCAGCACGAGGGCTACGTGCAGGTCGGCGTGCTGGAAGGGATCGTCGAGCTGCGGCCCGCGGCGGCGCAGGGCCGGCCGCGCGTGCTGCAGGCGGGCGAGGAGGGCAGTTTTACCCGCGATGGCGCGGGCGCGGCGCATGCGCTCGATGCGGGCGCGGGCGCCTGGGCCGACGGCATGCTGGTCGCCGCGCACATGCGCCTCGACGCCTTCCTGCGGGAGCTGTCGCGCCACCGGCGCGGCCACCTGGGATGCGATCCGGCGCTGGCGCACCTGCTGGTGTCGGGCGCCTATCCGCTGGCCGACACCGACAGGGTGCTGCTGGCGCTGGTGGAAGCCTTGCCCGTCGAGCTGCATTACCTGACGCGCTACTGGGTCACGGTGCGGCCGCGCGCCGCGAAAAAATAAACTGAAAATACATGGACTGTTTTGGCGCGCTGCCTTGTCAAGGGAAGTGAGGACGCGGGTTACGGCCCGTCCCACCCATTCCATGATCCGAGGGCATACCATGAACGACCGCAGCACACTCCATCCTTCCACGCGCAGCCGGGTACCGGGCCTGTCGACTATGAAACCGCTGGCCCTGCTGGCGCACGCCCTGTGCCTGGGCGCCCTGGCCAGCGTGGCCGGCGCGCCGGCGCAGGCGCAAACGGCAGGGCAGGCCGGACAGCCCGGGTCCCTGCGCCATTACGCCATCCCGGCCGGGCCGCTGGAAGCGACATTGAACCGGCTGGGGCGCGAAGCGGGCTTGCTGATCGCCTTCGGTTCGGCCGCGACGGAAGGGTTGCGCAGCGGCGGCGTCAGCGGCAGCTACACGGTGGACGACGCGCTGGCGCGGGCGCTGGCCGGCACCGGGCTGGCCGCCGTGCGCACGGCCGGCGGCGGCTATGCGCTGCGCGCCGCCACCGCATCCGCTACCGGCGCGGCGGCCGATGGCGTGCAGACGATGGCGCCCGTCACCGTCAGCGCCCAGGCGGAGGAGGAAAACCCGTGGGGCAAGGTCAGCGGCTATGTGGCGCGGCGGGCCAGCACGGCCACCAAGACCGACGCTTCCCTGCTGGAAGTGCCGCAATCGGTGTCCGTCATCACGCGCGACCGCATGGATGACCAGGGCGTGCGCACCCTGAACGACGCCATCCAGTACACGGCCGGCTTGCGCAGCAATACGGCAGGCGCCAACCCCGCCGACGACAGCCTGGCCGTGCGCGGCTTCAGCCAGTTCTCGGGCGCGTTCTACCTGGACGGCATGCGCCTGATGCCGATGGGGACGCTGGGCTTCTTCGGCGTCGAGCCGTATGGCGCCGAGCGCGTCGAAGTGCTGAAGGGACCGTCATCCGTGCTGTATGGCCAGAATGGGCCGGGCGGCATCATCAATTTCGTCGCCAAGCGTCCCACGGCGGAGCAGGTGGACCAGGTCGAACTGTCGCTGGGCAGCTACGCGCGCAGGCAGCTGGCCCTCGACGTGGGCGGCACGCTGGCGGACGACGACAGCCTGCGGTACCGCCTGGTGGGGCTGGTGCGCAAGGCGGACCAGCAGATCGACTACATGCACGACGACCGCCATTATCTGGCGCCCAGCCTGACGTGGGCGCCGAGCGCCCGCACCAGCATCACCGTGCTGGGCTTTTTTCAGAAGAACCGCGCCATGCAGTCGTCGAACGTGCAGTGGGAAGCCTTGAACGGCAGCAATCCCAACGGCCGCCTGCCGCTGACGCGCTTCCTCGGCGAGCCGGGCTTCGACCACGAGGAAACGCGCGTCGCTTCGGCGGGCTACGCGGCGCGCCACACCTTCGACAGCGGATGGACGGTCAGGCAGAATTTCCGCTACCTGCACGCGGATAACCATGAACAGTATATGTTTCGATATGGCAACTTAATCGACCATGCGGTGACCAACCGCGAGATCGATACGCGCGACGGCAAGGGCAGCGTGTACTCGCTCGATACCAATGTGACGGGCCAGGTGGCGATGGGCGCGCTGCGCCATGAGATCGTTGCCGGCATCGATTACAGCCGCAGCAATACCTCATTCAGCTCGTATATCGCCGACGGCCCGCAGATCGATATCTACCGCCCCGTCTACGGCAGCGCGCTGGACCTGGCGGCGCTGGCGCCGGACGCCCTGCGCCGCGAGCGTAACCGGCAGCTGGGTGCCTACCTGCAGGACCGCATGCAGTACCGAAGCTGGGTCTTCACCGTGGGCGGGCGCCAGGACTGGACGCGCCAGGAGCAGCGCAATCTGCTGGTATCGCCGTCGGCCACGACGGTGCGCAAACCCACGGCTTTCACGGGCCGTGCCGGCATCACCTACCTGGCGGCGAACGGCCTGGCGCCCTACGCCAGCTACAGCGAGTCGTTCTCGCCCGTCTCCGGCGCGGACCGCCTTGACCGTCCGTTCGAGCCGGAAACGGCCCGGCAAGTGGAGGTCGGCGTGAAATACGCGCCGGGCGCGCAGCTGTCCGTGACGGCCGCCGCCTTCGAACTGCGGCGGCAGAACGTGCTGACGACGGACCCGGACGAGCCGAATTTCTCCATCCAGCAGGGGGGGGTGCGCTCGCGCGGCATCGAGCTGGAAGTGGCGGCGCAGCCGAGCAGCCAGCTGAAACTGCTGGCGTCCCTCACCTACAATCCCCTGAAGGTGACGAAGGCGAATCCGGACATGTGGGGCACCAACGTGCAGGGCAAGTCGCCCTATGAAGTGCCCAGGCAGATGGCTTCCGCCTGGGCCGACTATGCGTTTGCCGGCCGCTGGCGCGGCCTGTCGGCCGGTGCCGGCGTGCGCCACGTGGGCGCCAGCTGGGGCGACGCGGAGAACACCTTCCAGGTGCCGGCCTTCACCCTGGCCGACCTGTCGCTGCGCTATGACCTGGGGCAGGCCCGCGGCGCCTGGCGCGGCCTGAGCGTGGGCGTGACGGTGAAGAACCTGTTCGACAAATACCATGTCGCCTCGTGTTTCTCTGCGCGGGCCTGTAACTATGGCGAGCAGCGCAATGTCGGTGTGCGCGTGGCCTACCTCTGGTAGCGCGCGGCCTTACGCCGGCGCAAACCAGGTCCGCAGCTCCGCCTCGGCCCTTTGCGCCGTCGCCTGCGTCAAGGTCAGCACGATGACCTTTTCCCGCGCCGGGCGAAGGTGCCCATCGCCGCCGGCCAGCTCGATGGCTTGCTCGAAGTTCGTGTAGCAGGCGCCGAACTCCTGCGGGCATTGCTGCACGATGCGCGCGGCCTTGCCGGTGCTCCGGTCGGCCAGGTTGACGATGGGATTGCCGTCTGCAAATGGCTGGCCATTGGCGAAGGCGCTGCGCAGATAGGCGTGCAGCGTCCGTCGAGGAAGGCCAGGCGCGCCTGCCAGTACGCCTGCAGTGCCGCATACGTGGCCTGGTCCTCGAGAAAATCGGCAAACAGGAAGTCGTCCATGGTCTGTTTTCCGGCTAGATGCCGAACACTTTCAGGATGGCGTCCGTCATCCCCTCGAACCAGCTGCCCGCCTTGCCCGGCTGCTTGCCGTGGCGCGGGGTTTCCTCGTACAGGTAGACGCCGTTGTCGCCGTCGAAACGGTCATTGAGCAAGGCTTGCTGGCCGCGCAAATACGGGATGAAGGTTTCGCTGCGCATGGTGGAATACAGCACGTCGGTGGTAAAGCCCAGGGTGGCGGACTGGCTGATGGAGCGGCCCTGGCCGGCCCGCTCCAGGCGCACGCCGCGGCAGCCGCGCACGATCAGGGTGACGGGGCCGCGAAAGACGATGAAGCGCAGCTGCAGGGTGAGCCAGGCGTGCAGGCTGCCCAGGCGCCAGTGGCTGGACATCGCCAGCGGCTGGCCTGCGTCGCAGATTATTCCCACCAGGCCCCGCGGCTGGAACACGAGCGCGCTGCCGGCCGGCAGGCGCACGACGGCGATTTCCAGCAGCGGGTCGTCGCTGGCGGATATCGTCACGGATGCCGGCACGTCGCTGTGCAGGCGGGTCAGCGCCACCATGCCGGCGGCCAGGCTGGTGAACGGGAAGCGCCAGTCCAGCAGCCACTGCGTGCGCTTGCGCGTGCTGACGGGCGACGATTGCAGGTATTCGGGATGGATCAGCATGCGCTGCCCGGCTTGTAGCCGCAGCGCTTGCGAGACGGCGGAAATGCGCGATTCGCCATGCGGCGGCAGGGGCAGGGCGGCGCCTTCGAGCTGCAGTTCGCGCGCGATCGACAGCGGCGGCAAGCGGGAAGCGACGGGCGCCAGCACGAAATAAAAGAAGGCCTTGATGGCGGCGGGCAGCAGGATGGCCGACAGCACCAGCAGGGCGGCCGTGGGCGCCACGTCCATGACGGGGCCGCGCCAGCGGCCGATCCAGTTGCGCGCCAGCTGCGCCTCGCCCGCCGCGATGGCCGCCTGCACGGGCGCCAGCGCGGCGGCCAGGGCTTGCCCGTCGATGGCAAATGGGGCGGGATGGGCGGCATGCGCGGCGTTGCCGGTGCGCGCGCGCTGCGCCAGCCAGGCGTTGTAGGCTTGCAGGTTGATTTCGCGCAGGCGCTGTCCTGCCATCTCCAGGCGCGCCAGCTGTGCGTAGGCGTCGCTGCCGGGCAGGTGGGCGGTCAGCGGGTGCTGCGCTGCCAGCAGCTGGCGCTGGTGCGCATTCTCTTGCAGCGCAGCATAGGCCTGCACGTGCTGCGCATGCAGGCGCGCCAGGGTCTGCCGCGCATCTTCGCCGCTGAGCGCCGCCTGCAGGGCGCTCAAGTAACGGGCTTCCTGCGCCAGCACTTCGATTTCCACGCGGCGTGTGGCTTCCTCCTGCGCGTGGCGGGTCAGTTCTGCGGAACCAGGCAGGGGAAGGGTGAACAGCGACGGTGGCTGCTGTGCGCGCAGCTGGCGCAATTGGGCCTGGACTTGCTCCAGGCGGGCCGCGATGGCGCTCTGCGAGGCGTGCTGCAGGGCGTTGACCCTCGCCGTGGCCGCAGCGGCCAGGCTGGCGCCATGGCTGTCGGCGCTGCCGGCAGCCTGGCGCAGCGCGGCCACGGCCTCGCTGCTGGCGCTGTAGGCGTGCCATTCGGCCAGCAGCAGCCGTCCGGCCAGCAGGATGGCGATGAACAGCGCGAACTGCAGCGCGTGGCGCAGCAGGAAGCGCAGCAGGGCCGTCAGTAGCTGGCGCAAGCGGGCGCTGCCTTAGTTCGCCGCGCTATCGGCGTCGGCGCAGCATTTCTTGTATTTCTTGCCGCTGCCGCAGTGGCACGGGTCGTTGCGGCCCGTCTTCGGCAGCTCGCGCAGCACGGTGGCGCCGGGCTGGCTTTGTTTCAGGTGGCGCTGGCGCGCCCAGGCCGCATTGATGGCGATGACGGCAGGAATCACGCCATCCATGGCCGTTTCCGCCGCCTCGTCATCGAGCTCCGTGGCCGTGGCCAGGTGCTGGAACGGCGCCAGATACGCGGGGTGGCTGACGGCCAGGGCCGCCCACTGGGGCTTGTCCAGGCTCGTGCCGAGGATAAAGCCGGCGCACCAGGCGGGCACGCTCCATTCGGGGCCGCACACGTAGATGGGCTCGAAGCTGTCCGGGTCTTTCGCCAGCCATTCGACCATGTAGGCGTGGTGGCGCTGCGCCAGGCTGGCCACCCGTTCGCTGGCGGCGTCGTGTGCGGGCGCCGTGCTGCCGGCCGACTTGTCCCACACCCATGGCAGCCATTGCTCCGCGGCAATGTGCTTCGGGCTGAGGGCGACGGCCGTCAGAAAACCTTCCAGCATCGACACGTCCATGGCGCGCGCTTGCAGGGCGGGCGCGGCCAGCAGGGTGTCGAGTTCGGCGTATTCGTCGTCGGAGAGGGGCGAGGTGGTGGAGATGCTGGACATGGGATTCTTTGCATAGGTTGGTGGGGTGGCCGCTGGCCCTGCCCGTATTGTACCGTCCGGCAAGGGGGAAGCGGCTGCCGGAATGAAAAACGGCGGCCCGCAGGCCGCCGTTCCGATTCACGACAAGGCGATTACTTCACGCCGTGCATCAGTTTGTTGATCAGCGGTGCGATCAGGAACAGCACGACGCCGGCGCCCAGCAGGGACCAGAAGCCGAAGCTGTAGCCGGACAGGGCCGACTGCACCGACATGCCGCTTTCGCCGCTGACGTAGCTGGCGAAGATGCCCGACAGGTTGTTGCCGATACCGGTGGACAGGAACCAGCCGCCCATGCCCATGCCGACCAGGCGTACCGGGGCCAGTTTGGTGACCATCGACAGGCCGATGGGCGACAGGCACAGCTCGCCGATCGATTGCAGCACGTAGACGGTGGTCAGGGTCCAGAACGGGATCTTGTTGTCGGCGCCAACCAGGCTCGACAGAGCGAAGATCAGCAGGCCAAAGGCCAGGGCGTTGCCCAGCAGGCCCAGGCCGAATTTGCGCGGGATCGACGGATTGACGTTGTGGCGTGCCAGGAAGACCCAGATGGCGGCGATGATCGGCGCGAAGATGATGATCGCTACCGAGTTGACGGTCTGGAAGTAGGCGGTCGGGAAGATCCAGAAGCCCAGGTCGCGGTTGACGATCTTGTCAGCCAGGAAAGTAAACGAGCTGCCAGCCTGTTCGAAGAACATCCAGAACAGGATGTTGAAGACGAAGATCAGCAGCATGGCGATGACGCGGTCGCGCGCCACCTTGCCATTGCGGATGCCTTCGACCATCAGCATCACGGCCAGGCCGATGAACAGCACGGTCAGGACGATTTGCAGCTTTTCAGCGCCGACCGTCAGCAGGAAGTACATCAGCGGGATCACGCACAGGCAGCCCAGGGCCACCCAGACGACGCGCATCGGGCTGCCGGAACCGGCTTCCGGCGCGCCGATGCCCTTCAGGGCGCGGCGGCCGATGGCGAACCACACCAGGCTGATCAGCATGCCGAAACCGGATGCCATGAAGACCATCTTGTAGGACGGCATGGCGCTGGTGCCGAAGATCGACTCGGCCAGCCACTGGGTGAAGACAGGGGCAACCATGGCGCCCATGTTGATGCCCATGTAAAAGATCGTGAAGCCACTGTCGCGGCGCGGATCGGCGGTCGTGTACAGCTTGCCGACCATGGTCGAGATGTTCGGCTTGAACATGCCGTTACCGACGATCATGGTGGCCAGGCCCAGGTTGAAGATGTCCTGGTTCGGCACCGAGATGCAGAACAGGCCGGCGGCCATGAAGACGGCCCCCAGCAGGATGGAACGCTGGTAGCCGATGATGCGGTCGGCGAGGTAGCCGCCGAACAGGGCGCCGGCGTACACCAGCGCGAGGAAGGAACCGTAGGTCAGGTTGGCCGCTGCCTGTCCCGAACCGTCGCCAGCGTGGAACTGGGCCACGATGTACAGTACCAGCGCCCAGCGAACTCCGTAGAACGCGAAGCGTTCCCAGAATTCAGTCATGAACAACATCCACAATGGGCTTGGATGGCCCATAATCTGCTTGAACTCGGGAATAACGGCTTCCTTGTTGGGCGTAGTCGCACCGCTCATGCGGTTCCTCCTGAAAAATTATTATAGTCAATCGATAAAACAAACTTATGGAAGCCTGCCGCGCTGCGGGCACTCTCATGAAGAACCGACCACACGGGAATTCCAATAGGCTGGCATTCTAATCTACAAATTGCGCTGAGCGAAGGTTTCCATTCGCATTAGCAAGAATGACTGTTTCATATTGGTCAAACCGGTTTGCAGGCTGGTGCGGCCCACGGGGATTTTGCGGCGCTACAGCACAACTGGCCTGACTTGTCGTATATTGAGGCTGCTACACATTCGAGGATCGATTTTTAAAGGGATTTTTCGCATTATGGAACACGACGTTATCGATACTCTGGTTTCACCGGAAGGCCGCCTGGACGTGCTCTCCAAGACTGAAGTCAACAAACTGCTCGATACCAGCCAGGGCGGCCTGTACAACACCTTCCGCCGCTGCGCGCTGGCGGTCCTCAACTGCGGCAGCACCATCGACGATGGGCGCGCCCTGCTTGAGCGATATCAATCGTTTGAAATCTCCATCATCCAGCGCGAGCGCGGCATCAAGCTCGACATCAAGGGCGCGCCCGCCATCGCCTTCGTCGACGGCAAGATGATCAAGGGCATCCACGAGCACCTGTTTGCCGTCCTGCGCGACATCATCTTCGTCAGCGACGAAGTGACGGGCAACCCGAAATTCGACCTGCACAGCACGGAAGGCATCACGGACGCCGTCTTCCACATCCTGCGCAATGCCAACGTGCTGCAAACCCAGCTCAACCCGAACCTGGTGGTGTGCTGGGGCGGCCACTCGATCAACCGCGCCGAATACAATTATTCGAAGGAAGTGGGCTACCAGCTGGGCTTGCGCGGCCTCGACATCTGCACGGGCTGCGGCCCGGGCGCCATGAAGGGTCCCATGAAGGGGGCCACCATCGGCCACGCCAAGCAGCGCCTGCACAATGGCCGCTACCTGGGCATCACGGAGCCGGGCATCATCGCGGCCGAATCGCCGAACCCCATCGTCAATGACCTCGTCATCATGCCGGACATCGAAAAGCGCCTGGAAGCGTTCGTGCGCGCCGGCCACGGCATCGTCGTCTTCCCCGGCGGCGCGGGCACGGCCGAAGAGATTCTGTACATCCTCGGCATTTTGTTGCACCCAGACAATGCCGAGATCCCGTTCCCCCTGATCTTCACGGGACCGGAAACGTCGCGCGAGTATTTCGTGCAGATCAACCAGTTCATCAGCGACACTTTGGGCCCGGAAGCGCAGCAGCGCTACAAGATCATCATCGACGACCCGGAACTGGTGGCGCGCGAGATGCTCGAAGGCATACGCCAGGTGCGCGAATTCCGCAAGGCGCACAGCGACGCGTATTATTTCAACTGGCTGCTGAAGATCGACCACGAGTTCCAGAAGCCGTTCCAGCCCACGCATGAAAACATGCGCAACCTGAGCCTGCACAAGAACCAGCCCACGCACCTGCTGGCGGCCCAGCTGCGCCGCGCCTTCTCGGGCGTGGTGGCCGGCAACGTCAAGGACGACGGCATCCGCTCCATCGAAGAGCACGGCAACTTCGAGATCCACGGCGACAAATCCATCGCCGGCCCCATGGACGCGCTGCTGGCCTCGTTCGTGGCGCAGCACCGCATGAAGCTGGCGGGCACGGCGTATGTGCCGTGCTATACCGTGATTCAATAAACCCAAGAAATACTGGGATCGGACCCTGAGGGTCTCGGCGACCCCGTCCGACCCCGGCCCTTGCCGTCGGGGTTAAAAAAAGCCGCGCTGTTCGCAATGAACAGCGCGGCTTTTTATTGGCCAGCGTTCGCGATTATTCTTCGCGGCGCAGGTGCGGGAACAGCAGCACGTCGCGGATGTTCGGCGAATCCGTGATGATCATCATCAAACGGTCGATGCCGATGCCGCAGCCGCCGGCGGGCGGCATGCCGTATTCCAGCGCGCGGATGTAGTCGGCGTCGTAGAACATCGCCTCTTCATCGCCGGCGTCCTTGGCGGCTACCTGCGCCAGGAAGCGGGCCGACTGGTCTTCCGCGTCGTTCAACTCGGAGAAGCCGTTGGCGATTTCGCGGCCCACCATGAACAGCTCGAAGCGTTCCGTGATGCCGGCCACCGTGTCGGAAGCGCGCGCCAGTGGCGACACTTCGACGGGGTAGTCGATGATGTAGGTCGGTTCCCACAGCTGCGCTTCGGCCGTTTCCTCGAACAGCGCCAGTTGCAGCGCGCCCAGGCCGGCAGTGGCAAACGGCTTGACGCCGAATTTTTTCAGCTCTTCCTTGATGAAGTCGGCATCGTTCAGCTGTTCGGCGGTGTAGCCTGGAGCATACTTGTTGATCGCTTCGACGATGGTCAGGCGGTGGAACGGCTTTGCCAGGTCCAGCTCGCGGCCGCCGTAGGTCAGGGTGGCGGTGCCGTGCGCGTCGATGGCGGCCTGGCGGATGACGGCTTCCGTGAAATCCATCAGCCATTTGTAGTCGGTGTAGGCCGCGTAGAATTCCATCATCGTGAATTCAGGGTTGTGACGGATCGACACGCCTTCGTTGCGGAAGTTGCGGTTGATTTCGAACACGCGGTCGAAGCCGCCCACCACCAGGCGCTTCAGGTACAGCTCGGGCGCGATGCGCAGGAACATCTGCATGTCGAGCGCATTGTGGTGCGTGATGAAGGGCTTGGCCGCGGCACCGCCGGGAATCGTGTGCAGCATCGGCGTTTCCACTTCCATGAACTCGTTCTTTTCCATGAAGCGGCGGATCGACGAGATGGCGGCGGTACGGGCCTTGAAGGTGCGGCGCGTCTCTTCGTTCATGATCAGGTCGACGTAGCGCTGGCGGTACTTGGTTTCCTGGTCGGCCAGACCGTGGAACTTGTCCGGCAGCGGGCGCAGCGACTTGGTGATCAGACGCAGTTCCGACACCTTGATGGTCAGTTCGTCCGTCTTGGTCTTGAACAGGGTGCCGGCAACGCCCAGGATGTCGCCCAGGTCATAGTGGTGCAGGGCGGCCATGGCCGCTTCGCCGGTGAGATCCAGGGTGGCGTAGATCTGGATGCGGCCGTCGGCTTTCGGGCCGGAAGCGTCCTGCAGGGTGGCGAAGGCGGCTTTCTTGCCCGCTTCGCGCTTGAGCATCATGCGGCCAGCCAGCACCACGTGTACGGGGTTCTCTTCCAGCTCTTCGCGCGTCTTGCCGTCGTACTGCGCGTGCAGATCGGCCGCCTTGTGCTCGGGGCGGAAATCGTTCGGGAAGGCGACGCCCTGTTCGCGCAGTGCGGCCAGCTTGACGCGGCGCTCGGCGATGATCTTGTTTTCATCGGGGGCGGCGGCTTGTTCTTGGATATCCGTAGTCATGGTGTTCTTCGTTGTAGATTATTGATGATGTGGTGCCAGCGCTGGCGCCACGCTGGCAAACAGTGCGTCGACGTCGAGCGCGGAGAAATCCGGCACGATGGCAATCACGTTGTCGAAGGCGGCAAACGCCGTCGCCGGCAGGGTGGTGGTCAGCACCACGGCCCGCATGCCGGCGCGCCGCGCCGCTTCCACGCCCAGGGGCGCGTCTTCGAAGACGATGCAGTGCTCCGGCAGGGCGCCGGCCAGCCGCGCGCCTTTCAGGAACACGTCCGGGTGCGGCTTGCCCCGCTCCACGTCGGCGGCGCCGACGATGGCGTCGAAGCGCTGGCGCAGGTCCAGGCCGTCGAGCGTGAAGTCGATGTTTTCCGTCGGCGCGGCCGAGCCGACCACCAGGCCCACGCCATGCAGGCGCGCGCTGGCCGTCAGGGCGTCGAAACCGGCGACGGTGGCCAGGTGCGGGCCATACATGTCGCGGTAGACGATTTCCTTTTCGGCCAGCAGGGTGGCGTGGTCGGCATCCTCGCCCAGGTACTGGGCGATGATTTCGCGGCCGTGGCGCCCCGCCGTGTCGCGGAAAAAGGCGTCCGCATCCAGCGCATGGCCCTGGCGTTCGAAGAACGCCAGCCACGAGCGCGTGTGGAAGGCCATGTTGTCGACGATCGTGCCATCCATGTCGAACAGGAAGGCACGCTGCGCCAGGGCCGGAGCGGATGCATTCATCCTTATACGCCCTGTTTCAGCGAAGCGGAGATGAAGTCGTCGATGTCGCCATCGAGCACGCCCTTGGTATTGCCCGTCTCGAAGCCGGTGCGCAAGTCCTTGATGCGGGACTGGTCCAGCACGTAGGAGCGGATCTGGTGGCCCCAGCCCACGTCCGTCTTCGAGTCTTCCAGCTTCTGCTGCTCGCTCATGCGCTTGCGCAGTTCATGCTCGTACAGCTTGGCTTTCAGCATTTCCATCGCTTCGGCGCGGTTGCGGTGCTGCGAACGGTCGTTCTGGCACTGCACCACGATGCCCGTCGGCGCGTGGGTCATGCGGACGGCGGAGTCGGTCTTGTTGATGTGCTGACCGCCGGCGCCCGACGCGCGGTAGGTATCGACGCGGATATCGGCCGGATTGACGTCGATCTCGATCGAATCGTCGACTTCCGGGTACACGAACAGCGACGTAAACGAGGTGTGGCGGCCGTTGGCCGAGTCGAACGGCGACTTGCGCACCAGGCGGTGCACGCCCGTTTCCGTGCGCAGGAAGCCGTAGGCGTGATCGCCCTCGACCTTCAGGGTGGCCGTCTTGATGCCGGCGACCTCGCCGTCGGATTGCTCGAGGATCTCGACCTTGAAGCCCTTGCGCTCGCAGTAGCGCAGGTACTGGCGCAGCAGCATCGAGGCCCAGTCCTGGGCTTCCGTGCCGCCGGCGCCGGCCTGGATGTCGATGAAGCAGTTGTTCGGGTCCATCGGATTGTTGAACATCCGGCGGAATTCCATGCTTTCGATGACCTTGCGGATTTCCTGCACGTCCTGCTCGATCGCTTCCAGCGTCTCTTCGTCGCCTTCCTCGCGGGCCATGTCGAACAGGTCGCGGGTATCGCGCAGGTCGGCATCGGCCTTGGCCAGGGTGAAGACGATGGCTTCCAGCGCCTTCTTCTCCTTGCCCAGGTCCTGGGCGCGCTTGGGATCATTCCAGACGGTAGGATCTTCCAGTTCTTCGTTGACTTGCTCTAGTTTCTCCGACTTGACAGTGAAGTCAAAGATACCTCCGAAGTTCGGCTTCGCGGACGGTCAGGTCGTTGAGCAGGGCGGAGATGGCGTTGATGCGTTCGGCTTCCATAATGTTCTGGTCTTCTATGGTGAAATCAAACCCTGAATTATACGCGAGCGCGGGCCGTTTCCCATGCCGGCAGCGCCGAATCGGTGGCGCGCGCAGCAATAAAAGCACGCATTTGCTGTATTTACGACAATGTTCTACTGGTCGCCACGCCTGTTTTATGCCTTGATAGGGGCTGCCGTGCTGCGTATGATGCTGGCCATATTGTCTTTCCACAGGAACACCTCATGTGCCACCCCCTGCGCCAACTTCCCCGTCTCGCCCTGTTACCGCTGCTGCTGGCCGGCTGCGGCGCCTTGCCGCCCGCCGCCACCGGACCCGCCCGGGCGCCATCGGCCGCGCCGGCCGGCAGCAGCGCCACCTTGGCCCTGCTGGAGACGACGGATTTGCATGCCAACGTGCTCAGTTATGATTACTACAAGCTGCAGGCGGAGCCCTCGATCGGCCTGGAACGCACGGCCACGCTGATCGCCCAGGCGCGGGCGCAATTCCCGAACAATCTGCTGCTCGACAACGGCGACACCATCCAGGGCACGGCCCTGGCCGACTACCAGGCATTGGTCAAGCCGCTGGCCTGCGACCAGACCCTGGCCATCTACAAGGCCATGAATCTGCTGAAAGTGGATGGCGGCGGCATCGGCAACCACGAATTCAACTACGGCCTGGCCTTTTTGAGCCAGGTGACGGGCAACCGCTTCGACGTCGACAGCGTGGACGCGGCCAAACCGCGCTGCGCCGGTCCCGCGTTCCCGCAAGTGCTGGCCAACGTCTACAGCGCCAGGACGGGCAAGCCCCTGTTTGCGCCCTACCACATCATCGACAAGCAGATCACGGCCACCGGCCCCGATGGCAAGGCCGTGAGCAGCAACGTGAAGGTCGGCATCATCAGCTTTGCGCCGCCCACCATCATGGCCTGGGACAAGCGCTGGCTGGAAGGGCGCGTCTACACGCAGGGCGTGCGCGAGACGGCGGAAAAGTACATTCCCGAGATGCGCGCCAAGGGCGCCGAACTGGTGGTGGCCATTTCGCACGGCGGCCTCGATGACAGCCCGTACTCGCCGACCATGGAAAACGGCAATTACTACCTGTCGCAGGTGCCGGGCGTGGACGCCATGCTGATCGGCCATTCGCACCAGCTGTTCCCGAACGCGACGAGCACGGTGCCGCAGTTTAATCTGCCCGGCGTCGACAAGGTCAGGGGACTCGTGAATGGCGTGCCGACCGTGATGGCCAATTTGTGGGGCAAGCACCTGGGCGTGATCGGCCTGCACTTGCGCCACGACGGCAAGCAGTGGGTCGTCGACAAGAGCGCCACCACGGTGGAAGCGCGCGGCATCCAGAACGCGGACAAGAGCTACGTGGCGCCCGATGCGGCCATCGCCCAGCTGGTGGCGGCAGAACACGCGGCGACGATTGCCTACGTGCAGACGCCCGTGGGCGCGACGGACTTCCGCATGTCGACGTATTTCGCCGACGCGGGCGACGTCAGCGCCATCGAAGTGGTCAACCAAGCGCAAGCGGCCTACCTGGCCGCCTACGTCAAGGCGAATCTGCCGCAGTACGCGCACCTGCCCGTGCTGTCCATGTCCTCGCCGTTCAAGAGCGGTTCGGCCGGCGTGTCCGATTACACGGACGTCAAGGCGGGCAACGTGGCGCTGAACAACGCGGCCGACCTGTATCTGTATCCGAACGCGCTGTACGGCGTGAAGATGAATGGCGCGGAGTTGAAGGCGTGGCTGGAACAGTCGGCGCGGCGCTTCAATACCATCGATGTCAGCAAGACGGAGCCGCAGGAGCTGGTCAACACGGCCCATCCGAGCTACAACTTCGACGCCATCACCAGCGCCGACGTGCGCTACCAGATCGACGTCACGCAAGCACCCGGCCAGCGCATCAAGGCGCTCACCTACAAGGGCAAGCCGGTGGACGCCAGCCAGGAATTCCTCATCGCGACGAATAACTACCGCGCCAGCGGCGGCGGCAATTTCCCCGGCCTCGACGGCAGCAAGACGGTGGTGGCCTCGCCCGACAACAACCGTGAACTGCTGATCGCCTATGTCACGCAGCAGAAAAACCTGACGCGCGCGAAAAACGGTTCGGCGCGCAGCTGGACCTTTGCCCGGGCCGCGACGAAAGGCCCCGTGGTATTTCATTCCGCGCCGAATGTGATCGAACTGGCCAGGGCGGCCGGCATCGCCAACGTCACGCAATTGAAGGCGGACGATGGCGCGGGCAAGGGCTTCGCGCTGTACCAGCTCGACCTGTCGAAATGAGGCTGACGGCCTGGCTGCTGGCGGCCGCGCTGGCGTCGCCGCTGGCGCAGGCCGGCGCCGATCCCGCCGCGCAAGTGGCGCAGGCGAAGGCGCTGCTGCGCGATGGCCCCGCATCCCAGCCGCAGGCGCGCCGCCTGTTCGCGCAGGCGGCGGGGCAGGGCAGCGGTCCCGCCGCGTACTACCTGGGGCTGATGCTGAAGAACGGCATGGGCGGAGCGCAGGATGGCGCCGCCGCCCTGCGGTCGCTGGAGCAGGCGGCGCGGCGCGGCGTGGCGCCGGCCATGTTCATCCTGGCGAACATGCTGCTGGAGACTGACGCGCAACAGGCGCGCTTCTGGCTCGACGCCGCCTGCGACGCGGAGTATCCGGAAGCGCTGCAGCAAAAATCCGTGGCCCTGGCGGAGGGGCGCATGGGCTATGCGCACAGCGAGGAGCAGGCCAACCTGTACCTGAAGATGGCCACGCACGCGATGGGGCACCGCGCCGCCGAACCCTGAGGCGGCCGCCTACGCCGCTTCGGCCTTCTTCGGCCTGGCCCGCAGGCTGGCCGCCGCCTCGCCGATGGCGAAGGGGTCGCGCGACAGGATGGCCGCGCCCAGGTCGACCAGCCTGGCCGCCGCGGCGATGGCCGCCTTGACGTCGGCGATGCGCCTGAGCTGCAGCTTGCCCTTGGCGATGGCGCCCTCGATGTCGCCGCGTGCCTGCTCGGCGCCTTCGGCGATCAGGCTGATGCCGTAGGCGCGGAACAGGGCCACCATCTGGTCCAAGTGATTTTCATACTGCTCCAGCAGCATGCGCTCTTCCGGCGCCAGCGCGTCCTGCTCGCGGATGCGCAATTCCAGCACCAGGCTCGATGCCTGCGCCAGGCTGTCGGCGATGGCGTAGGCCTGGTCCTTCGTCAGTTCGGTCAATGGGGGCATGGGATACTCCTGTGTGCGCGGGGCTTACCAGCGGGCGGGGCCATAGAAGGCCGCCTGTTTTTGCAGCGCGGCTACGTGGCCGGAAAACTGCGCCAGCTGCAGCTCCAGTTCCGGCGCCTGCAGCCGGTCGAGATTGGCCCGCAGTGCGGCCACGCTGGCCTGCAGGGCATCGACGGCGGCCACGTACGCGGCGACGATCCTTTCCCGTTCCTGCAGTTGCCGGCTTTCCAGGTGCAGGCGCGCGCGGATGTAGTTGGCCGCCAGCGGTTCGCGCTGCGCGGCGCTGTCGACGGCGCCGCGCAGCAGGGCCAGGTCGCGCAGTTCGTCCTGCAGGCCGGCGCGGTAGTTGCGCTGCGCATATTCCTTCAATGCATTGCTGAGTATCGTCACGGCTTCCTGCTCGTCGAGCAATTCGCGCAGGGCCGATTTCTGCAGCCGCTGCGTGGCCAGCCGGCTCAGGTGTTCGCTCAGTTTCACCACCTTCGACAGCTTGTCCCCGTCGAGCAGGGGGGCGCCGCCGCCCGGCTGCGCCAGGCCGCCCAGCGCGTCGCCCAGCGCCGTGAATTCTTCCTTGTGCACGGGCAATTTTTCGTCCGCCACGGCCGCCAGGGTCTGCGCGTAGCGCGCCAGCACATCGTTGAGCTTGCCGATCGCCACGCTGGCCTGCGCGACGGGCGCGCAATCGGCGCGCGCCGCCTGTTCGCTGGCCTGGGCGTCGAAGCGCTCGGCCAGGATCAGGCGTTTGCGCAAGGCCTTGTCGGTGCAGCTGTTGAACGTTCCGGCCAGCATGGGGTCGAAACTGCCGGACAGCTTGTGGGTTTGCTCGGCAAACGTGCGCACGGGCGCCAGGCTGGCCGTGCAGCCGGCCAGCAGCAGGGCGGCGAGCGTTGCCGGGAGCAAGGTGGGGAGCGGGATAGTCGACGGGCGCTGCATATCGCCTCCAAGGGTGGGGATGCTGGATGGGCCTGCGCACGGGCGCCGGTATGGCCGAACTTAGCATGCCCGGCAGGGGCAGCCTTGCGCCAGATCAGCAGCCCGCTTGATTGTCCAGTTTGCTTGCATCCGGCTGTGCCGCTGTGCCACAGCGCTGTTGCAGGTTGGCGCAGGGTGTGCCAATTTGGGCCATATTTTCCTTACAAAAGACTGACATCGGACGGGTGAACTGGCCTTTTTTGCATGCTGCGACGCGTCATATGTTGTTGTTGCTGGGGCATGTTTACTAACCTACAATGATTTATCGATGGGGCGGTTATCCAGCGTACGACTATAAAAATAAGTGGCATTAAAAACGTTGTATTACAGGAGATGACAATGAATTTGAAACAGAAATTGCTCGTGGCAAGTTTGGTTTTGGGTTTCTCGCAAGCGGCATTCGCAGCCGACCCCATCAAGATCGGCGTGTCCGGTCCGTTCACGGGCGGCTCCGCGCCGATGGGCGTGTCGATGCGCGACGGCGTCAAGCTGGCCGTGGCCGAAATCAATGCCAAGGGCGGCGTCATGGGCCGTTCGCTGTTGCTGATCGAACGCGACGACGAAGCCAAGAATGAACGGGGCGTGCAGATCGCCCAGGAGCTCATCAACAAGGAAAAGGTCGCCGCCACCGTCGGCTACATCAACACGGGCGTGGCCCTCGCATCGCAGCGCTTCTACCAGGAAGCCAAGATTCCCGTCATGAACAACGTGGCGACGGGGTCCATCGTCACCAAGCAGTTCGCCGACCAGCCTGAAAACTACATCTTCCGCAATGCCGCCAACGACCAGATCCAGTCGCACATGATCGTCGAGGAAGCCGTCGAGCGCCGCAAGTTCAAGAAAGTGGCGATCCTGGCCGATTCCACCAACTACGGCCAGCTGGGCCGCGAAGACCTGGAAAAAGCGCTGGACAAGAAAGGCATCAAGCCCGTTGCCGTCGAGAAATACAACATCAAGGATGTCGACATGACGGCCCAGCTGCTGAAAGCCAAGCAGGCCGGCGCGGAAGTGGTGCTGACCTACGGCATCGGCCCGGAACTGGCGCAGATCGCCAACGGCATGGAAAAACTGGGCTGGAAAGTGCCGCTGATCGGCAGCTGGACCCTGGCCATGGGCAACTTCATCGATAACGCGGGCAAGAACGGCGATGGCACGCGCATGCCGCAAACCTTCATCCAGGATGCCAGCACGCCGAAGCGCAAGGCCTTCATCGATGCCTACATCGCCGCCTACAAGCCGTCGGGCGGGCGCATGCCGTCGGCCGTGTCGGCCGCGCAGGGCTACGATTCCATCTACCTGCTGGCCGCCGCCTTCAAGCAGGCGGGTGGCACGGATGGCCCGAAAGTGCGCGCCGCGCTGGAAAACCTGAACGAAAAGGTGGAAGGCGCCGTCACCACCTACAACAAGCCGTTCAGCAAGACCAACCATGAGGCCATCACGGCCGACCTGACGGTCTTCGGCGAAGTCAGGGACGGCAAGGTCGTCCTCGCGAAATAAGCCGGGCGGACGCTCGCCGCGCAATGGCCAGCCTTGAGGAATCAGGACTGGCCATTTTTTTATCTTCCGTCCTTCGGGGAATACCATGGAAATCTTCCTGCAGCTCGTCTTCAGCGGCATCGCGCTGGGCATGATCTATGCCGTCATCGCCTTCGGCTACCAGCTGACCTTTGCCACTTCCGGCACCCTCAATTTCGGCCAGGGCGAATCCCTGATGCTGGGCGCGCTGGTGGGCCTGTCGCTGGTGGGCACCATCCACGGCGGCCCCTACATGAGCTATCTCCTGATGATCCCCATCGTCATCGCCTTCGGCGCCCTGCAGGGCGTGTTCGTCGAGTGGATCGGCGTGCGGCCCGCCATCAAGATCAAGTCCGAATTCGGCTGGATCATGTCGACCATCGCGCTGGCCATCATTTTCAAGAACGTGGCGGAAAACATCTGGGGCAAGGACGACCTGATGTTCCCGTCGCCCCTGTCGGCCGCGCCGTTCCAGGTGTTCGGCGCCAACGTGCAGCAGATGCAGGTGGCCGTCATCGTCGGCGCGCTGGCCATCATGCTGGCCGTCGAGCTCTTCAACCGCAAGTCCATCTACGGCAAGGCCGTGGTGGCGACGGCCAATGACCGCGACGCGGCCGGCTTGATGGGCATCAATACCGGCATGGTCATCACGTTTTCCTATGCGCTGTCGTCGGCCACGGCCGCGTTTGCGGGCGTGCTGGTGGCGCCGCTGACCCTGACGGGCGCCACCATGGGCGCCTCGCTGGGCCTGAAAGCGTTTGCCGTGGCCATCATCGGCGGCCTGACGTCGGGCGTGGGCGCCATCGTCGGCGGCCTGATCCTGGGCATCGCGGAAACCACCACGGGCTACTACATCTCCACCGGCTACAAGGAAGTGCCGGGCCTGCTGCTCCTGCTGCTGGTGCTGGCCATCAAGCCATCCGGCCTGTTCGGCAAAGCCGCGATCAAGAAAGTCTGAGGGATCCATGAACAAGAAAATCACCATGCTGGCGCTGAGCGCGGCGGGACTGGCCGTGCTCGCGCTGTTCCCCGTCGTTATCCCGAATCCCTATTACATCCACCTGGCCGAGACCATCCTGATCTACGCCATCCTGCTGTTCGGCCTCGACATCGTCGTCGGCTACACGGGCCAGGTGTCGCTGGGCCACGCGGGCCTGTTCGGCATCGGCTCGTACGCCACGGGCGTGCTGGTGTTCAAGCTGGGCGCGCCGTTCTGGCTGGCCATCCCCGCCAGCATCCTGGGCGCCGCCGTCTTCGGCGCCATCCTCGCCTTGCCGGCCCTGCGCGTGACGGGGCCCTACCTGGCCATGGTGACCCTGGCCTTCGGCACCATCGTGCAAATCCTGATCAATGAAATGAGCTTCCTGACGGAAGGGCCGATGGGCATCAAGATCCACAAGCCCGTCGTCATCGGCCACAAATTGAGCGAAGTGGAGTACTACTACATGGTGGCCGCGCTGATGGTCATCTCGCTCGTCGTCGTGCACCGCATTTTAAAATCGAACCTGGGACGGGCCTTCGAGGCGCTGCGCGACAGCCCCATCGCCTCCGACTGCATGGGCGTGTCCGTCTACCGCTACAAGGTGTATGCCTTCGTCATCAGCGCCGGTTTCGCGGGCCTGGCCGGCAGCCTGTACGCGTATTCGGAAGAGTACATCTCGCCCAATACCTACAACTTCGAGCTGACGATCCTGTTCCTGCTGGCCGTCATCATGGGCGGGCGCAAGACGCGTTCCGGCGCGCTGATCGGCGCCCTCATCGTTGTCATGCTGCCCAGTTTGCTGGCCGATATCGAGCTGTTCCGCAAGATCGCCGTCGGCGCCGCCGTGCTGGGCGTGATCGGCTCCGCGCTCATGCTGGCGAAAGGGCGTTCCACCGTGCGCGGCGTGATCGTGCCCCTGGTGGCCACCATCGGCCTGGCCGCGTTTTCCTACCGGCTGGAGAACATGGTCGACTGGCGCCTGACCATCTTCGGCCTGATGACCCTGTTCGTCGTGTACTACCTGCAGGACGGCATCGTCGGTTTCCTGATGAGCTTTGTCGGCAAGGGCCGGCGCCACGTGCAGTCCGTGGCCGCGAGCGGCGTCGCGCCCTTTGCCCACCTTGATCCGGCGCAAGGCGGCTCGCGCGGCGCGCCCCTGCTGCGCGTGGAGCAGGCCCTGATGCAGTTCGGCGGCCTGAAGGCGCTGAACCAGGTGGACCTGCAGGTCACGCAAGGCTCCGTGCATGGCTTGATCGGGCCGAACGGCTCGGGCAAGAGCACCATGATGAACGTGCTCACGGGGATCTACAAGCCGACAGCGGGCAAGGTGGAGTTTGCCGGCGCCGTCATCTCCGGGCGCACGCCGTCCGAGATCGCCCTGGGCGGCGTGGCGCGCACCTTCCAGAACGTGCAGCTGTTCGGCGAGATGACGGCCACGGAAAACGTGCTGGTGGGCTTGCACAACACGTTCAAGTCGAACGTGCTGGACGTGATGCTGCACACGCCCCGCTACAAGCGCGAGGAAAAGGCGGCGCGCGAGCGGGCCGCCAGCATCCTCGAATTCGTGGGACTGGCCGACCTGGCCGACGAGGAGGCGCGCAACTTGCCGTATGGCAAGCAGCGCTTGCTGGAAATCGGCCGCGCGCTGGGCCTCAATCCGCGTTTGCTGCTGCTCGACGAGCCGGCGGCGGGCCTGACGGCGCCCGACATCAAGGAGCTGATGGCGATTATCCGCAAGATCCGCGAGCACGGCATTACCATCATTCTGATCGAGCACCACATGGACGTGGTGATGGCCCTGTCGGACGTGGTGACGGTGCTGGACTTCGGCCAGAAGATCGCCGAAGGCGCGCCCGCGCTTGTCCAGAGCGATCCGAAGGTGATCGAAGCCTACCTGGGCGGCAGCGCCGACACCCTGAGCCCCGCGGCGCACTGAGAGGAAGACCATGCTGACCATTAACAATCTGCACGCCGGCTACGGTAAAGTCGAAGTCTTGCACGGCATTTCGCTGGACGTGCCGAAAGGCAAGCTGGTGACCCTGATCGGCTCGAACGGCGCCGGCAAGACCACCACCATGCGCGCCATATCCGGCATGCTCAAACCCAAATCCGGTTCCGTCACCCTGGGCGGCAAGGATGTCACGGGACTCGATTCGCACCGCATCGCGCGCGCCGGCCTGGCCCATTCGCCGGAAGGGCGGCGCGTGTTCGCCTCGATGTCGGTGACGGACAACCTGCTGCTGGGTGCCTTTCCCCGCTTCACGCGGGCGCGCCCGAAAGGCGACATCAAGGCCGACCTGGACAAGGCCATGGAACTGTTTCCCCGCCTGAAGGAGCGGCGCGACCAGCTGGCCGGCACTTTGTCGGGCGGCGAGCAGCAGATGCTGGCCATGGCCCGCGCCGTGATGCTGAACCCGGAAGTGATCCTGCTGGACGAGCCGTCGATGGGCCTGGCGCCCATCCTGGTGGAAGAAGTCTTCCGCATCATCACGCGCCTGAAGGCCGAAGGCGTGACCATGCTGCTGGTGGAGCAGTTCGCCGCCGCCGCCCTGAACGTGGCCGATTACGGCTATGTGCTGGAAAACGGCAGCATTTCCGTGCATGGTCCGGCGGAGAGTTTAAAGACGGACCCGAAGGTGATTGCCGCCTACCTGGGCGGCGGGCATTAGTGCTTCGTCGGCTTTTCCTGCTGCACCAGGATGAACGGGCTGACGACGACGGCCCATAGCGCGGCATCGGCGGCCTGCCAGTCCAGCGCCTGCTGATCCGACACCTTGGCGACCTTGCCATCGGCCATCCATTGCGCGATGGTGGCCTTGTCGTCGTGCGAGATGCGCACGGCCACTTCGACCAGGTCCAGTTCGTTGGCGACCCAGACGACGTTGCCCTGGGCGAAATGTTTTTCCAGCTCGCTCCAGGCCAGGCGGGCCGTTTCGCTGTTGACTTTGAGGCGCAGTTCGGTGTCTTTTTCGGGATTGGTTTGCATGCGAAATATCAATGTTCGGTGAGTCGGGTGCCGTTGCGCGCGGTTTGCTTGCCTTACAAGGCTTCCACGCGCGGCGTCGGCGTACCCTGCCATGTTAACCGATAGGCGGCGCCTTTGCGAACATTGCCCACCAGGGCAGGGCGGAAGCAGGCCAGGTTGGTGCCGCTGGCGTGCCGCACGCTGGGGAAGATCACGCCCATGGAACCCGCATCGAGCAGCACGGCGGCCAGGTCTTGCGAGGCGATGTAGCTGGCCGGGTCCAGGCAGGCGCGGTAGCGTTCCTGGCCGCGCAGGTCGTGGAAACTGGCGGAGAAATCGGCCAGCAGCGACTGGTAGCTGACGCTGTCGTCGAAATAGTCGATTTCCTGGTATTCCACGGTCTTGTGGAAAATAATCTCGGCCAGCGCCGTTTCCATGTCGAAGGCGCAATACCAGGCGCCCCGCTCGCCATCGTTGAAACGCGCCCCTTCCGGGCGGGCATACGTGTAGGCGGCGTTAATGATGCGAAAGTGCGGCACGCCAAACACCAGTTCGTCCACGCCGATGCCTGGCGCGCCGCCGTACTCGGCCACCAGGCGGGCGTTGGTCGCGTTATCGAGTTCGAACAGCTCGCGCAGGTGGCCGTCGTCCTCGGCCAGCGGCGCCAGCACGGAGTCTTCCATGTCGGCGAAGCGCGAGGGAATCAGCCGGCACGTGTCGATCTGGCGCAGGGCGGCCAGCGGCGGCAAGCCGTCGGTTTGCGGGCTTTGCGTGACAGGCAAGATTACAGCCCTCCGCGCCGCGCATCGAGCAGCTTGCGCACCGTCTGCATGGCCAGCAAGCCGCCGGCCAGCATCTGCGACAGGGGCGTGCGGCCGCCAAACACGGGATTTTTGTTGGGCAGGCTCACCCATTCGTCGGCCAGCTTGTCGCCGTACAGGATATGCAAGGCTTTATAAATGCCCAGCAAATACGAAATGCGCGTGATGCGGTCCACTTCCAGCACGCGGTCCGGGTGCTTCTTCCATTCGTACCAGGCGCTGCTGGACAGGCCGCCCAGCAATTCGCGCGCATCGTCGTCGCGCAGTTTCCATGCGGCGGCCAGCTTGAAAAAACCTTTCAAGGCCGCCTGCGACAGGCGTTCGCGCTCGGCTTTCGCATTCAGGTCGACGAGCACGGTCGGCTCGAAGCGGCTCTTGGGGTAGGCGTAGGCAAGATTCATGGCAAGTCCTTCAATAAAACTCTGTTTATGGACTATATATACTCCTTTTCTGGACTTCCTGCAAGATCCGCGCACATGAAAAACGGGGCGCAGGGGACGTGTGTCCCGCTGCGCCCCGCTGGCCGGCGGCGCCGGTTTATTTTGCCGTGACGGTCACGGGCACGCTCAGCTGCGCCGTCAGGCCGTTATTGTCCAGCGCCACCACCTTCAGCGTGTAGCTGCCGGCCACGGGCTGCGGCCAGTAGGCCGTGATGGTCATGCCGCTCATGGAAAACTGCATGCCCAGCGGCGCGCCGTCGATCGAGATCCGCAGCGACGTGGCACCTGGCGCCGTCAGCACGATGCTGCCGCTCATGGCCTTGCCCGCCACGCCCGTCATGGCGGCGGCGCTGATCGTGGGGCCGGCGGCGGCGATCTTCACCGTCGCCACGGCCTGGCCCGTCAAGCCCGTCTTGCTGTCCCTGGCGATGACGGTCACGCTGTAGCTGCCCAGCACGGGGCTGGCCCAGCTGACGACGCCGGCGGCATTGACGGTCATGCCGGAAGGCGCGCCTGCCAGGCTGTAGGTGACGGGATTGGGCGCCACCACCGTGGCCGTGAACGACAGGGCCACGCCCGGCTTGCCGCTGACGCTGGCGACCGTGACCACGGGCGGCAGCGGGGCGGCGATGGCCACCGTGTACAGGCCCTTGCCGCTCAGGCCAGTCTTGCTGTCCGTGGCCGTCACCGTGACGGCGTAGGTGCCGGCCACGGGCGCGGCCCAGCTCACCAGGCCGGCGCTGCTGATGGCCATGCCGGCCGGCGCGCCGGCGAGCGCATAGCTGACAGGGTTGGCGGCCGTGACGCTGACATTGAACGCCAGCGCCGTGCCCACCTTGCCCGTGATGGCGCCGGCGGCGACGACGGGCGGCGCGACGGGGGCGATGGCGATGCTGTACACGCCCTGGCCGGTCAGGCCAGTGACGGTATCCCTGGCCACCATGGTCACGGCATAGGTGCCCGCAATGGGGGCGGCCCAGCTGACCACGCCCGTGGCGGCGATGCCCATGCCGGACGGCGCGCCCAGCATGGCGTAGCTGAGGGGATTGGATGCGCTGGCCGCGACCGTGAACGTCAGCGGCTTGCCGGCCGCGCCGCTGATGCTGGCTGGCGCCACCACGGGGGCGGCGGGGGCGAGCTGCGTGCCCGACAGGCTGGCCAGCAGGCTTTTCGCGTTCGGCGTGCCCAGGCCGCCCAGCGGGTCATAGCCGACCCTGGCCGTGCACACGCTGCAGCTGCCGTTGCTGCCCTGCGTGATGTCGGCAAAATTGCTGGCATAGGTGCCGGGCACGGCGGCGATCTGGCCGTACAGCATGCCGTGCGGCACGCCGAGCGCCGCCTTGGCCTGCAGCGCGCGGCTGGCGTTGGCGATGGCGATCAGGCCGGCCCATTGCGGCGTGGACAGGCTGGTGCCGCCGATGCTGAGCCAGCTGGCGCTGCTGCTGCCCTGCGCCATCACGGCCGTGTACTGGCCCGTGGCGGGGTCGGCATTGAAGGCCACGTCGGCCACGTTGCGCCGCAGCAGGCTGCCCAGGCCGGGCAGGCTGCCCGTCTGGTAGGCGGGCAGGGCCGTGTAGGCGCTGATGCCGCCGCCCGTACCGGACCAGGCCGTCTCGCTGCGTGCGCCGCTGCCGTTGTAGCTGAGCGTGGTGCCGCCCACGGCCAGCACGTTGGGCGACACGGATGGCCACGACACGCCGCTGCCCGAGTCGCCCGTGGCGGCCAGGTACGTCATGTTCTTGCCCGTGAAGGCGCTGTCGACGGAAGCCGTCCAGCTGCCTTCGGCGGCGCCAAAGCTCATCGAGACGACGCCAGGCCCCATCAGGTTAGCCAGGCGCACGGCGCCCAGCAGGCTGTTGATGGAGGCGTCGGGCGCCTCGATCAGCACGATGCGCGCCAGCGGCGCCGTCGCATGCGCCCACTGCACGTCGAGCGCGATTTCCATGGCCCAGCCCGAGTTATAGGCGGGCGCCGTGGCCGTCATGGCGTTCGACGGGGTGCTGTACACAACGGACAGTTCGCAGCCGCTGGCCGGCGCGGCCGGCAGTGGCAGGGTGGCGCTGGTGGCGATGGTTTTGCTGGTGCAGGCGGGCAAGCCGAATTTCTGGTTGAAGGTGGCCAGTTCGGCGGCCACGTTCGGGTCATGCATGGCATCGATGATGTAGATGGTCTGTCCCGCGCCCAGCTGGGCCGCCTGGAGCGGCGTCAGCGCCGTGCCCACTGCAGGCAGGGCGGGCAGGTCGTAGGCGGCGCGGATCTGCGCGGGAGAATACGTGGCCACCACGCTGGCGCCGGCCATGGGCGCGACGGTATCGGCTGCGCCGCCGGCCAGCAGCGGGGCGCTATTCAGTGCGGCCTGCTCCGCGGCGGCGATCTTTTGCGCCGTCAGGCGCCGCGTGGCCAGGCCGGCCATGGCGCCGGGCACGCGCTGCAGGTGCGGGCGCCAGTGGGCCGAGCCGCTGCTGTCGGTACTGTCGCGCCCGTCAGGGGTTTCCAGCAGGGCGGGCGCCGTGTGGAACATCGGCTGCGCCACCAGCGCGCCGACGGCGGCGGGGACGACGGGCACCTCGACACTGAATTGCGTGGCCGCCGTGGCGAGGGCGGCGGGCGGCGCCGACGTTTCCTGGCCAGGGCCGCAAGCGCCCAGCAGGATGGCGGCAGTGGCGCCCAGCAGCAGGCGTCCGTGACGGGAAGGCAGGGGGATGAACTTTTTCATGGCAAGACTCTCCGAGTTGGGCGAGGGCCACATCTCGACAATGCTTCCGGGCCTGGCGCCGCGCGCTGGCGGTGCCGGCCCTGCATTGGCAGCCCCGCTGCCGTGGCGCTTGCGCGCGGTAGGCCGGTGGCTTTGCGTCCCCGCCTTTCGACGGGTTTGCCCTCAGAATTGATCATGCATCGCAATACTTTCTCTGATGCACAATCAATTCTAGCGAATTTGACAAATAAGTGTTAACTATTTTCAATCAATATTTTCATTTTTGCCATATTGTGTGGCATATTTTCCCATTATTCATGGCAATCTTGGCAGCTTGATTAAGTTTTAAAAGCAAGATTATCAGAGGGTTATCGGCTGATCACGGTGTTTTTTCCCGATAACGGCGACGCAAATGTCTGGCGATTCAATGATTTTGATGAATTTGTTGAATTTTGCGATTGTGCCTCTCTATCCTCGAACACCATGCCCCGATACGGCGCTGCGCGGCAGGCCGCCAGCCGCTGCGCCAGGCTGCCCGCATGGGCTTCCAGCTGGTGGCCGTCCGGGTCGAGGAAATTCAGGGAATCGCCGGCGCTGCGGTTTTGCCGCCATTCGGGCACGCCGGCGGCGCGCAGGCGGGCGGCAAAGGCGGGGAAGTCTTGCTGCGAGATGGAAAACGCATAGTGCGTGTAGGCGGGGCTGGCCAGCGCGGCGGTGGCCTGTCCCTCCAGCGACAGGCACAGCCACAAATCCCCGGCCGACAGATGCGCGCCCCCGTCCCAGCGGGCGTGCCGGCGCAGGCCCAAGGTGCCGCGGTAAAACACGATGCAGCGCGCCAGTTGTAATCGGTTCGCTTCATCGACGCGCACGAACCGGGAACAGGTCTCGTGGACGGCACTTTCCTCAGCTTGGCAATGCGCGCAAATCATTGGGTGTGCCGGATCGGCGCGTCCGGCGCCGAATCGCGTGCCAGATCGATGCCAACGAAAGCACGCATGGCTTGGCTGTCGTAGATCGAATCTTCGATACCTTCGTCCGACAAATCAAAGCATTGTAGGGCCACATACATCCGCAACATGCGTGCGATACCGATGGCCGACGACCGGTGCCTTCAACCTTCGGATAGAACGGCTCGACCAGTTGGTGCAGCTTACTCCACGGCGTAACGCTGTCGATCTCAGTAAGGAAACGGTCACGCCGCGTCAGTTTTTTCTTGGCGGCGTATTCGAGGTCAGAGAAGCTCTTTACATGATCGATGACGAGTGGGAACGTGGCGCTATTGCTTCAGGTTGTCGCGCCGGCGGGAACGCGAATGGCGGAATTAATCAGTGCTTCCTTAGCAAGGGCGTCCAGCACGCCGGTATCGTTCCGTTGCATCTCAAAGCCCAAAGAAGCCAGTTTCGTCGAAAACAGGAAAAACAGGGGTATGATCATGCAGTCATATCGATAACGCCACTCATCTGCAAAGGCCACCCATGCAAGCACCACTTCAAGCAAGAAATGACTCTGAAGCCGCCCAAACGGACATTGCCAGGACACAGACGCGGGTACTTGCGGACAAGCGGCCCGAGGCGGTGGCGCAACGTAAACTGGCCGAGATGATGAATAACGGCCCGGATGCGTTGCAGCAGCGGGCGCTAAGCAATGCCATTCACAACAGTCCGCGGATGGTGGCGCAACGTAAATTGGCCGAGATGATGAATAACGGCCCGCATGCGTTGCAGCAGCGGGCGCTAAGCAACGCCATTCACAACAGTCCGCAGATGGTGGCGCAGCGTCATGAAATGAATGCGCTCTTCGGAAGGACGGTGAAACCGCAAGGAGGCAGCGCATTGCCAGCTGAGGCATTGCCGGCGCAGAGCGAAGAAAAAATCAACAACACCGGCTTGCCCAATCAATTGAAATCCGGGTTAGAGTCACTTTCCGGCATGAGCATGAATCATGTAAAAGTGCACTACAACTCGGATATGCCGGCGCAGTTTAAGGCGCATGCTTATGCCCAGGGCGATGAGATTCATCTGGGGGCTGGCCAAGAAAAGCATTTGCCGCATGAGGCTTGGCATGTAGTACAGCAAGCTCAGGGTCGGGTTCGGCCTACTTTGCAGATGAAGGCGGGCGCGGTCAACGATGATCCTTCACTGGAGAACGAGGCCGACATGATGGGAGAGAGAGCCGCGCAGTTCGAGGGCGGCGATGTAGCACGGAACCTAGTGGCAGAGGAACGCGCAGCAGGCGTAGTAACACAGCGTGTCGTCGGTTTCAGTCCAAGAGCGAAAGACCGTGTCGGACGAGCGGCATCCCGCCCCACCGTCCAGCTGACGAGGTACGAACATGATGGCACCCAATGGGTCAGCCAGTCTTCTTCCAGTACCGACACCGATCCCTACCCTGCCCCGAGTGTGGCATATCCGAACGCAAGCCTCGGCGACACCTACGACCAGCAGACGGGCGCCTACAACAGCCCGGTGCGCGATGAACTCACGCGCATTGGCCAGTCGTCAGGCGCGATCGGCTTTTATGACCGGCGCGCCACGACCGGGTATCGCTATGCCTCGGGAAAGCGCCATCAGGGACCCCACTCGCTCGCGCATATTTCCAAGCGCGTCGCCATGGGCGCCATGGAAGGCGTAGGTCGCGACCCGCTGGACCTACTCGGGTCGCGAGCATTTCCGCGCCCCCGGCGCATGAACAAGATGATGCGCGACAGGCTGCGCACGCGCGGCCCCAACTGGGCTGCTGAAACGCGCAAAGAACGCACTCAATATTTGAAGGCCTACCGGCGTGCATACTTCGATGCCACTCGCAAGACAAAGCGTTCAGAGCGACTTAACGCACTACGAAAAGGCATCGAGCTGAATCCGGCCACCGTCAACAATATCGGCCCAGGCACTACGTCAGCGTCGCAGATTGCTGGCAAAGGCGAGAATCGGCAGCGTGGCGCTGAGGATTGGCTGAACTATCTCGATGACGCCGACCCGTCGGCAATGGAAACCATGGATCTATCCGGTGCAACTGCGCTGGAGCAGGAAGAGGCTGAAGGGCAGGTGGGTGCGTTCGGCAACCTGCTGCATCGAGGTTACGCTTCCGAAGACGATGGCGATAGCGAGTCCGATTCCGACATCAGCGATTTGGACGATATGTAGGCTCGTCAGAACGCTGGTGGCTTGAGCCAACAAACGCGCATCCGCCCTGTGCTCTTGAAAGCAGATCCATGGGGTGGAAATCAATTCGCCGAATCGTATCGACGACACTTCTCACAGTGGCCTTGGCCCTTACGACATGGTGCTGCTTTCGGCTGGAGTGGGGGCCGCTTACAGAGCTTCCGCAGTGGTTTCATGCGACATTGCTTCAGGCATAGCGATAAGACCACCGACGTCGCAACACTTGACGCAACCGTAACGAGCGGAAGGAAGAGGTGGCCGAGAAGCGCAACCGTACTTTAGTACGGTGAGCATCGCAGGCGACCTATGCCGACGTGCAGCAGCTTGTGTCAGGTGACACTACACAGGCTCGGCATGCTCCACCATGAGCTGCACCTTGGTCGTGCCATTGTATTCATTCGCATCGAGCCGGAAGGCGACGCGCGTGCGCTCGCCCAGGGCGTCCGTGTGGCCGAACCAGATGGCATCGAAGCGCACGCCGTTCTTTTCCAGCAACAGTTTCAAATGCCGTTCCTTGAGGATGCGCTGGCTGACGACGCGGAATTCATCGCAGAAGACGGGCGGGGCGAAGCCCTGGCCCCACACCTGGCCATCCATCAGCTCGATGAAGGCCGTCGTGTAGTAGGCGTCTTCCAGCGGCCCGTCCGTTTCCACCACGCGTTCGAGCTGCTGGGCGCTGAGCCAGGCCTGGCCCACGGCTTCGAAGGCCTGGGAAAACGCGTCGAAGGCATCGGCGCGGATGGTCAGCCCCGCCGCCATGGCGTGGCCGCCGAATTTGTCGATCAGGCTGGGCGCCCGTTTCGACACGAGGTCGAGCGCGTCGCGCAGGTGGAAGCCGGGGATCGAACGGCCGGAACCCTTGATCCAGCCGTCCGCGCCGGGGGCGAAGGTGATGGTCGGGCGATAAAACTTTTCCTTCAGGCGCGAAGCGACGATGCCGATCACGCCCTGGTGCCAGGAGGCGTCGAAGACGCTGATGGTGCTGCTGTTGGCCGGCTCGAAATCATCGAGGTGCAGCAGGGCCGTATCCTGCATTTCCGCCTCGATTTCGCGGCGTTTCAGGTTGATGTCGTTGAGTTGCTGGGCCAGCGCCCAGGCGCGGCCTTCATCGTCCGTGACCAGGCATTCGATGCCCAACGACATGTCCTGCAGGCGCCCGGCCGCATTCAGGCGCGGCCCCAGGGCAAAGCCCAGGTCGAACGGCGTGGCGCTGCGCGCTTCGCGGCCCGCCACGCGAAAGAGCGCCGCCACGCCCGCGTGCATATTGCCCTTGCGCATGCGTTTCAAGCCTTGCGCGACGAGGATGCGGTTGTTCGTATCGAGGCGCACCACGTCGGCCACCGTGCCCAGCGCCACCAGGTCGAGCAGGCTGTCGAGCTTGGGTTGCGTCTGCGCATCGAAGATGCCGCGCCGGCGCAGCTCGGCGCGCAAGGCCAGCAGCACGTAGAACACGACGCCCACGCCCGCCAGGTGCTTGCTGGGGAAGCCGCAGGCGGGCTGGTTCGGGTTTACGATGACGGCCGCGTCGGGCAGGGTGTCGGCCGGCAGATGGTGGTCGGTGACGACCACCTGGATGCCGCGCCGGTTGGCTTCGGCCACGCCATCGATGCTGGCGATGCCGTTGTCGACGGTGATGATGATATCGGGCGACTTTTCGCGGGCCGTCAGTTCGACGATTTCCGGCGTCAGGCCATAGCCGTACTCGAAGCGGTTGGGCACGATGAAATCGACGTCGGCGCCCATGGCGCGCAAGCCGCGGATGGCCACGGCGCAGGCCGTGGCGCCGTCGCAGTCGTAGTCGGCCACGATGACCATGCGTTTCTTGGCTGCAATGGCGTCGGCCAGGAAGACGCCGGCCGCGCCGATGTGCAGCAGGCCGGACGGCGGTATCAGGTCTTTCGCTTCGATCGACAGTTCTTTCGCGTCGGACAGGCCGCGCGCGGCGTACAGCCGGGCCAGCACGGGGTGGATGCCGCCCTGGCGCAGCAGTTCGGATTCGCGGTAAGGACAGGGGCGGGTGGCGATGCGGGTACGGGTCATGATGCTTTCAACTTGTTCAGGGTCATCGCGCGCCAGAACTTGCGCTGCGCGTTCTTGCTGGTGGTGCAGTCCAGCCAGGCGTCGCGGTGGCTCAGCACCAGGCGCAGCTGCCCCAGGCGGCCATCCTTGAGGGCCGCCAGCAGGGGCGCGAACCAGTCCGCTTCCAGCGCCTGCAGCCGCTGCAGCCACATGCCCCATTCCTGGGCCTGCGCCGCTTCGGTCAGGCCGCCCAGCACGACGATGGCGTCCTGCGGGCTGGCCAGTACACTGCTTGGACCGGCTTCGCGCTGCGCCGGTTCCGCCAGCGCGGCCAGCCAGCCGGGCACGTCCCTGGTATGCAGGCGGGCCGCGCAGCGTGCAGGGTCGCTCGTGGCCACGCTGCCGCCCCAGATCCAGAAGGAATTGATGGGTTTCAAGCCCCGTTCCTCGCGCGCCCCGTTGACGGGATGTTCATGCCACAGCATCTGCACTTCGTTCTGCAGGCGGCGCGCGGCGCGCGCGTGCCCGCCTTCCGGCATCCAGACGGACAGGTCCTGCGTGGTGGCGGCGTCCGGCGAAGCGCACTGCAAGTCGGACCAGGCATCGGCGCGCATGAACCAGGTGCCCGCGTCGCCATATGACAGGGGCTGGCCGATCTCCTCGAAATACGGGGCCGCAATGTCGAACAGGGCGCGCCCGTCCGCTTCGCTCAGCTTGAGCTGGCGCAAGTCTTCCAGGCTGATATGGCTGCGGGAAATGGTCAGGTGGGCTGGATGCAGCAGGAAATAGCGGCCACCCGGCTCGGGCGCCAGGCCGTAGCCGCGCATGGCCTGGGCGGCAAAGGCCGCCTGCGCCGCCGCGCCGCCGGACGCGGGCGCCAGGCCCAGCGCGTGCGCCAGCCACGCTTCGTGCGGCAGCAGGCGGTTGATGTTGTCAAAAAGTTCCAAATGGCTGCCGGATGTGCGCGACAGCAGGGCTGCCAGGGCGGGCGCTTGCAAGACCTTGAGCAGGTCGGCAGCCAGTTCGGCGTTGGGCAGGGCGAAGGGCAGGACGAGGGTAAGTTGATTCATCCCGAGATTGTAGGCGATTGTGGCAGCGGCAGAGAAGGTGCCATGCATATTCAGGGGAGCGGCGGCAACAGGGGGCGTGTCGGTAATGCGCAAATATTATAAAAATTTTATTGTTATTGGTGGAAATCAATTTGCTTTTGCAAATATCGACGATATAATTGCGCTAACTTAAATGTCAGAAAGACAATCACCCCCCGCTGTGTGGTTGCGTCGCTTGGCTCCTGTGTTCCCAGAAACTGCATACAAGGTGCTGCCGGCTTCATTTTTTTAAACAAGTCTCTTCTTGGAAGCCCACCCATGTATACATTCGCCGCTTTGCACGGCCAGGCTGACTGCGCCCTGGCCCCATCCGTCTCCTCCCAGGAGGCCGCATGACCACCTACAATCTGTCGACCACCGTCCACGTCTGCGAAGACACGAACAAGAATTTCGACATCCGCGACCTGCTGATCCAGGCCGGCTACACGGCCCAGGGCGACCTGAACATCAAGGCCTTCAACGTTGTCTTGCCTGACGACACGGAATCGAGCACGAATACGCCGCTGTTCGGCCTGCTCGACGCGGATACCGTCTACGTGCGCCCCGGCGACTGGGCCGCCAACTACAACGGCAGCTTTTCCACCATCGAGGTGACGATCGACAAGGGCAATGGCGACATCGTCCAGCTGGTCCTGCAAGTGGTCATCGACCCCGTCAACGACGCGCCCGATGCGGCCGACAAGACGTTTACCTTGCTTAACGGCAACAACGTGGTGCTGAGCGAAGGCGATTTCGGCTTCCACGACGACGTCGAGCACGACGGCTTCAAATCCATCGTCATCACGAATACGACGACGGCGGGCCAGGTGCTGCTCAACGGCGTGGCCGTGGCGGTGGGCACGGAAGTCTCCATCGACGACATCCGCGCGGGCCACCTCGTCTTCGTGCCCAGCCAGACGGTCGCGGGCGACTTCGACCTCGGTTTCAAGGTGCGCGACGACGGCGGCACGGCTGGCTGCAATGCGCAGGACCTGAGCCTGGTTCCCCATTACCTGACCTTCAAGGTGCCGATGGCGCACCTGGGCGACTTCGTATGGGAAGACAGGAACGCCAACGGCGTGCAGGATGCGGGCGAGGCGGGCATCGCCAACGTGGTGGTGCAGCTGAAGGACACGGCCGGCAACGTGGTGGCCACCACCACGACGGACGCCAGCGGCGGCTACCACTTCGACGTCAACCCGGGCACGTATTCCGTGACGGTGGTGGCGCCGGCCGGCTATGTGCCGACGGCAGCCAACCAGGGCGGCGACGCGGGCAAGGACAGCAATATCGATGCTGCCGGCAAGATGGCGCCCGTGACCCTGGCGCCGGGCGAGACCAACCTGACCCTGGACGCGGGCCTGTACCGCACGGCCGAGCTGGGCGACCGGGTGTGGTTCGATACGAACAAGAATGGCGTGCAGGATGCGGGCGAAGCAGGCGCCGCCGGCGTGAAAGTGACCCTGCTCGATGCGTCGGGCAACGCCGTCGGCAGCCCGCTGGTGACGGACGCCAACGGCAACTACCTGTTCACGAATTTGAAACCGGGCGCCTACAGCGTGCAATTCGACAAGACCACCTTGCCGGCCGGCTATGTCTTCACGGGCCAGGACCAGGGCGGCGACGAGCAGCGCGATTCGGACGCGAATGCCGATGGCCGCACGGCGCAGGTGCTGCTGGCCTCGGGCGACAGCAACCACAGCGTGGATGCCGGCATCGTCGCCCTGCCGGCCACCCTGGGCGACCGCGTATGGCATGACACGAACGCGAACGGCATCCAGGATGCGGGGGAGTCCGGCATCGGCGGCGTCACCGTGCAGCTGAAAAACGCGGCCGGCAGCGTGATCGGTTCGACCGTGACGGATGCCACCGGCTATTACAACTTCAGCGTCGATCCCGGCACGTATTCCATCGCCGTCGTCGCGCCCGCCGGTTACTTGAGCACCGTCAAGGATGCGGGCAGCAATGACGCGCTCGACAGCGACATCAATGCGCTGGGCAATAGCGGCCAGGTGACGGTTGTTGCCGGCCAGAACTACAAGGACCTCGACGCGGGCCTGTACAAGACGGCTTCCATCGGCGACCGCGTCTGGTTCGATGCGAATGGCAACGGCACCCAGGATGCGGGCGAAACGGGCGTGGGCGGCGTGAAAGTCAACCTGTACAACGGCAACGGCGCCGTCGTCGCCAGCGCCACCACGGATGCGAACGGCAACTATCTGTTCAGCAACCTGGTGCCGGGCAACTATTACCTGGGCTTCGTGCCGCCGGCCGGCTATGGCTTCACCAAGGCGGATATCGGCGGCTATGCCACGGATTCCGATGTCAATCCGGCCACGGGCTTCACCACCGCCATGGCCGTGTTGAAATCGGGCGACGCGCAGCTGGACTGGGATGCGGGCCTGGTCAAGCTCAACACGGCGTCCATCGGCGACCGCGTATGGGAAGACAATAACTACAACGGCGTGCAGGATGCGGGCGAACTGGGCGTGGCGGGCGTGAAAGTCAACCTGCTCAATGCCGGCAACCAGGTCATCGCCACGACGACGACAAATGCCAGCGGCAACTACCTGTTCAGCGAACTGGCGGCCGGCAGCTACAGGGTGGAAGTCATCCGTCCATCGGGCTTCTATTACACCAAGGCGAATGTCGGCAATGACGCCACGGATTCCGACGTCGATGTCAGCACGGGGCGCTCGGCCCTGATCAACCTGGCCGCCGGCCAAAACGACATGAGCTGGGACGCGGGCATCTACCGCAAGGCCAGCCTGGGCGACAAGGTGTGGCGCGACGCCGACCATGACGGCGTGCAGGATGCCAACGAGGCGGGCATCGCCAACATCAAGGTGCAGCTGTACTCGGGCAGCGGCGTGCTGCTGGCCACCACCTACACGAATGCCAATGGCAATTACCTGTTCAGCAACCTCGATCCGGGCAGCTATTCGCTCAAATTCGACAAGTCGGGCGTGTACCACGCGGGCTACGCCATGGATACGTGGCGCTGGGGCGCGAAGAACGTGGGCACGAACGACAACATCGATTCGGACGTCAACAGCAATGGCACGACGGCCAACGTGGTCTACACGGACATATTGAAACTGGCATCGGGCCAGAACGACATGAGCTGGGATGCGGCCATCACGCCCATCGTCATCGACTTGAACGGTGACGGCGTACACACGATCGCCCGCGCCGACTTCCACGGCAGCTTCGACCTGCTGGGCACGGGCAGCGCCATCCAGACGGGCTGGGTTTCGGCCCAGGACGGCTTGCTGGCCATCGACAGCAATGGAAATGGCAAGATCGACAACATCTCCGAGTTGTTCGGCGGCAACGAGAAGGGCACGGGCTTTGCCAAGCTGTCCAGCTATGACTCGAACGGCGACGGCGTGGTCGATGCGAAGGACGAGCATTTCGCGGAACTGCGCATCTGGCGCGACGCCAACAGCAATGGCGTGACGGACGAGGGCGAGCTGATGTCCCTGCACGACGCCGGCGTGGCGAGCCTGACGGTGAGCTACACGGCACTGCCTTTCCTCGACGCCAACAGCAATCTGCACCTGGAGCGCAGCAGCGCCACCCTGGCAGACGGCAAGACGGTCGACATGACGGACGTGTATTTCAACGTCGACGCCAAGGATGCGGCCGCCGCCGGCGTGCACCTGCCCAGCATGGCCGACCTGCTGCGCGACGACAGCACGCTCGACGTGGTACTGGGCCAGGATGGCACGGTGACGTCCGTTGCCGCCGCGCCAGCGGCCGCCCCGGCCGCGGAAGTCCAGGCCCAGTGCGACATGGCCGAAGTCCTGCGCCGCGCCATGGCCCACGCAACGACCCAGCCCCAGGAAATGGCTGCCTGATGTCCCGTACCAGGCCGCAACCGCGCCTGGCACCGCTGCCGGCCCCTGCCTCAGGGTGCCGGCGCCTTTCGATACTTACTATAAATATTTAGGGAAACACAATGAAAAAATCTATGCACCTGATCGTCCGCGGCACCCTGGCGGCCGCTGCCTTTGCCATGGCCAGCAGCAGCGCCGTGGCGGCCGGTTCCAAACTGACCGTCGACGATTTCTATGGCGTGCCCCTGTTTACGGCGGCCGGCGGCGCCTTCGGCAGCGGCAATGCCATCACCCCTTCCGTCTGGCAAGTCAGCTACGACAGCAACAGTTTCCTGGCGTTTTGCCTGGACCCGCACGTCGCCCTGAACAGCGCGTCGAACAGCTACAGCAGCGGCGCCTTTGCCGCCAGCGACGCCGTCAAGCGCCTGTATGAAGGCTTTTACACCTCGTCGGTAGCGAATGCGGCCAGCAACGCGAATGGCGCGGCCGCCTTCCAGCTGGCTCTGTGGGAATTAAATAATGACAACACCAACCTGCTGACGGGCGACCTGCGCTTCAAGAACCTGAGCAATGCCGTCGTCAGCCAGGCCAACACCATGCTGGGCGTGGCCACGGGCAATGGCACCATCCAGAACCTCTACAGCTATACGAGCTTGACCAGCGTCAATCCTGCCTCGCAAACCCTGCTTACCGTGTCGCCCGTGCCGGAAGCGCAGACCTGGGCCATGCTGGTGGCGGGCCTGGGCTTGCTGGGCTGCATGGCGCGCCGCCGCAAGGGCGCCGCCGCGCCCGTTTAACGCCCATTTAATTTTCGTTCATCGCTCATCGCGCAAGCGATAGCGTGCCCGCTGCGGCGCGCCCGACCGGCGCGCCGCAGCGTTTTATTGTGAATCCATCATGACCCCACCTTCCGACATTTCCCGCGCCGCTGCCGGCATGCCTCCCAATGCCATCGCCGAGGCCATCGTCTTCCTGGCGCGCCTGTTCGGCGTGGCCGTGCAGGCCGAGCGCCTGCGCGCCAGCGTGGCGGCCCAGGCCGATCCGGCCACCGCCGATGCCCTCGGCCAGGCGCTGGCGCACGCCACCCTGGCCGGCACCGCGTTGCCGATAGATAAGCCACGCCGCCCCACGGAAATGCCGGCCCTGCTGCTCAACGGGGAAGGGCAGGTGCTGGTGGTGCTGGCCATGGCCGATGGCCGGTATGAGTGCCACGTGCCCGGCATCGAAGGCAGTTCCTGGTTTGACGGGGCTGCGCTGGCGCAGGAAGTGCCCGAGGGGCGCTGGGTGGCCGTGCGTCCCGTGATGTTCTACGACCAGCGCAGCCTCCTTTACAGCATGCCGGTGGCGGGGCGCTGGTTCTGGGACGTCTTCAACCGCAACCGCTGGATCTTCCGCTGGGCCTTGCTGGGCACCCTGGTGCTCAATGTCATCGGCGCGCTGGTGCCGTTCTACGCCATGGCCGTGTATGACCGCGTGATCCCGAACAATGCCACGGCCAGCCTGTGGGTGCTGACCATCGCCGTGGTGGCGCTGACGGGCTTCGAGCTGGCCATGCGCCTGCTGCGCGGCGAACTGGTGGAAACGGCGTCGCGCCGCATGGACGTGGCGCTGTCGTCGAACATCTTTGCCCAGTGCCTGCGCCTGCGCGCGGCCAGCCGGCCCGCTTCCGGGGGGACTTTGGCCAATACCGTGCGCGATTTTGAATCCGTGCGCGAATTCTTTGCCTCCACCACCCTGACGACCCTGGGCGACTTGCCCTTTTTACTGCTGTTCTTGCTCGTCATCGCCCTGGTGGGCGGCTGGCTGGTGCTCGTGCCCCTGGTGGCCATCCCCATTCTGCTGCTGGTCGCCTTCGCCTCGCGCGCGGCCCTGGCGCGCCACGTGGCCGCCTCGATGCAGGAAAGCGCGCAGCGCACGGCGCACCTGTTTGAAACCATGAATGGCCTCGACACCATCAAGGCGCTGGGCGCCGAAGCGTGGAGCCGGCGCAAATGGGAAAGCCTGACGGTGGCCATCGCCGCCAACAGCGTCGAGACGCGCGAAATCGTCAGCCGCGTCAATTACATCAACACGGCCATGCTGGCGCTGTCCGGCGTGGCCGTGGTGGCCACGGGCGCCTTGTTGATGGGCGAACACCTGCTGACACTGGGCCAGATCATCGCCGTGAGCATGCTGACGGGCCGCGCCCTGGCGCCCGTGAGCCAGATCGCGGGCCTGATCATGCGCTGGGAACAGACCAAATTGTCCTACCACGCGCTGAACAAGATCATGGAAGCGCCCACGGACGACGACGCGGCCAGCCTGCAGGCGCCGCCCCTGTCCGGGCGCATCGAGTTCCGCGACGTGGGCTTTGCCTACCCGAACTCGCCGCCGCTGCTCGATAAGCTCAACCTGCACATCCGCCCGGGCGAACGGGTCGGCGTGATCGGCAAGCTCGGCTCCGGCAAGAGCACCTTGCTGCGCCTGCTGCTGAACCAGTACGGCCCGCAGGCCGGCAGCGTGCTGTTCGACGACCTGGCCAGCACCCAGCTGGACCCCCTGAGCCTGCGCCGCCAGATCGGCTACGTGCCGCAGGACGTGACCCTGTTCCATGGCACCCTGCGCGAAAACATCGAGCTGGGACGCAGCCAGCCCGACGACGGGCACCTGCTCGACGCCATCCGCCTGGCCTGCCTGGACGACATCATCACCCAGCTGCCCAATGGGGTGGCGACGGAAGTGGGCGAGCGGGGCGAGCGCCTGTCCGGCGGCCAGCGGCAAGCCGTGGCCATGGCCCGCGCCTTGCTGGCGAAGCCGCCCATGCTGCTGCTCGATGAACCGAGCAGCATGTTCGACCCGGCCACGGAGCAGCGGCTGATCGCCCGCCTGCGGACATTGCAGGATACGACCATCGTGCTCGTCACCCACCGCATGGCCATGCTGGCGCTGGTGGACCGGCTGATCGTCTTCGACAAGGGGCGCATCGTCGCCGACGGTCCCCGCGACGAGGTCATGCGCGTCTTGAACAGCCAGGCCGCCAGGCCTGCCGCCGCCAGCGCCGTGGTGGAACAGGGAGCGGCGGCATGAGCGCCGTGAACGCCCCCAACGCCCGCCCTCTGCCGGCGGCCCACCCGGACCCGGAACGCGAACCGCAGCGCATCGTCATCCGCATGCTGGCCTTGACGTCCGTGCTGCTGGTGCTGGCGCTGGCCTGGGCCATGTTCGCCCAGCTCGACGTGTCCGTGAATGGCCGGGGCGCCATCACGCCGCCGTCGCACCTGCAGGAAGTGCAAAGCCTGGAAGGGGGCATCGTGCGCGAGATGCTGGTGAAACCGGGCCAGCGCGTGCGCCGCGGCGACTTGCTGCTGCGCCTGGACACGGCCCAGTATGACGCCAACCTGGGCGCCAGCGTGCAGAATCGGCTGGCCGCGCTGGCGGGCAGGGCGCGCCTGGACGCGCTGCTGTCCGGCGGCACGCCCCAGTTTGCGCCGGAATGGCAGCAAGAGGCGCCCGAGCTGATCGCCAAGGAAACGCAGCTGTGGCGCGACGGCCAGCGCGAATTCGCTTCTGCCACGGCGGCCGCGCGCGAAGGCGTGACGCGCCGTCGCGGCGAGCTGGCCGAGGCGCACGGCCGCATCGCCCAGCTGGACACGGGCTTGAAAATCGCCCTGGAAAGCCTGTCCATCGAAGAGAGGCTCTTCAAAGAGGGGGCCGGTTCGCGCGGCGACTATCTGAATGCGCAGCAGCGCGTGCAGCAGCAGCGCACGGAACTCGACAGCCTGCGCACCTCCGTGCCGCGCCTGACGGCCACGCTGGCCGAGGCGCAGGCGCAGGCAGGCGAAGTGGAAGCGCGCATGCGCGGCCAGTGGGGCGCCCAGCGCAGCGAGTATGAAACCAAGGCGGGCGCCCTGGCCAGCACGGTGAAAGGCCAGCAGGACCAGGTGAGCCGGCGCGACGTGACGGCGCCCGTCGACGGCGTCGTCAACCGCGTGCTGGTGGCCACCGTGGGCGGCGTGGCGCAGCCGGGTAAACCTATCCTGGAAATCGTGCCGGCCGACTCGGAAATGCTCATTTCCGTGCGCGTGAAGCCGTCGGACATCGGCTTCATCCATGTGGGACAGAGCGCTTCGGCGAATGTGCTGGCGTACGACGCCACCACCTACGGCCGCATGCAGGCGCAGGTGGTGCGCGTGGGGGCGGACGCGATTCCCGACGAACGCAACGAGCCGTACTTCGAGGTGCAGCTGAGTACCGACCGCAGCCAGCTGACGGCGCACGGCAAGGTGCTGCCCATCACGCCCGGCATGCCCGTCGACGTGGGCATCCTGACGGGGCGCCGCTCGGTGCTGCAATATGTGTTCAAGCCCGTGCTGCGCGGCTTGCAGTCTTCCCTGCAGGAGCGGTGATGCGTGCCTATTTGATCTGTATCATGTTCGCCTGCGCGAACACGGTGGCGCAGTCCGCGCCGCCGGCCACCTTTCAGGCCCAGTCCATGCGCGGCTTGCCGGCCCTGCTGGCGCGCGCCGTGCCGCGCGATCCGCAGGTGGTGGCCGCGCAGGCGGCGCTGGCCGCCACCGAGGCGCGCTATAGGCAGGCCCGTTCGCGCCTGTTTCCGACTGCGGCGCTGCAGGCGACGCGGGGGCGCAGCAATGACCTCGATGGCACCCTGGAGGTCGAGCGCCGCACGCACCAGGTGGAAGCGAGCGTGCGCTGGAACGTCTACAACGGCGGCGCCGACCGCGCCGAACTCGATGCGGCCGAGCGCGAGATGGCGGGCGCCGCCTTCGACGTGGAGCGGGCGCGCGCGGAAAGCGCGGAAAAGCTGGCCGAAGCGTATTTCGACATGCAGCGCTTGGAACGCGGCCTGCAGCAGTCGCAGGAGCGTTTGCGCGACGTGACGCAGCTGGTGCGGCAGGTAACGCGCCAGGCGGAACTGGGCAAATCGTCGGAAGTGGACCGCGAACTGGCGCAAAGTTCGCAGCTGGACGCGGAACTGGTGCACGATGGCTTGCTGACGGACCAGCAGGCGGCGCGCATCAAGCTCGATGCGCTGGCCTTCGAGCCGGTGGCGCAGTTTGCCGATTTCGCCTTCGCGCCGCTGCCGGCGCAGGCGCTGGAGAATGCCGACACGCAGCAGGCGCAGTTGCGCGCCGCGCGCGAGCGGGCGGCGGCGGCCCAGCTGCGCGTGCGCGGCGTGGCGGCCACCCTGGCCCCTAAAATCGATCTGAATGTCAGCCATCTCCTGAATAACAAGACCACGCCGCCGCCGTCGACGATACAGCAGCGGGGCTGGTCGGTGGGCGTCTCCTGGGAAATCCCGCTGGGCGGAGGCAGCCTGGCGCAGCGCGACGAAAGCATCAGCCGCGCCCAGGCGGCCGAGGCGGACGTCGCGCGCGCCGAGCAGGGCACGCGCGCCGACCTGGCCAGCATGCTGCCGCGCATCGCCAATGCGCAGCGCACCCTGGCCCTGCTCGACGAGCAGGAAAAGAAGATGGCCTTCGTCGTGCGCGGCGGGACCATCCAGTACGAAGCGGGGCGGCGCAACCTGCAGCAGATCATCCAGACGCGCGACACGTATTTCACGATACAGCAGCGGCGCATCGACCAGCTGCACCGTCTGACCCTGGCGCAGATGCGGCAATATGCGCTGGCGGGGCAGCTGTTGCGGGTTTTCGGCCTGGCGCAGGAGGCAAAATAGGGCAGGCGTGCGCGGTTTCACACAGAGATGACGCAGAGTTGATGCATGAAATGCCCATTGTGTGGCACACTGCGCGCTCGCATATCATCGTTGTCGCGGGAGCGCATGAGCATCATCAAACAATTTCCCTTCGAGTGGCAGGTCGGCGTGCGCTATACGCGCGCCGGGAAACGCAGCGGGCGCAATAGCTTCATTTCCTTCATCTCCCTCATTTCCGTGGCCGGCATCGGCCTGGGCGTGGCCGCCCTGATCGTCGTCCTCTCCGTCATGAACGGCTTCCAGAAGGAAGTCACGGACCGCCTGATGTCGGTGCTGGCCCATGTCGAGGTGTTCGACACCAGCGGCTCCATGCCCAACTGGCAGGCGCAGGAGCGCGCCGCCTACGCCAACCCGCAGGTGAAAGCCGTGTCGCCCTTCGTGGAAACCCAGGGCATGCTGCTCAACGACGAAACCATGCGCCCGTCCATCGTGCGCGGCGTGCTGCCGCAGCAGGAAGCCACCGTCTCCAGCGTGGCCTCCCAGATGAAGCAGGGCAGTTTCAATGCGCTGACCCCCGGTTCCTACAACATCGTGCTCGGTATCGACCTGGCCAAGGCACTGGGCGTGCAGGTGGGCCAGAACGTCACCCTGATGCTGGAACGCGAGCCGAAGGCGGGCGACCCGGCCAACGGCATCGTCATGCCGCGCATGCGCGCGCTCAAGGTGGCCGGCATCTTTGAGGCAGGTCATAATGAACTTGACGGCAGCCTGGCCTTCGTCAACATGCAGGATGCGCAGCAACTGCTGCTGCTCGACGGCCCGTCCGGCCTGCGCCTGCGCCTGCACGACATGAACCAGGCGCCGCGGGTGGCGCGCGAGCTGAAGGCGTCGATGCCGGGCCAGCTGTGGATGCGCGACTGGTCGCGCGCCAGCGCCAGCTGGTATGCGCTGGTGCAAAGCCAGAAGAACATGATGTTCATCATCCTCAGCATGATCATCGCCGTGGCCGCGTTCAACCTCGTCTCGACCCTGGTCATGTCCGTCACCGACAAGCAGGCCGACATTGCGATTCTGCGCACCCTGGGCGCCTCGCCGTTCTCCATCATGAAGATCTTCATGATCCAGGGCGCGCTGGTGGGCCTGCTGGGCAGTACCCTGGGCGTGGCCGGCGGCGTGCTGCTGGCGCTGAACGTGGGCGTCATCGTGCCCTTCATCGAAGGCATCTTCGGCCTGCACTTCATTTCCAAGGAAATCTACCAGATCAGCGCCGTGCCGTCGGACGTGCACTGGCTGGACGTGGCGCAGATCGGCCTGATCGCCTTTGGACTGGCGCTCGTGGCGACCATCTACCCGAGCTGGCGCGCCGCCAGAGTCAAGCCGGCCGAGGCGCTGCGCTACGAGTAAGCGGCTTGTAAAACCGGGGTCTGACCCGCCGGGTCTGACCCCAGCCCTTCGTTGCACGGGCTAACGCGATGATATGTTGCATACATAAGAATTAACGAATTAATGAGCATGTTAAAAAATCTTCCCTTCGAATGGCTGGTCGGCCTGCGCTACACGCGGGCCGGCAAGCGCAGTGGCCGCAACAGTTTTATCTCCTTCATCTCGCTCATTTCCATGGCCGGCATCGGCCTGGGCGTGGCGGCGCTGATCGTCGTGCTGTCCGTGATGAACGGCTTCCAGAAGGAAGTGACGGACCGCATGCTGTCCGTGCTGGCCCACGTGGAAGTGTTCGACAACAGCGGCAGCATGCCCGACTGGCGCGCCGAGGCGGCGCAGGCGTTCAAGAATCCGGCCGTGAAGGGCGCCGCGCCCTTCGTCGAAACGCAAGGCATGCTGCTGCGCGACGACGCGCTGCGCCCGGCCATCGTGCGCGGCGTGCTGCCCGAGGAAGAGCCGAACGTGTCCGACATCGCCGGCCAGACGCGCATGGGCAGCTTCAAGGCCCTGCAGCCGGGCACCTTCAATATCGTGCTGGGCATCGAGCTGGCGCGCGCCCTGCGCGTCAACCTGGGCGAGAAAGTCACCCTGATGCTGGCCCAGGGCCAGGTCACGCCGGCCGGCGTGCTGCCGCGCATGCGCAGCTTCACCGTCAGCGGCATCTTCCAGGCGGGCCACAATGAATTCGACGCCGGCCTGGCCTTCATCAATATCGAAGACGGCCAGCGCCTGCTGCGCATCGACGGCCCGTCCGGCCTGCGCCTGCGCCTGGCCGACATGAACCAGGCGCCGCAAGTGGCGGCGGAACTCAAAAAGAGCATGCCGGGCGACCTGTGGCTGCGCGACTGGTCCAAGCTGAACGCCAACTGGTTCGCCGCCGTGCAGACGGAAAAGCGCATGATGTTCATCATCCTGACCCTGATCATCGCCGTGGCCGCGTTCAACCTCGTCTCGACCCTGGTGATGACGGTGACGGACAAGCAGGCCGATATCGCGATTTTGCGCACCCTGGGCGCCTCGCCCGGCTCCATCATGAAGATCTTCATGATCCAGGGCGCGCTCGTGGGCATCCTGGGCACGATTTTGGGCGTGGGCGGCGGCGTGCTGGTGGCCATGAACATCGACGTCATCGTGCCCTTCATCGAACACCTGCTGGGCGTGCAGTTCCTCTCCAAGGACATTTACTTCATCAGCACCGTGCCGTCCGACCTGCGCTGGCCCGACGTCACCAAGATCGGCGTGCTTGCCGTGATCCTCGCCTTCCTGGCGACCCTGTACCCAAGCTGGTGGGCCGCCCGCGTCAAACCTGCGGAAGCCCTGCGCTATGAATAATCCACTGACGACTACCATGACCGATCTGAACAAACCTGCTTCCAACGGCGCTTCCGCCGATTCCGCCGTGCTTTCCTGCCGCGGCCTGGGCAAGACCTTCACGCAGGGCAGCTACAAGGTGCAGGTGCTGGCCGGCATCGACATCGACATCCACCGCGGCGAGCGCGTCGCCATCGTCGGCGCCTCCGGTTCCGGCAAGTCGACGCTGCTGCACTTGCTGGGCGGCCTCGATACGCCCACCAGCGGCAAGGTGGCCCTGCTGGGCAAGGATTTCGCCACCCTCAGCGAAAAGGCGCGCGGCGACTTGCGCAACGCCTCGCTGGGCTTCGTCTACCAGTTCCACCACCTGCTGCCCGAGTTTTCCGCGCTCGACAACGTCGCCATGCCGCTGATGATACGCCGCATGAAGCGCGCGCCGGCCACCGAGCTGGCGCAGCAGATCCTCGCGCGCGTGAACCTGTCCAAGCGCGTCACGCACACGCCGGGCGAACTGTCGGGCGGCGAGCGCCAGCGCGTGGCCCTGGCCCGCGCCCTCGTCACGCAGCCGGCCTGCGTGCTGGCCGATGAACCGACGGGCAACCTCGATCACGCCACGGCCGAACAGATCTTCGACCTGATGCTGGAACTGTCGCGCACCCTGGGCACGGCCTTCGTCATCGTCACCCACGATATCGAACTGGCCAAGCGCTGCGACCGCGTGCTGCGCCTGACGGACGAAGGACTGCAGCCTTATCAATACTGAGCAATACTGGGAGTCCGCCATGTGGATCGACACGCACTGCCACCTCGACGCGCACGAATTCGGCAGCGAATCGCTGCAGGTGGCGGCGCGGGCGCAGCAGCTGGGCGTGGCGATGATCGTCATCCCCGCCGTCGAACGGGCCAATTTCGCCATCGTGCGCGACCTGGCGGCAGCGGCGCCCAATGCCTGCTATGCGCTGGGCATCCACCCGATCTACGTGCCGCAGGCCACGGAAGACGATTTGATCGCCCTGCGCGCCGTCGTGGAAGCGGCCATGGCCGACCCGCGCTTTGTCGCCATCGGCGAGATCGGCCTCGATTTCTTCCTCCCGATGCTGTGCGAGCCGGCCATGCGCGCCAAGCAGGAGCATTTTTTGCGCGAGCAGCTGAGAATCGCCCGCGACTTCGATTTGCCTGTGCTGGCCCACGTGCGCCGCTCGCAGGACATCGTCCTCAAGCACGCGCGCCAGATCCGCCCGAACGGCGGCATTGCGCATGCGTTCAACGGCAGCTTCCAGCAGGCGCAGGGCTATATAGCCCTCGGTTTCAAGCTGGGTTTCGGCGGCGCCATGACCTTTACGCGCGCGCTGCAGATACGCCGCATGGCCGCCGACCTGCCACTGGACGCCATCGTGCTGGAGACGGACGCGCCCGATATTTCCCCCAGCTGGATCCACCCTGGCCGCAACAGCCCCGAAGAATTGCCGCGCATCGGCGCCGTGCTGGCCGAACTGCGCGGCCTGGATATTGCACAGGTGGCGCTTGCCACCAGCGCCAATGCCCGCGCCGTGCTGCCCCGACTACCCCTGATGGAATGAGACCATGAACAAGAAGATGATCGCAGGCGCCCTGGCCGCCTGCCTGTCCGGCGCAGTCCTTCCCGCCCTGGCGGCGCCCGTCGCCCTGTGCGACGGCATGCCGCGCCTCGACGTTACCACGCCGACCGGCTTTTGCGTGGCCGTGCTGGCCGACGGCCTGAAATTCCCCCGTGGCGTGCTGCCGCTGACGAATGGCGACATCCTCGTCACGGACATGGCGGGATGGACGCCGAAGCAGGGCAAGCTATGGCTGTTGCAGCGCAAGGCGGCCGGCGCCGGCTACGAACGCAAGCTGCTGCTCGACAAACTCGATCGCCCGAACGGCATCGTGCAGGGCCCGGACGGCATGGTCTACGTGGGCGTGGTGGGGCGCATCTTCCGCTTCGACCTGCGCGACCCCGCCCGCGCCATCACCGACATCATCGGCGGCACGGCCACGACGCCGGCCTTGCCGGGGCTGGGCCTGCACCTGCTGACGAACATGCGCTTTGGCCCCAAGGGCGACCTGTACGTCAACGTGGGTTCGAGCACCGACCACTGCGAGAACGACGGCAAGGCGCCCGATCCCGCCAAGCCGTGCGCCTCGGCTGAAGGCCCGGAAGCGCTGGGCGCCATCCGCGAATACAAGATGACCTGGCCGGCCGGTACGGTGGCGGGCTGGCGCACGCATGCGCGCGGCTTGCGCAATTCGATGGCGCTGGCCTTTCACCCGGCCACGGGCGAGCTGTGGCAGGCGGAAAACGCGCGCGACGCCATCCAGGCGGCCATGCCGCAGCTGAAAAGCGACGAGAGCTTGCCGCACGAGGAGTTGAACCTGATCCAGGCCGACCAGCACTACGGCTGGCCCTACTGCTACGACGACAACGTCGCCAGCCCCGAATACCCGAAAACCAATTGCGCCGCCAGGTACGTGGCGCCCCGGCGCCTGCTGCCCGGGCACGCCGCGCCCCTGGGCATGACGTTTTATACGGCCAGCCGCTTTCCCGCGCTGTATAAAAACAGCCTGATCATCGGCTACCACGGCTACCGTGCCAACGGCCACCGCCTGGTGGCGCTGCTGCCCGACCAGGCCGGCGCCCCGCTGGGCAAGTCCGTCGAGCTGATCGGCAACTGGGAGCGCAAGGGCAAGCAGGGCAGGGGCGCGCCCGTGGACGTCAAGCAGGGCCAGGATGGCGATATCTATATGGCCGACGACCATAACGGCCTGGTGCTCAAGCTGCACTATGCGGCGCCGGGCAAGCCCTAACCCGACAACAGCCGTAGCGCCAGCAATGCCGTCGGATGACGCGCGCCTTCGGACGCGCGGATCCGACCTACCCGACCTGTGCTTGACCTCGCTCAGTGCGGGTCTGGCGCATCCTCCTACAATCGGCCAGACGTTCCCCATTCACCAGGGCTGGCCATGCATGTCCCCTTGCTGCTCATCGCGCTGTGCCTGTGCCTGCCAAACGCGCGCGGGCAGGGCGCCGCCTACCCGCCGGCGCCGCGCCTGAGCGCCGAGCAGCTGATCGCCGATTACCGGGAGACACCGCCGGCGCGGCAGGCTGCCGATCCCGCCATGCTGCTCAGGCAGCGCTATGCCAGGGGCTACCTGGCCGGCGTGGCCGATGCGGGGCAGGGCAGGCAGTGGTGTGACACGGGCCGCATCAAAACCGTGGAAATCGACGCGCAGGTCATCGCCGAACTGAAACGGCTGCCCGTCCGCGCGCGCCAGGGCGATGCCGCCATCCTCGTCGTCGCCATCCTGGCGCGGCATTTTCCCTGTTCCGCTTCACCACCGAAGGGAGGCTGACGTGAAACCTGCATTCATCAAGCTGCGCGAAAATTATCCGAGCGTGGCCGCCGTCGACCAGGCCACCCTGTTCGGCGAAATCGGCTGGGAAGACCTGGTCGGCAAGGACAGCTTCGCCAACACCTGCGCCATCCGCGTCAGCCTGGCCCTGATCAAGGCCGGCATCAAGCTGAAAGGGCGCATGGCCATCCGCAAGGGGCCGTTCAAGGGCGCGCTGATCGAGCCGGGACAGGCCAGGCTGGCGCACATGCTGGCCAGCCCCGCGATGTTCGGCGCGCCCGAAAAATTCGCCCGCGATGCGGCCGTCGCCGGCATCGGCCAGCGCAAGGGCCTCGTGGCCTTTTTCCGCATTCCCGGCTACCTGGGCGGCGCGGGCGGGCATATCGACATCCTGCTGCCGGCGGCGGGCGTGCAGGTGTGCGGTTCCGAATGCTACTGGACGTGTGCCGAGGTGTGGTTCTGGGAACTGCGCTAGGGCCTATTTGAACTTCTTCGAACGTCCGCGCGAGGCCGCATTGTGCGCGCGCAGGATGGAATCGACCCGTTCCGAGGCGTCGCGCGACAGGTTTTGCGCGACGGCGATATCGGGGAAGAACTCCGGCAGGCGGTAGCTGAGCCAGGCATACGCGGAGTAGTAGCGGCAGGTGTCTTCCACCTGCTGCAGGTTTTGCGTGCCGCCGCCATACGCGTGCTGGCGCAGGGTGGACGCCTTGCCCTGCGACAGAATCTTCGCCCAGTGCTCCCACGCCGTCTGCAGGGACGGCACCTTGCTGGAGATCGGCACCAGCGACAAGGTAAATTTGTCGGCCACGGACAGGGGCAGGGTGTCGAGCCAGACGGCGCGCTCCTTCTGGTCTTCCGTGATGCGCGGGAAGAAGAAGCCGTCCGGCACGTCGATGTTATGGATGAAGCGGCGCAGCAGCTTGGACAGCGACAGCTCGCCCGTGACGGACGAAATGCGGTGCAGATGCTCGAGCGAGGGCGCCACGGCGAAGCCGCTGGTGTTCAGCGGATGCAGCTTTTCCTTCAGCAGGGCGCGCATGACTTCATGCGTCTCGTTGTCGTAGCCGGCCACGAGTCCCTCTTCATGCACGCCGTAGCGGCCCGCGCGCCCGGCGATCTGGCGCGCCAGCGCGGCGGAAATCTCTTCCTCTTCGCGGCCGTTGTATTTGACGCTGGTGGTCATGACGATGCGCGCGATCGGCATGTTCAGGCCCATCGCCAGGGCATCCGTGCCGACGACGATATCGGCCGTGCCGTCGCGGAAGCGCTGCGCCTGCGCGCGCCGCACCTCGGGCGACAGGTTGCCGTAGACGGTGGCCACGGACAGCCCCGTTTCCGTGATCATGTCGCGCCACATCAGCACTTCGCGGCGCGAAAAGGCGATGACGGCGTCGCCGCGGCGCAGGTTGCGCACCTTGCGCACGGCCGTCGCCTCCATCGACAGGGGCGCCATGCGCTTCAATACGTGCACTTCCAGCGGACAGTCCAGGCGCTCGGCCAGCGCCTCGATGGCGCGCCGCGCTTCCGGCGCCCCCACCAGGTAGACGGTGTGGGCGGGCGCGCCGCAGACGGCGGCCGTCCACGCGGCGCCCCGGTCCGGGTCGGCCAGCATCTGGATTTCATCGATGACGGCCACCTCGACGACGGTTTTCGTGTCCAGCATTTCCACCGTGCTGGCGATGTGCGTGGCGCCGTCGACGACGCGGCGCTCCTCGCCCGTGATCAGGCTGACGGCCAGCGGCTTGCCGTGCGGCGCGGCTTCCTGCAGGCGCTCGTAGTTTTCCAGGGCCAGCAGGCGCAATGGCGCCAGGTAGATGCCGCTCTTTGCCTTGACCAGCGCTTCCATGGCGCGGTGCGTCTTGCCGGAATTCGTGGGCCCCAGCAGGGCGATGAAGCGGCGCGGCAGGCGGCGCGCCATCTCGAACGAGGCGGGATATTCGGCCAGGTTGATGCTCTGGCGCGTGCGCGCCGCGTGCTGCTCTTCCTGCTGGCGCTCGATGGCGTGGTTGAAGCGCTGGCGGATGCGGTCGAAGACCATGCCGGCCGGCTCCGACGTCTGCATGTCGCCCAGCGTGTGCAGGAACAGCATCGGGTCGGCTTCGACGTCCTCGCACTGGCCCGCGATATCGGCGACGAAGTCCATCACGTGCTGGCGCAGCTCCTCGAAGACGGCCGCGCTGGCCCGTTCGCGCACGAGGGCCAGCCGGGTCTCGCGGTCCATTTTGCGCCACTTCGCCGGCCGCGCCAGCACGCCCTGGCTTGGTACCAGCGCATACGGCACGCGCAGGCCGCCCGCCTTGACGACGCCGGAAAAGCGCACGAAGACGCGGCCTTCCATTTTCACCAGGCGGACATGCTCGGCCAGTTCCCCCAGTTCCGCGACCAGGGTGGCGTCGTTATTGTCTTCGGTGCTGTCGGTAAGGTCGGTGGAAGTGTCGGGAGGAAGTGCGGAGGAAGTCATGTCGTGCCTGGGTGTTGAAATAAGCGAGGCCGATTATACCGTCGATGGCGGCGGGCGGTGGCGGCGCGCTCAGGCTGCCGGATGTGCACGCGGCGCGGGCGCGTGCCGCGCGCAGGCCAGGTCGAGCATGTGCAATGGCGTGTCCACGGCCGGTATCAGGCTGGTTGCCTTTGATGAAAGATAGGTGTCGGCCGCAGTCAGTGGGGGTAAACAAGGTTCGCACAGTCATGGCGGCTTGGCGCCGGATGGCCATCTCCGCATGCGAAAAGTGACACCTACTGCCGTGGAGCACTGCATGGACGAACGGTTTTATCCACGCCAGCATTGCGCCAGATCAGACGGCAAAGAGTGGAACGCGATCATAGTAGCTGAGTCCTTTCGCCGCGCGCGACCATTCTGCCTTGATCCTGCCTTCTCATGCGCATCCTGATACTCGGCTTTGTCGCCGGCGCCGCCTGCCTGCAGACGCAGGCAAGCTTGCCGCGGCATGCGGGATGGATGTTGCTGGCGAGCGCAGGGGCGGGCATGCTGGCCGCTGTGCTGCTGCGGCCTTGCGCGCGCTGGCGCTGCGTAGTCGCGCTCATTGCCGGTGCCGGGCTGGGTTTTTACTGGGCCGCCTGGCTGGCCCAGGCCGCGCTTGCGCCGCAGCTGGCGCTGGCCGACGAGGGGCGGGACGTCACCGTCACGGGTACCATCGCCAGCCTGCCGTACCGCTTCGAGCAGGGCGTGCGCTTCAATTTTGCCGTGGAGCAGGCCGTTGGCGCGACCGTGCCGCGCCTGATCGCCCTGTCCTGGTACGCGGGCTTTCGCGATGCCATGACGAATGCGGTGGGCGACGTGCAGCCGGGCGAGCGCTGGCGACTGACGGTGCGCCTGCAGCGTCCGCACGGCAATGCGAACCCGCAGGGCTTCGACTACGAGGCGTGGCTGCTGGAGCAGGGCGTGCGCGCCACGGGCTACGTGCGCCCGCCGCCGCGCGCCGATGCGCCGAACGTGCGCCTGGCCGCCTTCGTGCCCGCTTTCGGCAACGTGGTGGAAGCGAGCCGCGCGGCGCTGCGCGCGCGCATCCTGCGCAGCCTGGAGGGAAAACCGTATGCGGGCGTGATCGTGGCGCTGGTGGTGGGCGACCAGCGCGCCATTGCCCAGTCGGACTGGCAAGTGTTCAACCGCACGGGCGTGAGCCATTTGATTTCGATAAGGTGTCTATGAATACATAACTTTAAGAGTCACTTTCTCTCTGCCGCCCATTTTTTTTGAGATGATTAGATAGTTTTTCGACAACGGAGACAATTACCTGTCTATCGACAACAGAGTTGCGCATAAGCATTTGATCGATGTATGCAGCTTGATCGGATGGCCTGCGACTTCCTTCGATCAAAAAAGTTTCGACACCGCAGTTGAACAAGTCGGCCAGCTCATATAGTTTGAAAATCCCAGGGCTGACTAGCCCCCTTTCAATACGAGAGAAAGCCTCGGTACCAATTCGCAGTCCTTCAGCTACTTCTTCTTGTGTCAGACCTGCAATCTTCCTCTTACGAGCGATTGTATCGCCGATCTTCTTGTTGATCGATAGTTCGTTTGCCATGTCCACCTCAAATTTTCATCCAACTTAGATGGTGGTCTATCGACTCTTTCTTCGTAACGACTAAAAATGTTGCTAATCAACTGTTTACATCGAAAATATAACGGTATATAGTTGTCACACAACCTTTTTAGTTGATTTAAGGCATGGCACAGGTGGATGGTATTTACTTTACATGTCTTACTGTAACTGAGCATCTACCTGAAATTTTAGAAAGTATTTGGTTATGGAGAAGCGCTGTAACTTTTGACGGTTGATATTTCGTGTGGTGAGTTCAATTACCTGCGATAGAAATTGTATATTGGTATTTGGTTTTTCTGTAATACAGCGACATACCATTTGTGTCTAATAAAAGGAGAAATGTATTGTGATTGATAAGCAAAGTAACGATGCGCAGACTAGTGGATTTAAAAGGAAGGCGTCATGGTGGCTAATTGGGGCAATTGTTGTTATCCCGTATGTTGGGGCATGGTTCACACTTAAAAGTGGCTATAGTAAGCTAATACGTATTTTGGCATTTTCATGGATGGGCTTGGCAATAATTGGGGCAATGTTGCCGAAGCATACATCGAAGAGTCCCGAAACGTCTCCTGCTCAAGCGGATGAAGTGACAGAGCAAGTTATAGCTGTTCCTTTGTCTCCTGCTCAAGCGAACAGGCAAATGATTGATAGTATTGATGCGAAGGGTGGGCGGTGTTCTCAGCATGCTTTTGCACTCAGGAATGAGCTTCAAATGGCAGAGCGCTTTGGTAATGATACACGGTTCCTGCAAGCTCTCGGGCGTGCAACAGAGGAAGGATGTTGATAATAATTTAGTTGAAAAATTATTAATTTAAATATATTGGTAATGATTAACTAAGTAAAAATTTGAAAGCTTAAGACATCGGGAATAGTTGAAAAACTATTCCCTTTTTTTGCACTTAAAAATAGTGCTACTTTTTTAAAGTGGATTTTCATAAGTTAAGCATTATGTTATAATGTCAAGTGAATTGTGAAATAATTTTATTACATTAGGGGGTTGATCGTGCCGGTTGCATATAGTTATGTTCGTTTTTCAACGGCTGAACAAAAAAAAGGAGACTCACTTCGTAGACAGTTGGAGCTTTCTGAGAAGTATGCAATTGAGAATTCCCTTACATTAGATAGTGATTTCCAATTGCACGATCTGGGATTTTCCGCATTCGATAGATCTAATATAGAACGAGGTGCGTTGGGTGGATTTTTGGAGGCTATTAAAAGAAAGCGCATAGCTCCAGGTTCTTATCTTTTAGTCGAGTCTTTAGATCGACTGTCGAGGGACAAGGTATTGGCAGCACTTGAGATTTTTATTTCAATATTGAGCCATGGGATAACTATAGTGACTTTGGCGGATCGCATGATTTACAATAGTGAATCGGTCGGAAGTAACTTTGGAAATTTAATAATATCAATTACCGTAATGGCTCGTGCACACGAGGAGTCGGTGACGAAGAGTCGCCGAATCCTTGCCGCGTGGGAATCCAAGCGGTCAAATATCGGCCGAAAGAAGCTTACAGCTCAATGTCCTCGTTGGCTTAAGCTTAATGAAGAAAAAACAGAATTTTTATTTGTGCCAGAACGTGCTGCATTAGTAATCGAGATTTTAGCGTGGCACAAAGCAGGCTTAGGGCAATCAGTAATTGCAAAAATGCTTAATAAAAGGGGTGAGAAACCCTTTGGTCATGGAAAAGGTTGGCACTCTTCTTATATTCAGAAAATAATTAATAGTGATGCTCTTTATGGCGAATTTCAACCCCGCCTTTGGAACAGAGGTGAGAATATTGCGGAGGGAGAACCGATAAAAAACTACTTTCCGGCATTGATTACAAAGGAAGAGTTTAATCTTCTTAAAAATTTTCGTTCGGAGCGCCGCTTTCCAGGTGCGAGAGCGAAAAAGAGCACCGACATACCAAATATTTTAAGTGGTATTGTTAAGTGCGGTTATTGTGCTAGCACTATGGTTTTAACTACCACTTCAGCAAAAAGAACTCGGTCAGAGGATGGTGGCGGCATTAGTCGCCCTTCAAAAAAAGTGCTCGTTTGTGATGGTGCAAGAAGGGGCTTGGGATGTTATGCAGTTCAGTGGGATTATAGTGCGGTTGAGAAAAGTTTTCTTTCCTTTTGTTCATCGATAGATCTTCCTATGTTGCTCAATGATTCGAAAATAGTAGAGGCTGATAAAAAACGAGAAATGAATATCTCGGAACGTCTCGTATCCACAAATGTATCAATAATTGATTGTGAGTCGAGGTTAGAGAAATTATTATCTGCGCTCGAAACCGCTCAAGGTTCCGACGCAATTGTTCGACGAATAAAAAAGGTTGAATTAGATTTGTCTAAAATGTCTTCCGAAAAAATAGTCTTAGAGCGTGAACTTTCTTCTCTCATGACGACGGTGCATAACATTTCTACTCATGCTGAGTCTATTCAGAATGCAATAGAAACGCTTAATTCGCTTACTGGTGAACAACGGTTAATAACTAGGTCTATGCTTTCCGAAAATATCCGGCATTTGATTGAGGCTGTAAAATTATACCCTGCAGGAAGACTTATTGCGCCAGAGAAGTTAGCTTCGTTGCGAAGTGAGTTGCTTGCTAATGGATGGGAAGAGGGAAGGGTTAACGAGTATATCGCTAATGCTTACCGAACCAAGCCACTGCGTACAGGCCGCGGAATCCGAGGGCGCTATGCATCGAGAGCTGATATCGGACGATTTTTTGTTATTAAAGCCCGAAATGGTAGTATGCGGGTTGTCTTTCCAGATTTTGAAGATCCGTCGAAGGTGCTGGTAACTTTAGGTGAAGCATGACCTGTTCTGAGTTCTGGAAATAGTTACTGCCTATGGCTATGTTTATAACTTCTTTGGGGTCTCCAGATGAGGCCTCTCGACTTAAAGAAGGTTCTTTCTATAAGGTTATAGCCCTAAACTACGACTAGGATTCAGGTCATCCTGGATAGTGATGAAAATATGTTAAATGTAGCTTGAGTGGGAATTTTTCAAATAGGGGTTAATGTGGATATCTTTTCAATTGTTTTTGAAAGGTATAGGCGTGGAGACCCGAAAACTTTCTAACTTCATCTAGATTTTCAAAGAGCGTGAATTGATAGAAGGGAGATTTCCAGACCTGATTGTTGATATATGCGAACACAAATGCCATCAAAATTAAACATTAGATGCGCGGTTGATGCGGGCGTAAAAAAGTCCCTTTAGGGTTCAGGTGATACAATGAGGTTGAAGTTTATTGATAAAATGGAAAGATTTTTTCTATGGCCTTTGATGAAGAGTTGGATGAAATGAAGAAAGCGGTAAAAGCCGCAGAGGACGAAATCGTTATGGCCGTCATGTTTCATGAGACATGGAAGCCAACAGCCTATGATGAAGACCTCCACAAGCGGATGGGGAATTCGTTCGCTACGCATTCTTTTCAGATAGTACGGTCGTCTCTTCGACGTGAAATGTTGATGGCTTTAATGAGGCTTTGGGATAAGGATAAGCGCGCCATCCGAATGACCAATATCGCGGATAAGTTGCGTCACAAGGAGTTTTTTGAGGCGCTTGTGGCTAAGCGCGCTGGCAGTACTGGGCTATCGCCGAATGGCGTCAATCAGTATATGAGGGAAGCCCTAAAGCCAAAGAGGGACGCTGTCGTCAAGCTAGTTCAGAAATATTCCGAGGGAGGATCAGGTTTCGCCGTGATTGAGAAGCTCCGGGTGCTGCGGCATGAACGCCTAGCGCATCGGCAAACAATGCAGTCAAGCGAGACGAGAGTGGATGCGAGCGATCAAGAAATTGAAGCCTTCTACGAAGACAATTTGGAGCTTGTTAGCCTTCTTCTTTCGCTCGTGATGGCGACAGCTTTTGATCTCACAGAGGCTGCAGGCGTATATCGCCACCATGCGAAATTCTTCTGGGCGAACGCACGAGGTGAGCGAACCGAAGGTCATCCAAACTACCGCGCACCTAAGCTACCGCTTTAGTTCTTGGGCGGTTGGGTGCGGGTTAGCTCAGGTGAATTGGGCGTGGTGCCTCTGTAGGCTTCGTGACAGTAAGGCGGTGACTTACATCAGGGGCTTTCCTGATTTTGCCATCTTCAAGCCGACTTAGGAAGAGCTGCAGTTCAACACAAACGTTCGACAAGGTGGACCAAAGCTTTTCTCGGTCGCCACCTTCGATCGGCTTTTGATCGAAGGTGTATCCACTTAACTGCCCTATCATTGCTCTAATGTCATTTTGCTCCAACGAAACGCCTTCCCAATTATGGGCATATCGATTGCGCACTTTTCGCAATATCTCCATGTCCTTAAACTGATCCTCAGTTGCTAGACCAAATGCGTACACCGCTTTGATACGACTGCTTAAGGTGCCAATTGGCGCATTAAATCCGGAGATCAGCTCACGAGTGGCCTTACAGTCTCTGAAATAGGCCAGTAAAAGGCGGCCTAGCGTATCCTCGATAAAGGTCGCTAGAGACAATACCATCGAATGGTCGTCCTGGCCGCGGACCAATCGTAAGAATCGATTCAGATTTCTAAGTGAACCTTCGTCATCAAGATCGTCGGGATTTTGGTCAACTGGCATAGATTTGGTGAAATCGGTGTAAAAAATAAGTCTACTTGAAAACGTGCTTAGCAGTTCTAATTTTTATCGAACTTGAGGTCATAGCCTGCGCGTTCCAGGACTAGAGCGGATAAGGCAGCGGTATCGACCGGTTTGGCGCAGCGCCATCCGTCATGTTCACTGAAAAATGCGTTCGAAGTGCTGCGGAGGTATTCATGCACTACGTCGATGACTTCGCGCTCAAGACGGAAGTAGATGTTCCACTTCGATCCATTACCATCTTGTACAATCGGCTTGAGCATTTTCCAAATCTCTTTGATACTCGCGAGCATTTCCTGCACTTGCGGGTCAGCTTTGATACGGTCAAGCGCATCGCGGTTATAGCCCAACAGCTCGAACGTGGAGCAGGCGTAGTACGGGGTCAGGCGGGCACCGTTGAAGAGGCTGTTGATAACCGCTTTTGATTGTTGCAGGGTCAATCCGGATAGCTCAGAGAAGTGTTCACGAAACGCGCCTTTTTCATCGAGGTACCTTTGCACGCCGGCTAGTTTTTCAGCAGGAAGTCCACCGATGCGTGCTGTTTGCGCCAACAGATTAGGGGCGCAGGCAGAAATGTCATAGTCGTAAGGCAGATACTTCGACCAGAATTCTTCCTTTTCGCTGCGGCGTATGTTCTGTAGTCCGTGCCAGAGGCGCTCGGATTTCTCGCGATAGTTGAACTCAAGGGTGTCCAGTTCATACTGATATTTTTTTTCGTACTTCTGTAAATCGCTGAGTGCAATTGCTGTTTCGCCCATCATTGAGCGGATACGTGCAACAGCACCCTCGCGAAGCCTATAACCGTATACCAGTTTGCCCGGGTGGTAAATGCCACTCTGAATCAATAGGTTGTAGCGCAGCCACTTCGACAGTGGGTTCTGCTGTTGGCCAAACACGTCAGTTATCGACAGCTTTTTTGCTGAAGGCGAACCCTTCTTTGTGCTTGTGACAGCTCGAATGTTTGTAGGCTGGTGCTCAAACAGATTTGAGTCACACCAAGCGAGGACAGACGACACACGTTTCTGAACCCGCTTGTCTTGCAGGTTAGGAGTGTACGCGTCGTCAGGCTTGGTGAGCTTCAATGCCATTTCAATCTTTCTTCAATGCTTCGAGTACATCTATCTTCAGGACTTAAAGATCTTGCATTTTATCGGTGAGGATCGATCATCCACGTTTCTACGCAAGTTCCTTGGACTCGATGAGAGCCAGCCCAGTTTTAGTCATCCGTGACACCCACGTTGTCCGCAAAGCGTGCCATCGACAGCCTACCGACGTAGCCCGCAAAGCTACGTGCTTGACCCTGATAGGGGCCAACCAAATCGCGGCCTTTCAGTTCATTCAGCACGTTGGCCAGCAGCGCAGACAATTGCAAGTCGTCAAGCGATTTTATTTCTTCTTTGTTCATGGTGTTATCCTGTAGTTGTGTAAAATACATAATTGTAAATTTTACTACTCTATATACAGAGAATGGGGAGTATAAATGGTTTTCAGGTAACTCTGAGTTGCATGATTTTTTTCACTGTCAAATGCAGTGCAAATGATCCAATACGACGCGATACGTCTTCATACAAAATTTTTTTGCGGTTTTTCACGTTATTCATAGGGCACTTACTTAGCTATAGCTCTATGTTTATTACTTCTATGAGACGAGAAATTTTTCTCGTCATCAGTAGGTAGATATCAGCATACAGCTCTATGTTTATTACTTCTTTTTTGGGCAGGAAAATATCTGCGGCGCGCGAATGATTCGCAACGATGACAGCCTTACGGCGCTTGCGAAGACAGCGCCCAGCTCACCATTTCTTGGCGAATGGCCCATCCGCAGTTGCCTGAATGATCCTAGGAGGGGTGCCGTCGCTGGGCGCTTGAACAAGCCAAGTTCCCCTGAATACCGGTGTTTGGATCAATGCTGCATGCGAATGTAGTAGGGTGCGCAATTTGCTGACTACGCTTGGAATCTCTTTTGCAAAGTTATCCCAGCCCTTTTCGCTGCCCCATGGATTATCAGCATGAAGAAACTTGCCTAATCGGGCGTAGAATTTCTCGAATTGTTTGCGCGCCATGTATCCATCTTTGAGTTCCTGAAATGCGAATTTTCCCGGAAGCTCTTTAACTGGTTCTCCAAGTGCTATTGGGTAGAAGTCAGGGTTTACTTTCTCAAGATTGAGAAAAATTGATGATGCGCTCCAATCATTTCCGTGGTGAGCTGGTTTAGTAGCATTCTTACGAAATTGCTCGTACATCTTCTCATTTGGTGCAATCGACGCGAAGGCAACCGCTTCCATGGCCTTCCGTAATTGCAGGGCAGCAGACTCAAGATCGTAGATGTGCGTTTTTTCTTCATAGGCCGCGACGTAGATTTCGCATACAGAAAGTCGATCCAGTGCTTCGGACATCATTTTGAGGTAGATATCAGTAGGTTTCATGCTTCTAGATTACTACAAAATTGTCGCGAATCGTCGGTGATAGCTCCGCGTTCCAGGACTGTACCTCATGCGTGAAGTGGTTTTATACAGGGGAAATATTCCCCAGAATATAATGGCACTAAGGCAACAATGAGAAAGTGTCAAAATTGCAATATATCAACTCCTTATCTTCTATATGCAAGGTGACGAGTCGAGACCGTCAGTGTTGTGATTTTGATATTAATGGGAGTCGGGAATGGCAGGTGGGGGAGTTTGTACATTGCTGGCTATGCGCGGATGATGTCAAAGTGCGTGACCGGCAAACGGCCTAGAAAAACGTTCTCGGTGCGCTAAAATTGAGTTTGCTCGAGGATGAGTACTCTAGCTTTCTGAGTGAAACGTCTGCCTGCGCCGTCGCAGGCAGTAAGCTAGGAACCTAAATTAATTTTTAGAAATTTTAATTTTAAGCAATTTTTCAATCAGTTCATTCGCGGATGGATCGCCATGTTCAACGAGCAAGGAGATACGACGCATTACAAGTCGTGCTTTGTGAGAGTTTCCGCGCGACAGTTCACGCATCACTGCTGTTGGGATTGGGGAGTTTGCAGCAAGCTTTGCCTTGATAGTGTCAGCATTCAGCTTGATTTTCTTTTCTTGTTCAATCAATGCATTGTCTACCTCAGTCAACGTCATGCGCGCCACCGGTGTGTCGTCCCGTGCCTCCTTACTTGTCGTGTTCAGAGATGCGGTGCGAGAAGCTTGGTCGTTCATAAATTTCCTTGATCAGTTGTCTCTCAGGATCGAGAGCTTCTGTTGCTAATCTATACAGATGGGCATGCATGTACATAGGAAAATTGTAACGGGACTAGCGAAGTTATGTGATTGTCTAAATGCTGGCCGTCGAGGATCGGTCCGCTGTGAGAGATAGGAATTGCGAAGGGGCAACTATTGGCGAGGGGAAGTAGCCAGTCTATACTCCAATCTTGACGTCCTCACACATTCGACGGAGGCGTACTGGATTATCTTCAACGTAGTGTGCAGTCATAGCAATAGACCCATGTCCCATAAGGGTTGATACAGCTTTTATGTCAGCGCCGCGCTCGATCAGCGATGTCGCGAACGTTCGACGGCCAGAATGACTAGATGCCTGATCAAGTCCAGCCCAGAGATATATTCGTTTGAAGAGCATCTGCATTGTATTAGGGGTAAAACTACCGCCTTTTCTTGATCTGAACAGAGGCGCTTCTGGGTGGAGAGCAATCGTACCTTCTTTGCGCCTTTCCTGAAGATAAGCGATCAGTGCTTTTCGAACATCTTTGTTTGTGAGGTAAATCAGACGCTGCCTTCTACCCTTTGTAGTGTTCCTGGTGAGTAAAACTTCGTCTTTGACTGTTCCGTTATTGGCGAGTACGTCTCCTACTTTGAGCAGGCTCATCTCTTTTGCGCGTAGGCCAAGCGCTGTGGAAAAGTAGAGGAGTGCTACGTTTCGGTTCGCCTGGCCGTGGATACGGGCTGTGGCGACCGATCGTCGAAATTCCTGTTCAGACAGAACTGGTGCCTTTTTTTCAGCAGTCATTAAAATCTCAAAGTGTTATTAATATACCTACTATAAATTATAACACATTGAGAGTACACACTTTTTTGAATTGGTTCTAAGTTATTGAATTCATTAGCAATGTTTTACAAATGCAATTTGTAAACATTTGATGTTGACTAACATCATTTTTCTGGTAGGCTTGATAACTCTTCAATGTAACGAAAGTTGTCGATATGCCCGAAATGCCGGAAGCTCAGCTTAAGCGGTTAAGAACGCTTGCGGAACAGTTTGCCCACTCTCGACGGGGCAACATTGGCAGCGATCTCGGATCTGGAGGCTCTGCGGCCGTATTCAAATACACTCATGGAAAGAATGTTTTTGCTATTAAAGTATACGAACCGTCCTTTTTTGACGAAAAAGACGGCCCTGCTGAGCGCCACAGAATAGACTTGCAAAGAAAATTAATTGGCCATGGTTGTGTCAGTTTAGTTGAAATTATTGGTATTGATTATGAATTTGATACTTGCTTTATTACGATGGAATTCGTGGAGGGCGTCGAGCTAAGCAAATGTTTAGATAGAATTCCACGTGAAAGTATCTTTGGACTGATTTGTCAATTATCAGTTGCGTTAAGGTATCTTTACGATATTAACCTCGTGCATAGAGATATTAAACCTCATAATGTTATGGTTTCTGGCGATTTTCAGAAACTTACTCTTATCGATTTAGGCGTTGTTCGTGAGGTCGACAGTAAAGAAGATTATGATGGAACTGATCATGGGGGCAGGAAGCCTTTTATAGCAACAGCGCAGTATAGTTCTCCAGAATACCTTTTTCGTTTGATTGAGCCTTGTGCAGAACTTTGGCTTGGTTTGACATTTTACCAAATCGGTGGAGTGCTTCATGATCTAATTGCCCGTCAACCGCTTTTTTTTGATCAAATAAAGTCAGAAAATAGATATGTTGTGGCAATGGCAGTGCTCCGAACTATGCCCTTATTTGATTCTATTACGGATGTGGATGTGGGGCTTAAATCTTTAGCGATGCGTTGTCTGACAAAAGATTTGTCACATCGCCTTAATGTTGTCAATTGGAATGATTTTCAGCCGAAATTGAGCTCTAGAGATAAATTGCGTAATAGGCTAGGTGCCATTTCCAGCACAGATACTGTCGGTATTGAATTGGAAAAAAGTAAAGTGTTGTTGGCTAGACGTAATTGTTTCGCATCGTTGGTTAGAGAATTTAAACTCCAATTGCATGAAGAGTACGATGAGGTTCTTTGTGAGGAAATATCCGTCAACATCCCTCAAGATAGTGCTTTAATTTTAATTAAATTGCAAAAGCTTGGGTTGACTGTAGGACTATCTCTTAGGATTGATTGGCGCGATGAGGATCATAAGGGTATTTTACTATCGAAAGCAATATTGCATAATGACAATGTTCCAGTTCACTTCTTTGATCCAAATAAAGAAATTATTGAGATCGATATAAATGTGCCTAATGATCCGAATGCGGTCCACGAGCTAAAAAATACCACGGCAGATGCATTGGTAAAAGCAATGGACTGTCATGCATCAGGCGAAATGCCAGAGCAAGGCGTGCTTTAAGATAGGGAGGGGTTATGCAGGAAAGTTGGTGGAAGGAACGGAAAGACCTAGATCCCGAACAAGAAAGAGTGATCGTTCTTCAGCCGGACGGAAATCATCTTTTGGTTGGTCCACCGGGCTGCGGGAAAACGAATTTGTTATTGCTACGTTCTAAGTTTTTAAGTAGTGCTGGAAAAACCAATATCCTTTTCTTGACGTATGGGCGCACGTTGGCGGAATTTATTAAAACAGGGATTGGGCCAAAGCAGCTTATAGAAGAATCATCGATTATGACTTTTCGATGGTGGGCGAAACGTATGCTGGGCGAGTTTTCTCCAGCATCTTTGAAAAGTGAGCCTGACGAATTGTATGAAAAAGTCCGCCACTGGTATATCGAAGAACTCCAAAAAGCCTTGGTAAATTTACCCAAGGATTATTATGATTCAATATTCGTCGATGAGGTGCAAGATTTTGGGTTTGAGGAACTGCAAGTTTTATCCCGACTAACAACTCGGTTGAACATGGCGGGAGATCATCGCCAAAGTATATTTCAGGCTGAAGGTATAACTTCAGCCGAAAAATTTGATTTTAATACGATTAGGTTGAATTATCATTATCGTATCGGATTTGAAATATGTAAAATCGCAGATAAAATATTGCCGCCGACAGATGGAGTTAGTCCGCTGCTATCCACTAGTCATTATCCGGAAAAGAAAAATCCATCTACGGCCTCATGTGAACCTTGCGATAGCTTTGATGAGCAATTGGAGAAGATGTGCGGTTATATAAGAACCCAATTAAGAGCATTTGTTGATGAGACAATAGGCATCTTGGTACCATCCTTTAAGCATGGTATATTAGATAGGATTCAAGAAGTGCTGGGGGAAACAGAATTTTCTGATCTTGTTGGTTATCATACTTCTGACAGTAGAAAATTCGATGGAGCTAAACGAATTTTCGTAATGACTTGTCATTCCGCCAAGGGGACGGAATTTAGGGCAGTGCATATTTTAGATTCACAAAAATTTGTTGGTCATTTAGGAAAGCGCACGTTAGTTTTTACGGCTGTAACTAGAGCTAAAACGTCATTGCGCGTATATCACACTGGTCGTTTGCCGTCATTTATTGTGTCCGCATTTGCAGAAGAAAAGGTCGGAGATATTGATGCAATATTCTAAAGAATTCCCGATGAAATGGTTTGCTGTTCGCAAGACAGATTTGCCATCAATTTTGGAGCGGAGTGCTCCAGAGAGTAACGGCTTGGCTAAACCAAAATCTGACGAAGAGATAAATGTTGGCTTTGCCCAAGGGCCAGATAATTGGGTATTAAGTCAAATAATTATTAATGATAGGTCTAAGCAAGAGGTTCTTGCTTGGATAGCTACTTTTGCATCAGAAATATTCCCATTAAGCCAGGTGGCGAGATTGTTGTCTTGGCAGGATTTTTCGGAACTAAATGGTTGTGAAAATTCTGTGCAAGTTCTTGGTCGAGAATTGGTTTGGCCCTCTCTGATCATTGGCGAAACACTGGCTCAGGGCGAAGCTTCACAATCACTTCAGTCGCTACCGCTTTCTAGAATTACTGCTAGCTTTAGTTATTGTCAAGCGCGATCAGATATCCTCTATGGTCGGAATAACAAAGTATCTAACCTTTGCGCTGAGAGATTAGAGCAGCTCGAATCGGAGCGTTCATTCATTCGTCGCCCAGTTGGCGTCCGTGAGCTGCGGTCGGCTTGGAATTTCGTCAATGATTTTTTTGCAAGTAGTATTTTTCAGAAGGAGTGGATTCGTCAAATTATTGAAATAACGGAGGCGAAGACTTCACCAAAAATATTTAATAGTTTATTTAAGAATTTAGATATTTCCGTCTCTCGTTTGGCGCAAGGTGGTGTCGAGGAAAGGGTATTAGAGTTTGAGCGTGCGGTGGAAAATTTCATGCCTTATATTAATAAAAACCCAGATGTGCGAGGTGATATTCCTTTGGTCATTGCAGGCCTTTGTTTCCTCGTCGGGGGTGGCACCAGCCATATAACTTTGCTGGACGAATACGCCACCGGTTTCCCAGCGGTTTACTTATGGTTTGGACTTCTGGCCGGTCTTGCCGGCCCAACAGCGTGGGATTCCCACTGGGCTCGTTCCTGTACGTCTGTGGAGCGCCAACTTAGGGCTGGGTTCAGGCAGCTAGATCCGCCTAGCGCTGACATATGTTGGGCCGAATATGAATGGATAGCTTCTCAACGTGTGACTTTGCCATGGCTACGTGAATTACCGAAGCTTTATCCAAGGCTTGTATCCATAGAGGTATTTCCTGGCGCGACATGCCAGCTTCGGTTGGCCGATGCGGATGATGCAAATCGAAAAAATCAATCACGGATCGATGTAGTAGCCTCGGAAGAGAAAAAAGTAGAGGCTTTACCATTATTGGATACTGGAAAAGTTGAAGATGTGGTTCGTAAGCTAACAACACTGTTGGCTGATGTTCAAGCGCTTTTACCGCAAGATGCTACGATTTACCCCCCTATACAGCCAGGCTTATTCGGATCACAACCTATTAATGAGCAAAAGAAACCTCCGCGTAAGCGGGCAAGCAAAAAATCAACGTAACAATTCGCATTGGAGGCGAGTATGAAGTTAGGCGGACATGAGTTGGCAGTGGTGAAATCGGCTACTTTTGAGATAAGTGGAAAAGGACCAATCAAAATCATCCTTGCCAAGACGCAAGATGGCAGCGGATGGCTCTCTGCAATATCTTCGGAGGAGATAGGAGGAACGATGCATGGCGGGATTCAGGAACGCTCCGCAGCTGAAAAACAATATGTTGATTATTCTGCAAGGGCTGCGCGCGTTACTGAATCGGACTCTCTGATACTTGTTCCTTAGAAACTAATTGGAAGAAAATCGTAGAAGTGGCTTCGTTTAGTGTTTATGTATTCATAGATACCTGATTTCACTCTGTCACGCTATTCCTTTATTGCCTCCCATCAGCATTCAAAAGTGGAGTGAAGTTTTTCTCAAGCAAGGGAATGTCTATTTTTGGTTCGCCTACCCGCCGACTGCATCCTTTTCTTGCTGTTGTGAATCGTAAGCGTCGATTCTGGATCGCACCGCCCGGTTAACTTGATGCACGCCTTAGGCAATCGAATTTGAAGTGTGTCTGTGACAATTGGAGAGTAAGTGGACAAAATAAGTAGTCAAAATGACCGGTGTTGACGATTTGTTCGATGTGTGGTTTGTAATTTGCGAAATCATACAAAGCTGAACAATTATTTTCTCCGTGTCAACGATGCTTTGGTCGCGTTGCGTAATAAGCGCCCATTAATTCCACACAACTTTTCTACTTGATAGGACTAGACGCTATGGATACGAGAGATACGAAAGTTCAGACGAGAAATTTCAGAAGCCCCCGTGTTGTATTGCCTACGGTTAAATTGATGCCTCAACGAATGGACGCCTTGGAAGGCTCCAGCAAAAGTGGGGTTGCAGTCACTACGTATGGAAAAGGGCAGGTAACCGGCGGTATCTACACAGTTCCGGCACACGGTCAAATCGATCTCGATTTCAAGGTGCGAATTCTCTGCGTTACACCAGAAGATGTTCAGAACTTGAGCAACCTCATTCGCTCCCTTTTGGATTCGTCTAAGAAACACGTCTTTGATGAGTTGGAGACGACCAGTGTTTCTGGTGGAGCAAGTTTCTTTGGTTTTTTCGGTTGGGGTGGTGCTTCTGGATCGTACAGTGACACCAAACATACCATGGACAGCTTCGGTTTGAGTGAGGAAAACCAAAGAACAATTGTTGATGCCATGATGAAAGTTGTCCAAACACCTAATGAATTTAATTATAAAGGAACGGTCTTTAACAAAGATTATGACTACGACGTTTCTGGCAGCCTTTGGGGCATTGTGATGGATGCCACAATTAAGCAAGATCAATATCAAAATTCAGTACGTTTCCTAGCCCCAAACGTTCACTTGGAAGCGCCTGATGGAACCAGCCTTCCGTCGGTTGGAAAACTATATCAGCTAAATAACCTCATGTAATGCAACGGGGGGGGGCGACATGTTACAGCATGCATTGAAACTGCTTTGCCTGTTTAGCTTAGTGGGTTGTGGCTCGCTGCCATCATCCGTCACCCCTGTCGTTACTAAGCACGAAAGTTCCGCTCAATCTGTAAGAGTTGATCTTGAGCCTGATTGGAAAATCCAGAATTTGAATCCAAGTGAGGATGAGATTCTCATAGATGGAAAAGTTCATCCATTTTCTATTGATGTGCATTTTTTCTTACATGGAACTGCCACGCGTAATTATTTGGTTTTCTTCAAAAATAATAATGTAAATCATCATCCGTTAAAAGTAGAATTGGAAAGTTCTCAAGGAACGATTGATTTCAAGGCTACATCGACATGGTATGCTAAGGCGAATGGCAAAGACCAATACGTGGAAATGAATCTGTATAAAATGGAAAAATCGGCATCCGGAAACACAAAAATTACGACCCTTCTTAAGAGCATCGAACGAAAATATAAAGTTGTATGTGATAAGGAGGAATTCCCATTAATACGCTTCTTTAAGCGCATATTTGATTGTTGTGAAGATATATAGCTGACGCTGCTACTACGGATGTCAGCGCCCTCTAGCCTGAGAGGCGCGGAACATTGATCCAGTTCATGTATTCATAGACCCTATATTTCCATTTCGGGCTTGCACATCACCATGATCGCGGGCCTGTTCGCGCTGGGGGCGGGCGCGCTGTGGCGGCGCTCCTTCTTCACGGACCGCCAGCTGCCCCTGCTGCTGCCGGCGCAAAAGGTGGCGGCCCTGGCCGGTGCCCTGGCGGCGTTCCTGTACGTGCTGCTGGCCGGCTTCGGCGTGCCCGCCCAGCGTACCCTGTACATGTTGCTGGTGGTGGCGCTGGCCCTGTGGCTGGGGCGCGCCAGCAGCGTGGCCCACGTGCTGTGCCTGGCGCTGGGCGTGGTCGTGCTGCTCGATCCCTGGGCCGTGCTGTGGCCCGGCTTCTGGCTGTCGTTCGGCGCCGTCGCCACCATCCTGTACGCGACGGCGGGCCGCACCACGGCGCCCTTGCCGCCGCAGGCGGGACGCTGGCGCCGCCTGCGCGCCGCCGTGGCGCTGGGGGCGCACACACAGTACGTGGTGACGGTGGGGCTGGTGCCCTTGACGATGCTGCTGTTCTCGCAAGTGTCGCTCGTGTCGCCGGTCGCCAACGCCCTGGCCATACCCGTCATCAGCCTGGTCGTCACGCCTTTGTCCCTGGCGGGCAGCCTGCTGCCCGCGCCCCTGTCCGACGGGCTGTTGCTGCTGGCGCACGCCATCGTGCAGATGCTGGCGCAGGTGCTGGACTGGCTGGGGGCGCGCCGCTTTGCCGTGTGGACGGCGCCCGCGCCGCCAATGTGGAGTTTTTGCTGGGCACTGTTCGGCACGGCATGGCTGCTGGCGCCACGCGGATGGCCGCAGCGCTGGGCCGGCATGCTGGGCTGGCTGCCGCTGCTGACGGCCTTGCCATCGAGTCCGCCGCCGGGCCAGATGTGGATCACGGCCTTTGACGTGGGACAAGGCATGGCCGTGCTGGTGGAAACCCACGGCCACCGCCTGCTGTACGACACGGGACCGGCCTACAGCCTCGATGCCGATGGCGCCAGCCGGGTCATCGTGCCGTATCTGCGCGCGCGCGGCATCAGCAAGCTCGACGGCGTCATCATTTCCCACAGCGACACGGACCATGCGGGCGGCGCCGTCTCCCTGCTGGAAAACGTGGACGTGGGCTGGCTGGCCTCGTCGCTGTTCGACGGCCACCCGGCCATCGAGGCCCGGCGGCAAGCCCGGCGCCCGCATCTGCACTGCATGGCGGGCCAGCGCTGGACCTGGGAAGGCGTGCACTTCGCCATGCTGCACCCGTTGCCCGCCAGCCACATGGACATCAGCCTGACACCGAACGCCCGCAGCTGCACCGTGAAGATCACGGCCGGCAAGCATGCCATCCTGCTGGCCGGCGACATCGAGGCGGCGCAGGAAGCGCAGCTGCTGGCCCGCTCGGCGGAGGGCGAACTGGCGGCCGACGTGCTGCTGGCGCCCCATCACGGCAGCGGCACCTCGTCGACGCCGGCGTTCCTGGCCGCCGTGCATCCGGCCCTGGCCATCTTCCAGGTGGGACACCGCAACCGCTACAAGCATCCGAAGGCGCAGGTATATGCGCGCTATGGCGACCTGGGCATCAGCCGGCTGCGCACGGATGTGGCAGGGGCGGTGGTGCTGGCGTTTGGCGACGATATCGATGTGACGCTGTACCGGGCCAGCCGGCCGCGCTACTGGCATGGGCGCTAGCGGACGCCACTGCATTAATGGTATATATCGGCCATGGGTTGGCAGCCCCGGCGCTGCCTGGATTGTTCTGAAAGGGTGAAGATGGGCTTGTTTGCTTGGAAGAAAAAGGCGGCCGTGCCGGCGATCAGTTTCGAGGAGCGGATCCGCTCCCAAGGCAAGCCGTCGAAGACGCTGTCATATGACTTGCAGGGGCGGCAAGCTGATGCCGTTCGCCTGCAGCATCCCTATCTGTTTCACGTGACGGACCTGCCAAGCGCCGAGGCCATCGTGACGCAGCGCCTGCTGCATGGCGCTTTTGCCTATGTGACGCTGTCGCAGTGACTGCAGGGGGCGCTTTCGCAGGCGGAAAGGAAGGGGTGCGTGCTGGTTTTCCGCTTCCAGGGACAAGCCGTTGTCGGGATGATGCCGGCCAGCAAGACGCCGGAGGTGGCGTACCATCATGTCGGTTCCGAAGGCTATGTGGAGACTTTTATTGCGTATGGCACGGTCACGCCGCTGGAACTCATCGCAATATCGTTTCGTGGCGAGGCGCCGATCTATGACGTGGCGTGGGTCCTGGACACGCCTGTTTCTGTCAAGATAATGGCATAGCGGCCCGTCATTGCGGTGCAGGCGTCAGCCGTGCCGCTCGTCCGGTATCTCCAGCCCCCGCTGCCGCACATACTCCAGAAACAGCCGCGCCCCCTTGGCCATCCTCGACGTGCCGTAGACGGCATGGATGCTCGGGTCGAGCTCCTTCGACGACGTCAGCCGGTACGCCGTGCAGACGCGGCGCAGCGTTCCTGCCGCTACGGCCGGTTCCGCCAGCCAGCTGGCCAGGCGCACGATGCCGGCGCCTTCCAGGGCGGCCTGGAAGGTAGCGATGCCGGAAGTAAAGCGGAAGCGGGGCTGCACCTGGTAGCGCACGTTGCGTTCGCCGGAGACGAAATGCCAGTCGCGCAGGATGCGGGGGGCCGAGTGCATGATGATGTCGTGGCCGGCCAGCTCTTCCGGTTCGTCCGGCGCGCCCATGCGTTCGATGTAGGCGGGCGAGGCGTACATGTAGCGGCGGTAATTCCACAGGGGATAGCCGATCAGCTCGCTGGACTGGGGGAAGGCGCCGCGGATGGCGAAATCGAGCTTTTCCTGGATGGGGTCGATGGATTTGTCCGAGAAGTGGATGTCCACCGACACGTTCGGGTAGTCGCGCGAAAATTGCGCCACCACTTTCGGCAGGAAGCCCAGCGACAGGATTTCCGGCGCCGAGAGGCGCACCCAGCCTTGCGGCGAATTGCTCAGCTCTGCCAGTTGCTCTTCCGCCTCGGCCTGCGTTTCCAGCAAGTGCTTGGCCGACGCGTAATACGTTTCGCCGGCCGTCGTCAGGGTGAACTGCTTTTGCGTGCGCAGGATCAGCTCGGCGCCGATGGCTTCTTCGAGGAACTGGATGGCGCGCGTGACGGCCGACGGCGAGCGCCCCAGCATGCGCGCCGCATGGATGAAGCTGCGCTTTTCCACCACGGTGCAAAAGGCGCGGATCTCCCACATCAGTTTCATCGACATTGCGCGCTCCCGGCAAAAGAGGCCAGTAGACCGCACGGGACGCATTCCGTCAAGCGTTACGCCTGATTGCGTTTTCCGCAATTTGAAGTTGCATCCGGAAAAATCCACGGCGCCTATACTGCCGCTGTCGCCCATTTTCCGCTGCCTATCATGCTGACCATCTCGCTGCTGTGTTTATTTGCCTTCTTTGCAGGCCTCATCGATGCGGCCGTGGGCGGGGGCGGGCTGATACAGCTGCCGGCCCTGTTCAACCTGATGCCGAACATGGCGTCGACGTCCTTGCTGGGCACGAATAAATTCGCTTCCGCCTGCGGCACCACGTTTGCCGCCCGCTCCTTCGTGGGCAAGGTGCACATCCCGTGGCTGCTGGTGCTGCCGGCCGTGGCCAGCGCCTTCGTCATGTCCTTCATCGGCGCGGCCGCCGTGTCCTACGTGCCGCAGCAAGTGGTGCGGCCCATGGTGCTGGTGTTGATCATCATCATGGCCATCTACACCTTCATCAAGAAGGATTTCGGCAGCATGCGCGAAGCGCGCCCCATCGGCCCCCGCGAGCGCATCCTCGCCATCGTCATCGGCGGCGCCATCGGCTTTTATGACGGCCTGTTCGGGCCGGGCACGGGCAGTTTCCTGATTTTCCTCTTCATCCGCGTCTTCGGCTTCGATTTCATCCTCGCCTCGGCCTGTTCGAAACTGGTGAATATCGCCACCAACGTGGCCGCGCTGGCCTTCTTCATTCCCGCCGGCCACGTGGTCTACGCCGTGGCCGCGCCCATGGCCGTGTGCAACATCCTCGGCGCCCTGACGGGCACCTGGATCGCCGTGCGGCGCGGCGCCGCCTTCGTGCGCATCCTCTTCCTCGTGCTGCTGGTGCTGCTGATCGTGAAGTTGTCTTACGACATCTTCTTCAAGTAAGTTTGTGAGCCGGAACAAGCCATGCAAACCATCCAAGGCGTGCTGTGGGACAACGATGGCGTGCTGGTCGATACCGAGCAGCTGTTTTATGAATGCAACCGCGACTTGCTCTTGCCTTACGGCATAGACCTGACGCCCAAGCAATTCTTTGACTGGTTTCTGGACAATAACTACGGCGCCTGGCATGTGCTGCTGGGGCAGGGACACGGCATCGAACTGGTGGACCGCCTGCGGGCCGAACGCAAGCAGCTGTTCGGCGAACGCCTGCGCCAGGCGCGCCGGCTGGCCATGCCCGGCATCGCGCCGCTGCTGGCGGCGCTGCGCCCGCACGTGGCCATGGGCGTCGTCACCAGTGCGTATGCGCAGCACTTTGACATCAGCCATGCGGCCACGGGCTTGCTGCCGCACTTCGATTTCGTGCTGACGCGGGAAATGTACGGGGACAGCAAGCCGGCGCCCGACGGCTACCGCCTGGGCTTGCAGCGCCTGGGCCTGGCCGCCGGCGCCTGCGTGGCCGTGGAGGATTCGCCGCGCGGCTTGCGCGCCGCCAACGCGGCGGGACTGGAGTGCATCGTCCTGCGCAACCACATGAACCGCGGCTACGCCTTCGACGGCGCCTTTTGCGTGGTCGAATCCGTGGCCGAGCTGGGCGCCGTGCTGGCGTCCTTCGTGCCCGGCATGGCGCCCGTGCGCGGGTAATTAGAGGCCTTCCTCTGATCCGTCTTGCCGGCCTGCCATTACAATTGCCTATCGCATTCACCGGCACGGCTCCACGATGACACTTCCGCAGCTGCACTTTGCCCACGCCAACAGTTATCCTGCAGGCACCTACCGCAAGCTGTTCGGCCTGCTGGGCCGGCACTACGCCGTGCAGGCGCTCGACATGCATGCGCACGACCCCGCCTATCCCGTCAGCACGGGCTGGCCCGAGCTGGTGCGTGAGTATATCGACGACCTGGAGCGCCGCTACAGCGCGCCCGTGATCCTCGTCGGCCATTCGCTGGGCGGCATGCTCAGCGTGATGGTGGCCAAGCAGCGGCCCGACCTGGTGCGCTGCGTCGTCCTGCTCGATTCGCCCGTGGTGGCGGGCTGGCGCGCCTTGCTGGTGCGCCTGGCGCGCAACACGGCGCTGGGCGAGCGTTACTCTCCCGCCCGTTTTTCCGCCCGGCGGCGCAAGCTGTGGCCCGACGCGCAGGCGGCGTATGAGCACTTCGCCGCCAAGGAGATGTTCGCCATCTGGGCGCCGCAAGTCTTGCGCGACTACATCGCCAGCGGCCTGGCGCCCCATCCGGACGGGGTGCAGCTGCGCTTTACGCGCGAAGTGGAGACGGATGTCTACCGCAGCCTGCCGCACCACATCGGCGGCCTCGTCAAGGATGGCTTTCCCGTGCCCATCGGCTTCATCGGCGGCACGGCATCGGTGGAATGCCGCCAGGCGGGCCTGGCCGCCACGCGCAAGCTGGTCGGCCCGTTTTTCCGCCAGGTGCCCGGCGGTCATTTGTTTCCCATGGAAAACCCGGAACTGACGGCGCAAGTGGTGCAGGAGATGATCACTTCCTTGCTGGCGAAACACTAGCTGACAAGCAATGATTTTCGCGTGGCAAGGGCCAAAAGTGGCGGTTTTTCGCGTAAAATCCTGCCATCCGGGCCGCGCCTGCGCCAGGCGCGCCGCCCCCGCCATTCCGATATTCTAGAAAGATACCCCTGCGATGACGATTAAAAGCGACAAATGGATACGCCGCATGGCGGAAACGACGGGCATGATCGAGCCGTTCGAACCGGGCCAGGTCAAGGAACGCGACGGCAACCGCATCGTTTCCTACGGCACGTCCAGCTATGGCTATGACATCCGCTGCGCCGACGAGTTCAAGCTGTTTACCAACATCAATACCACCATCGTCGATCCCAAGGATTTTGACGCGAACAACTTCGTCGACGTGTCCGGCAAGGGCTATTGCATCATCCCGCCGAACTCGTTCGCGCTGGCCCGTACCGTGGAGTATTTCCGCATCCCGCGCAACGTGCTGACGATTTGCCTGGGCAAGAGCACCTACGCCCGCTGCGGCATCATCGTCAACGTCACCCCGTTCGAGCCGGAATGGGAAGGTTATGTGACCCTGGAGTTTTCCAACACGACGCCGCTGCCGGCGAAAATCTACGCCAACGAAGGCGTGGCGCAAGTGCTGTTCTTCGAATCCGACGAAGTGTGCGAAACCTCGTACAAGGACCGCGGCGGCAAATACCAGGGCCAGGTGGGCGTGACCCTGCCCAAGACCTGACGACCTGCAAGGGCAGGGCGCCAGTCCTGCCCTAAAATTGTTTCAGCAGCCATGCCTTCAGGGCGGCGGATGCCTGGTACAGGGGCACATGGCCGCGCAGCAGGATTTGCGCGCTGCGCCGGTAGGCCGCGCTGCCGATCGTGATGCCGCCTGCCGCCTCAGGCTGGCGCGCCACGATGGTGGTGTCCAGGATGCCGGCAGGATTTTCTATCCCCAATGCAATTTCCGTCGCCTCCCGCCCCACGGGCGGCACGCCGCGCGCCAGCGCGTGCGCCACCGTGCCCGGGATCAGGCAGGCCGCCGCCAGGCAGCAGCCGCCCGAGACGGCCAGCGAAGCGTGCCCCGTCTGCGGCGTAAAGTAGCGTACTGCAATATTTCCCTCTCCTTCAGCCGGACCCACGATGCAGAACTTGGGGATGGTTTCGCTGCGTTCCAGCTCTTCCCGCGTCATCAGGCCGCCATCGCGCCGCCGCAAGCCCATCAGCAGTCCCGCCGCGCTCCACAGCTGGCGTATCTCCCGCATGAAGGCGGCGTCCGCTTCCAGTGCCGAAATTGTCTCCTGCGCCGTCTTGCCGAACTGGCTGGCGCGGGCGATGACCATGGGCACGGCCACGTCCACGCAGGAGACGTCGTAGCCGAGTAGCTGGTCTTGCGCATTGCCTGTCGGCAATAAATGCCCCGTCTTGGCGCCCACGGGGGCGTGCAGGAACAGGTCCACGCGGGGGAAGCTGCCCGGCACGCCGGGGATGGCGGCGGCCGCAAAGCTGCCGTCGGGCGCGCGTTCCATGCGCGAGGTGGTGAGCACGCCCGTATTCGTGTTGCGGATGTCGACGGCGTGCGTGCCGATGGCCAGCGCCTCGATCACGCCGCTGTCCAGGCCCCACAGCTGCAGGGCGGACGACATATTGCCGCAATTGACGCTCCAGTCGATGGCCGCATGGCCGCCGGCCAGCTGCGCCAGGGTGCTGACGAGGCGCGGCTGGCCCGCATGCTGCTCCACTTCGGCCAGGAAGACCTTGTTGCTGGTGGGCGCGCCCCGTCCCAGCCCCGTGGCCTGCCGGTTGCCGGGCAGTTCGCCGCACTGGGGCACGCCCATCAGGTGGCGCAGCAATTCCTCGCGCAGGGCCTGATCGGCCGGCACGCTGGCCGCGTGCAGCACCAGGCCCGTCGAGGTGCCGCCGCGCATGTGGTGGACGGGAAACTCGACCACGCCGCAGCGCTGGCGGGGAACGAGGTCGGGCAGGGCAGGCAGCAGTGGCGTGGTCATCGGCGGTCGGCATCGGGGGAGGGAGGGGCCAGTGTGCCAGTTTTTCGTGCCGGTATGCAAGCGCACGCGCGTCCAGCCATCTTTACCTGCCTTTACGTGGCTTTACATGCGCAGCACTGTGCCCGCGCCTGAGCCTGCCGTTAACCAGGGTATTGACACAGACAGGAGGCATCATGGTAGCGGCAATCGGTTCCGGCGGCGCGGTCAGCGCGGCCAGCAGCAGTTCGGGCAGCAGTGCGCAGATCGCGGCGCTGCAAAAGCAGATCACGGCGGCACAGAAGCAGTTGACGGAGTCGCAGAAGGGCGAGCAGACGGAGGCGTCGCAAAAGCTGCAGCAGCAGTTGGCGCAGCAGATCCAGGCCTTGCAGGCGCAAATTGCTCAGTTGCAAGCGGCTGCCGCGCAGCAGGCGGCGCAGCAGGATTCCGGGAAGGCCGGCAGCGCCGAGACGGCGACGAGTCCGGCCAGGTCAAGCTCGTCGACCCTGGGCAGCATCATCGATACGCAGGCATAAGGAGGGCACGGCCAGGCCGGAAGGTCAGCCTGGCGCCGCCACGGGCAGCAGCATTTCCACGCACAGGCCGCCGCCGTGGCGCAGGCTGGCGGCGATGCGCCCGCCATGGGCGCCGATCACGTGCTGGGCGATGGCCAGGCCCAGGCCATGGCCTTCCGTGCTGTGCTGGGTGTTGCTGGCGCGGAAGAAGGGTTCAAAAATGCTGGCCAGGTCGCCCGGCGGCACGCCCGGTCCCCGGTCCAGTACGGCAATGCGCAGTTGCCGGCCATCCTCCTGCCGGGCCATCTGCACCTGCACCGTGCCCGCATCCGGGCTGTGCTTGACGGCATTGCGCACGACGTTTTCCACGGCACGGGCCAGCAATTCGGGCTGGCCCGTGACGGTGGCGTCCAGGCTGGCCGCGTCGCCCGCCAGGTCGATGGCGATCTGGCGCGGCTCCGCCTCGTAGCGGGCATCGGCCACGATATCGTGCACGAGGTCGGCGATGCAGATGTCCTCGCTGTGCGCAGGCAGGGCGCCCGCCTGCGCCGCGCCCGCTTCCAGCCGGGACAGGGTCAGCAGTTCACCGATGAGCTTATCCATGCGCTCGCTTTCGCGCTCGATGCGCTCCATCGAGGCGGCCATCCGGTCCGGCTGCTGGTGGGCCAGGCCGATGGCTGCCTGCAGGCGCGCCAATGGCGAGCGCAGCTCGTGCGAGACATCATGCAGCAGGCGCGTCTGGCTATCCATGAGATTGCGCAAGCGTCCCGTCATGCGGTCGAAGTCGCGGCCCAGGTCCGTCAGCTCGTCGCCGCGCTTGCCGCTGGCGTGGAAGCGGGGCGCCAGGTTGCCGTGCGAGGCGGCCTCGAACGCCTGCCGCAAGTCGCGGATGGGGCGCGCGAAGTACCAGGCCAGCAGGAAGGCGAACAGCAGGCTGGCGGCGATGGCGGCGGCGACGGGAATGAAAGTGCGGTAGGGGCTGTCCATGCGCGGGCCGGGCGGCATGCCGCCCATCTCGCGTGGCGGACCGCGCTCGTAGCCGGCGCGCGGCGGGGCGTCGGCGGCATCGGCACGGGGGCCGCCGCCCATGGCGCGCGGGCCGTTCAGGGTAACGGCATTGAGGGTGTCGCGCGCGGCGCCCGCCTCGGCATTGCGGAAGCGCTCGGACGAGGGCAGGAACAGCAGGTAGGCCGCGCCGTCGCTGCTGCGCGCCTCGCGCACCACGGCATGGGGCGACGCTTGCGCCAGCAGGGCGCGCGCCTTGCCGAGGATGGCGGGATGGACCTTGCGCCCCATCAATTCGTGCCCTTGGGCATCGACCGCAAACACGCGCATGCGCTCCATCCTGCCGAGAAATTGCCGCAAGGCCTGGCTGCCGCCCGCTTCCAGGGTGGCGCTGGCCGCCTCGATGGCCATCTGCGCGGGCGGGCTGGTATCGATGTCCAGCGCCCGCTCCTGCTGCGCGGCGCGGTTCTTCAGCCAGAAGGTGCCGCCGATGCCGATGGTGGCCGTCACTTGCGCCAGCATGATGCACAGGAAAAATTTCCAGAACAGGCGTCCCACGCTTATTCCTTGATCAGCTGGTAGCCGAGGCGGTACACCGTCTGCAGGCAGGAGCGGCCATCGGCCAGGCTGCCCAGCTTGCGCCGCAGGCTGCTCAGGTGCACGTCGATATTGCGGTCGAAGCGGGCCATGGGCCGTCCCAGTCCCAGTTCGGACAGCTGGTTCTTGCTGACGGGCTTGCCCGCATGGCGCACCAGCACTTCCAGCAGGTTGAATTCCGTGCTCGTCAGCTCCAGGTGCGCGCCGGCCCAGGCGGCGCGGCGCTGCTCCGGCCACATCGTCAACTGGCCCACGGCCAGCGGCGCCAGGCCCGACGCGTCGTGCGGCGCCGCCTGCGCGCGGCGCAGGATGGCGCGGATGCGCGCCGTCAGCTCGCGCGGCGTGCACGGCTTGGTGACGTAGTCGTCGGCACCCAGCTCCAGCCCCACGATGCGGTCCGTGTCGTCGCCGCGCGCCGTCAACATCAGGATGGGCAGGTTGCTGCCGGCGCGGATGCGGCGCAGGGTTTCCAGGCCATTCATGCGCGGCATCATGACGTCGAGGATGGCGATGGCGTACAGGCCCGTCAGCGCTTCGGCCGCGCCGCTTTCGCCGTCATGCACGGCCTTGGCGTCAAAACCTTCCTGCGTCAGGTATTCCTGGAACATGCCGACCAGCTCGACATCGTCATCGATTAACAAAACCTTGCTCATGCCTGTGCTTTTTCGCGTGAAGATCGCCCGATGATAGCAGCCAAAGGGGGGTGTTCAGCAGCGTTTTACGCGCTTTTACACAGTTTCCCCGCCCATTGCCCGTATTGCGGGCGCGCGCGCCCGCGCAGCATGCCCGCTTACATTCCCGCTTACATTCCTTTACACGCTTTTACGCGGGCCTAACGTTGCTTTACATGCGCCACGTCGACAATCAAGGCTGTTCGCCACGAAAGGATAGCCCGATGAAATACCTGAGTATTGCCGTATCCCTGCTGCTGTTGTCCGCCGCCAGCATGCCGCTCGTCGCCCTGGCCCAGCAGGCGCCAGCGCACGACGGCCCGCCGCCGCGCGCCCAGGATGGCGGCCCGCCGGGCTGGGGCCATGGTCCCTTCCCCGGCGCGCAAGGCTTGCCGCTTTTCCTGCGCGGCATCGCACTGAGCGAAGCGCAGCAGGACAAGGTCTTTGCCGCCACCTACGCCCAGGCGCCGCTGCTGCGCGAGCAGCAAAAGATCGCCTTCAAGGCCGACGAGCAGCTGCACGCACTGGCCGCTTCCAGCGCCTACGACGATGCCCAGGCCGGCGCATTGGCGAACGCGGCGGCACAAGCCATGGCGCAGATCCGCTTGCTGCAGGCGCGGCTGGAGCAGCAATTGCTGGCCGCGCTGACGCCGGAGCAGCGCAAGCAGGCCGAGCAGCAGCGCGACAGCCATTCCGGCCCGCGCCGTCCCCAATAAGCCAACCACAGGAGAGTGAGCATGACCATCAGTGCCTTGAGTTCCAGCAGCGCCGCCAGCCAGCTGAGCGCTTTCAGCCGCCTGGGCGGCAGCAGCAACAGCGGCAGCACGGCCAGCACGGGCGGCGCGTCCGGCACGCGGCCGTCCAAACCCGACGACGGCGCCTTGCTGGACGCCGTTTCCAGCGCCCTGTCCGCGATCGGCGTGTCCGTCGACGCCAGCGACAGCGACAGCGATACGGCCGCCGACGGCACCGGCGCCGCCAGCGGCAGCGACGCGGGCCAGGCGCTGGGCGCCTTCCTGCACCAGCTGATGGGCAGCCTGCATGCGCAAGGCGGCAGCGCCGACGGGCGGGCGGAGGGCGGCGAAGGGCCTGCCGGACCGCCGCAGGGCGGCGCGCGCGGCGCCGGCCCCGGCAATATCGAGTCAGACTTGCAGAGCCTGCTGCAAAAGCTGTCCGCCTCCAGCACTGACAGCACCGATAGCACGGACAGCGCCGACAGCAGCGTGACGGACCTGCAAGCCAGCTTCGCCAGCCTGATCAGCGCGCTGGGCGGCGATGAGGGCAGCGGCAGCGGCAGTTCCGGCAGCAAATTGAGCAGTTTCCTGCAGGCGCTTTCGGGCAGCCTGGGCACGGCCAGCGCGGGCGGCAGCCTGTCCGCCAGCGGCAACCTGGTCAATACAACGGCCTGAACCATGGAACGCAAGCTCGCTCTTGTCCCCAGGAAAGCGCTCTCGGAACGGGCGACGCAAGCCCTGTTCCTGTGCGCCAGCCTGAGTCCGGCGCTGGCGGGCTTGCCCCACTTGATGGAGTATGTATGGACTTACATGATCACGGTCTGGCATCCGACCTCGAAATGATGCGCCAGCTGGCGGCCGAGCGGCGCCAGGTCCTGCGCTGGCTGCTGGCCGGCGCCGCCACCTTGCCCCTGGTCAGCTGCGGCGGCGGTTCGGATGCCGGCGCCAGCGCCGTCAGCGGCACCACCGGCACGTCCGGCACGGCCACGGTCACGACGCCGACGACGGGCGCCTGCGCGGTGATCCCCGAGGAGACGGGCGGGCCGTATCCGGCCGATGGCACGAACACGAGCGGTGGCAGCATCGTCAACGTGCTGAACCAGTCGGGCGTGGTGCGCAGCGATATCCGCGCCAGTTTCAACGGCGCCACGGGCGTGGCGGCTGGCGTGCCTTTGAGCATCAAGTTGCAGCTGCTCAATGCCAGCGGCAGCTGCGCCACCCTGGCCGGCTACGCCATCTACCTGTGGCATTGCGACCGCGACGGCCTGTATTCGCTGTATTCGAACGGCGTGACGGGACAAAACTATTTGCGCGGCGTACAGGAAACGGACAGTGCCGGCAACCTCGTCTTCACGACGATCTTTCCTGGCTGCTACGCGGGCCGCATGCCGCACGTGCATTTCGAGGTCTATCCCAGCGTGGCCAAGGCGGCCAGCGCCGCGAACCGCATCAAGACGTCGCAGTTCACGTTCCCGATGGCAACATTGAACGAGGCCTATGCGGCCAGCGGCTACGCGGCCAGCGTGCGCAACCTGGCGCAGATCAGCTATGCCACGGACAATGTCTTTGCCGACGGCACCAGCCTGCAGATGGCCACGGTGACGGGCAACGCCACCGATGGCTACGTCGCCACCCTGGTCATCGCCGTGAACGGTTAACTTGTCGTCATGAAACCCAGGTCGCGCCGGCCGAAGTTGCCGATATTCGGGAACACGTCGGCCAGCTGACTGTCGGCCACGCCGAACCACCTGGCCAGGGTGGCGCCGTACTGGTCGACGGAGGTCGTCGGCAGCAGGGCGCCGGAGCCCACGTCCAGTTCGTGGCCCAGGCCCGACGCCGGGAAGGCGCCGTAGATGTCGCGGCCCTTCACGGCGCCACCCGCGACGAAATGGTGCGCGCCCCAGCCGTGGTCCGTGCCGTCGCCATTGCTGCTGAAGGTGCGGCCGAAGTCCGACGCCGTAAACGTCGTCACCTGGCGCCGCACGTCGGCCCCCTGCAGCGATGCCAGGGTGCTGTCGAAATACGCCAGCGCATGGGCCAGGCGGGCCATCAGGTCGCCATGCAGCACTTTTTGCCGGTCGTGCGTGTCGAAGCTGCCCAGGGTCACGTAAAACACTTGCCGTTTCGCCCCCAGGGGGCCGCGCCCGGCGATGATGCGCGCCACCGTCTGCAATTGCACGGCCAGCGGATTGACGCCGGCCACGCCCGTGTTCGGATTGACGTAGGGCGGGGGATTGGGCACGCCGCCCGCGCCGGCCGGCAGCATGGCGCTGCTGAGCACGCTCTGGCTGGAAATGGCACGCTGCACGACGGCCACGTGTTCCTGTTCCATCATGTCGCTGCCCGCCGTGCCGATGATGTCGCGCAAGGCCGACACGCCCAGGGGCGTGCCGAACAGATAGCCGCTGCCGCTGATATTGCGGATCGGCACGGCGCCCGCCTGGCCCACCTGGAACTGGCGCACCTGGCGCCCGCTGAGGAAGAGGGCATTCGAGGCCGCCGAGATGGCCGTGAACGTGGCGTTGGCGTTGCCGCCGCCGAGCAGGTCGCCCAGGCGTCCGCCCCAGCCGACGCTGGCGCCTTCGGGCAGGCCCGACTGCCATGTCGATTGCTGGTCGTTGTGCGAGAACAGCTTGGGCGGCAGCGCCACGCTGCCCGCCTTGTATTGCGCCAGGGTGACGGGCTGGATCAGGGTGCCCACGTTGGCGACGATGGCGGCGCGGCCGCCGTCGAACAGGTCTTTCATGGGGCCGAGGGCGGGGTGCAGGGCAAAGCTCCGGCCCGCCTGCGCGGTGGCGGGTACGACGGGCAGCACGCCGCCCGTCTCGCCCACGCCGGGCAGGTGGATCGAGTCATTGCCGCCCGTATTGCGCAGGCGCAGGTATTCCGTCCACGACGCGCTGTCCGTGGCCAGCACCGTATTGAAACTGTCGTTGCCGCCGGCCAGGAACAGGCAGACGAGCGCCTTGTAGTCGTCGGCCGACTGGGCCGCGGCCTGGCCCATGGCCGCCAGGTTGAGGGCGAACGGGGCGGCCGCGCTGCCGGCCAGGCCCAGCATGGAGCCGAGGAAGCGGCGGCGGGAAAAAGGAGGAGTGTTGGACATGCGGCTTCCTTATTTTTGAACCAGGTATTCAGGCGAGGCCATGGCCAGCAGGATGGCCAGGTGGACGCGGTAAGTCTTCATCGTGTTCACCTGGGCGGCATTGCTGGCCGTCGCGGCAGGGATGGGCACGCTGTCGACGGCGGCCAGGATCTGCCCGCGCAGACGCGCCGACATACTGCCGGCCAGTAACAGCAAGTTGACCCGGTCCAGCAGGGTGCCGGACTGGTCTGCCAGGGCCAGTTCCGCCGTGTAGTCGGCGCGCACGGCGCGCTCTTCCGCCACGCCGCCGCTGATGGCATCCTGCATGAAATTCAGGTAGCCCGTGACGGACGGCTCCGACGTGATCTGCATTTCCGGCGCCACCAGTCCTGCCGTCGCCAGCGCCGAATTGGGCGGCACGTAGGAAGGGCGGAAGTAATTGAACACGGACGGGGCGTTCATGGGGTTCTGGCCCAGGCCCGAGAGGGGGTCGCTCAGGTAATAGATGCGGTATTGCAAAGCGGCATCCTTGGCGTCGAAGGCGCGCATCCAGTTGGCCAGGCGCACCAGCGGTTCGCGCAATTTGCCCGTGCGCAAGCTGGTGCCCGCGGGCGCCAGCGCTTCGCGGTCCAGCAGCACGGCGCGGATCACGGCCTGCATGTCGCCGCGCACGCCCGAACCGTTGTCGGCGAAGGCGGCGGCCACCCGGCCCACGTAGGCGGGGCTGGGGTTGCTGGTGACGAGGCGCTGGATCAGCTGGCGGCCGAAGAAGGGGCCCGCGTTCGGGTGGTTGAACAGGGTGTCGAGGGCCAGCGCCATGTCCGCTTCACCACCCGCCGTGCCGGCGGCGCTGACGCCGAGAAAGCGTTTTTCGCTGGTGGAATGGTATGCCGCATAGTTCTGCATCGGCTTCCAGTCGCGGTCCGGGTCGGCCACGCTGCCATTGAAGCGGTTGGCGCCCTGGTCCGGGCCCGCCCAGCTCCAGCCCGTAAATACCTTCGCCAGGCCGCTCACGTCATCGCGCGTGTACGTGTCGATGGGCTTGCCGCCAGACAGCTTCAGCGAGCCATCCCCGTTCAGCTGGTACAGGCCGATGGTGAACAGCTGCATGACTTCGCGCGCGAAATTCTCGTCGGGCGTGCGCGTCGCCGATTCCTTCTGGTTGCGCAGGTGCGACAGGTACAGGCCCATCATCGGATGGGTCGCCACGGCTTGCAGCAGGGTGCGGAAGTTGCCGAATGCGTGTTGCCCCAGCGTATCGTAATAGCTGGCGACGCCCCGCGTCAGCGGCCACACGGCCTCATTTTGCGTGGAGACGACAAAAATTTCGGATAGGGCAAAGGCCACGCGCTGGCGCAGTTGGTCGTCGCCGCGCACGGCCTGCTGCCAGAACGACTCATAAAAATCCGTCGGCACGGCTTTGCCGGGCGCCGTGGGGTATTTGGCGTCGATATATTTGCGGTGCAAGGTTTGCGGCTTGGAAAACTGGGCCTTGAACCACGCATCGCTGTCGCTGGCGGCCAGCGCATCGATGGCGGCCATGTTGGGGCCGAAGGTGGCCCGGCCCAGGAAGCGCGACGCTTCCTGGCGCGTGAAGGTGACGGCTTGCGCGATGGGCGGCGTGGTCAGGGGCGGCGGCGGAATGGTATCGCCGGGCGTGGTGCCAGGCGGGGTGACGGGCACGCCGGGATCGCCGGGCGCGACGGTGGCCGGCGGCACGGCAGGGGTGTCCGGTTTCAGGCTGGTGCTGTTCTGGCTGTCGCCGCCGCCACCGCAGGCGGACAGCAAGGCGGTCAGTGCCAGGGCCAGCACGCGACGCAAAATTGGGTGGGTCATTTAGTTTCTTTCAGGCAATCAAATTCTGGCCCGATAATTGTAGAGCTTGCCTGCTGGAATTTCGTTTGCAGTTCGATATTTGCATCTTGCCCACCTTTTCATTTGCCCGGCGTTGCCATGGAATTGGCGGTATTTTCCGCGACGTAGCGGGAACTTTGTGTTTTGCAAATGAAAAATATTTTTTGCCGCGTGCGGCCAGTGTGGCGGATAGGCGACGTAATCATTCCCGCCAATCAAGCTTGTTGGAAAGCTCATCTTGACAACGAAACTCGCTTCGCCGGAAACCATGGTTTTTACGTCATCGGCGAAACGCCGTTCGCCGCCGATACCCCCTTCTCCCCCGTCCGGCGCTGGCACGGCCCTTGCGATAGCAGGGCATGGGCCGCGTGCCTTCCTATTGCCGGAGCCTGCCATGACCAGCCGCCTGCTTGCCTATCGTCCCGAAATGGAATTGCCCGCAGGACCGGGCACCCTGCCGCTGCAGCAGGAGGATGAACTGGCGCTGGCGGCACAGCTGCTGGAAGTGCCGGCGCCGGCCCGCTTCGATGCCTTTCTCGGGCGCCAGCTGGCGGCCACGGCGGCCGGGCGGCAGGTGCGCGGCACGCCGCTGGAACTGCCGCTGCGCCAGTTGCTGAACCGGGTACTGGCACCCCTGCTGCCCCTGCATGGGGACGGGGCGCAGGCACGGCGCCAAGGCGCGGCGCGCATCTTCGGCATGGAACTGGAAGGGCTGAGTCCCGAAGACCAGGAATTCGAACTGGCACGCCACCTCGTGCACCTGATCGATGCCGTCCATGCGGAGCTGGCGCAGAACGGCGCCGCGGGCGGCCTGGCCGCGCGCGCGCCGAAGGCGCAGGTGGACACGGCCCTGCTGCGCGTGGCGCGCACCCTGGCGCCGGGCCTGCTGCGGCAGGCGGCGCGGGTGCCGCCGCCGGACGGCGGCCGCTGGCGCCGGGAAGGGGGGCACATCGTCGTGTCCGACTGCTAGGGGGAGGGCGCCGTGCCGCGCGGCGGTGGTAGTGGGGTGTCTGTTGGAGATGTCAACCGAGGTGTCACTTTGAGGAGCTCATCATGCATGACATAGATCGTACGACCCTGGAATACGGGCAGGAGATGTCGGGTTTCGAAGCGGAACAGTTCGAATTCGGCCAGGGCGAGTGGAGCGGCGAGGGCGGCGCGAACGCCATGTTTTCCGAGGCCGAGGAAATGGAGCTGGCCAATGAACTGCTGTCGGTCAGCAATGAAGCGGAACTGGAGCAGTTTCTCGGCAATTTCCTGCGCAAGGCGGCCTCGGTGGCGGGCAGCATCATCAAGTCGCCCGTGGGGCAAGCCATCGGCGGCGTGCTCAAGGGCGTGGCGAAGAAGGCCATTCCCCTGGCCGGCGGCGCCATCGGCGGCTATTTCGGCGGTCCCCTGGGCGCCAAGATCGGCAGCGGCCTGGCCTCGGCGGCCGGCAATGCGCTGGGCCTGGAAGCGGAAGCGTCATCGAATGAAGACCGCGAGTTCGAGGGCGCCCGGCAGTTCGTGCGCCTGGCCGCCGACACGGTCAACCGCGCCGCCCAGGCGCGCGGCAATGGCGACCCGCGCGCCGTCGCCCAGGCGGCGGCCAGCGCGGCGGCGCGCCAGTTCGCGCCCGGCCTGCTGGGCCGTTCCGGCGGCCAGGTGGCCACGCAGAACGGCAGCGGCGCGGGCGCCATGGCGCCGGCCGGTGCGCGCCCCGCATCGGGCATGCGCCCGTCCAGCGGCCGCTGGGCGCGCCAGGGCCACAAAATCGTCCTGTACGGCGTCTGACATCATGGCCATCGGCGCTTACGCGGCCTGGATGCTGGCGCAGGAGGCGCGCTCGCTGCTGACGCGGCTGGCGCGGCTGGAACCGTTCGCGCTGATCGAGCCGACGGTGCTGGCGGCCGCCCTGATGCCCAGCGCCCAGTCGGCCATCGAAAGCCAGCTGGTGCAGGGCCGGCGCGAGCTGCGGCGCATGGTGGCGCAATTCCAGTCGTGGCTGCGGCGCGAGGCGGCCGACGGCGCCAGCATGGCCACGGCCGCCGAGGCGCAGCGCCGGTTTACCTTCCTGCGCCTGAAATTCAACGCCGCCCTGACGCAGTTCGACCTGTTCAACGAGGTCATCACGCAGCGCAGCGAGCACAAGACGGGCGTGTGGCTGGCCGGCCTCGACATCGTTGCCGCCGACGCGCTGGCGCTGCCCGGCGAGGTCTACCAGGCGCCGCCCGTGATCTGCTACCTGGACCGGGGGCCGGGCGCGGCCATCCGCCGCGCGCGCACGCGCCTGCCGGGCGGCGGCGACAATCCCGTCGCCATCATCCGCCTGCCGCGCGAGCGCATGATCGGCAGCGGCATCGCTTCCTCGCTGGTGCACGAGGTGGGCCACCAGGGCGCGGCGCTGCTGGACCTGGTGGCCTCGCTGCGGCCCGTGCTGCAAGCCATGCAGCACGGCGGCAGCGGCGCGGTGCACGTGTGGCAGCTGTGGGAGCGGTGGATTTCCGAGATCGTCGCCGACTACTGGTCGCTGGCGCGGGTGGGGGTGGCGGCCACCCTGGGCCTGATGGGTGTCGTCAGCCTGCCGCGCGTGTTTGTCTTCCGCCTCAACGCGGACGATCCCCATCCCGTGCCGTGGCTGCGCGTGCGCCTCAGCTGCGCCATGGGGCAGGCCCTGTATCCGCACCCGCAGTGGCGCCGCCTGGAACAGCTGTGGCTATCGTACTACCCGCCGGACGGCCTGCCGCCAGCCCAGCAGAAGCTGCTGGAGCAGCTGCAGGCCAGCATGGCCGCCCTCGTGGGCTTGCTGGTGCAGCACCGCCCGCCCGCCTTGCGCGGCGGCTCGCTGGCCGAGGCCATGGCCGTGCAGGTGCGCCAGCCGGCCATGCTGGCACAGCTGTTCCGCAGCTGGAGCCTGGCGCCTGGCCAGATGTACCAGGCCACGCCGACCCTCGTGTTTGCCGTGCTGGGCCAGGCGCGCGCCAGCGGCACCTTGAGTCCGGAAGACGAGAGCGAGCTGCTGGGACGATTGCTGAGCCACTGGGCCTTGCGCAGCACCCTCGACACGTCCGAACTGTGCGCCGATGTCGTGCGGCATGGCCGCCAGCCCGGCAGGCCCATGCCGCCCCTGGCATCGCGTTTGATTATCCATTGAGGAGAGTGACATGAGCAGCAAGAACAGGGTGGCGGGCCAGGCTGGCCCGAAAAACCGGGGCGGCAGCATCGCCGTCACCGTGCACGAGCAGGACAGCGGGACGATGGTGGCGAACGCCGCCATCAGCCTGTACCGGGGCGCTGAAGCCGATTGCCACAATTTCAATGCCGTCAACTGGGTCCCCGACCCGGCCATGCTGGTGGGCGTGCGCTGGACCGATGCCCATGGCAGCACCGTGTTTGCCGACCTGGTGGCGGGCAGCTACGTGGGCGTGTACGGCAACTTCCCGTCCACCTCGCCCCAGTGCGTGACGGTGCAGTCCGGCTGCAGCGCCGTGCTGTGCTTCAAGCCCCAGCTCAACCCGCAGGTGGGGCTGGTGTTCGAGACGGCCGACTGCCATCCCAGCGACTGCCAGTTTGGCAGGGTGGGCGACCGCGCCATCGCCACCGTCTCGTTTGACGGCGACCAGACGGCCGACGGGCGCGACCTGGTGCAGGTGCTTGCCGCGGCGCCGTGGCTGCCCGTGCGCGGCACGGCGAATGCCTTTAGCGCGCCCGTGCGGCGCGCCGGCGTACACCGCTTCGCAGGCCAGATGATGCTGTCGCAGCGCCCGGAACTGCGCAGCGCCATGCCCGTGCCCGAAGGACTCAGTCCGCACGCCATGCTGGCCGTGGAGGCGGAATACGAGTCGGAAGAGCGCCTGCCCACGCCGATCTCGGGCAATGTGGGCGTCTCGCTGACGCGCACGGAAACGGAGCCGACCGAGGACCTGCCCCTGTGGACCTTGATACGCAACAGTACCGAGGCCATGTCGTTTACGAATTACCTGCATTTCATGGACAGCCTGTTTTGCGGCGACCTGGCCAATGTGCGCGGTTTCGAGCAGGAGCGTTTCGTGAAAAAGGCCGACATGTTCCAGCACCTCAAGCACCGCCGCGCGCTGCCGTTCTCGGACTCCGATTCCTACCGCGTGCTGAAAGTGGCGACGGAAGCGTTCGTGATGGTCAATTGCGGCGTGCTGAACCAGCCGCTGGCCTTCAATCCGGCCGAGGACAATGCCTACCTGGACCGGCGCGACATTCCCCAGGGGCGCGACCTGGAAACCGTGCTGCGCAACGACTACCTGGAAAACGTCGACGGCTTCCAGACCTTGCCCTACCTGGCCGTGATCCGCCGCAAGCTGCCCGACATTCCCATCAGCATACCGCGCGGCCGGGAAGGCGAGGTGGACCTGTGCTTTGGCATCATCCAGGACAAGCTGGCCAATCCTTGCCTGCTGGAACTGATCTGGTCGTACTGGCACGAGGAGGGCATGCTGGTGCAGACCATGAATGCCATCACGCAGCGCTTCCAGAACCTGCGCGCGCCAGGCGGCGGCCTCGATCCCCTGTCGAACACGGAAATCGACATGCTGCGCCCCCTGAACAACTTGCTATGGGGCTATACGCAGGACGAGCAGCACCGGCTCACCGTGGTGCGCCGCAACTACGAGTACGACCACCATTACGGCGTGCGCCTCGACGGCAAGGCGGTGCAGCACTTCCGGCCGGCCGACAGCCGCTCGAAATTCCTCGAAGCTTTTCATCACCTGCTGCGCCTGCTCACCTCCTTTTATAAACAGGACGACGACACGACGGTGAAGGCGGACGCCTTTCCCGTGCTGAACGCCCTCAAGGAAATCCATTTGATCCTGTCGCAGGGCGCGCACAACCAGTTCGGCGACCTGCCGTCGACGGCGCGCATCGAAATGCTGATGCAGCAATGGATGCTGGCGCGGCCCGAGTTCCGCGAGTTTTTGCCCACGCGCGTGATGGTGGCGTATCCGGAACCGTGGATGGACCGCGTTGATGCCATGAAGAAACTGCAAGGCTGGACGGACACGAGCGTGATGCATTTCCGCAACCTGGCCATCTTCGGCGAACAGCTGCTGCTGTCCGTGCGCTACGGCAACTGGAGCGATATCTACGAACCGACGCAGGCGTTCAACTGGGCGCGCTTCTGGCGCCCGCAGGTGCAGGGCTATATCCACGGCTACCGCGCTGCCACGGGGGTGGATTTGTCCGTCGACAGCAGCGACCCGGCCATCGAATCGACCATGCCCTCGGTGCTGCTGCGCCAGCGCCTGAGCCAGCAGTTGCGCAGCGTCTAGCAAGGGGAGGAGGCGCCTGCATGCTGGACTTTAGCAGTGCCCTGTACCTGGGCATGCGCCATGCGGCAGCCGAGCTGGCGCCGTGGAGCAGCCTGACCCTGGGCAAGCCGGCCGCGCTGCAGGAGCCGCCGGGCGCGCAGGCGCTGGCGGCGCAACTTGCCGCATTGCAGGGGTGCGCCGCGGCCTGCGTGCTGCCGTCGACCCTGCACCTGTTCTGGGACCTGTTCGGCATGCTCGCTGCCGAACCGCTGGTGATACTCATCGATGGCGGCAGCTACGCCATCGCGCGCTGGGGCGCCGAGCGGGCGCAGGCGCTGGGCCTGCCCCTGCGCCTGTTTCCCAGCGGCGACGTGCCGGCCCTGCGGCAGCTGGTGGCCGCCTGGCGCGGGCGAGGGCGGCGCCCCCTGGTCCTGGCCGATGGCTACGTGCCGGGCAGCGAGCAGTCCCTGCCGCTGGCGGCCTACGCGGCGCTGGCGGCGCAGGGCGGCGGCTATCTGCTGCTCGACGATACGCAGGTGCTGGGCGTCTCGGGGCCGCAGGGGGGCGGCTCGGCGCGCCTGCATGGCTTGCGTGGCGGCTGGGACGGGCAGGGCGGGCAGCTGATCGTCGGCGCTTCGTTGGCCAAGGGCTTTGGCGTGCCCCTGGCCGTGCTGGCGGGCAGTGCCAGCCTGCTGCGCCGTTTCGCCGCGCACAGCCAGACGCGCGTGCATGCCAGCCCGCCTTCGGCGGCCGTGCTGGCTGCGGCGCGGCGGGCGCTGGCCCTCAATGCGCGGCATGGCGATGCCTTGCGCGCCAGCCTGGCAGCGCGGGTGGCGCAGTGGCGGACGGGCATGGCGGCGGCCGGCATCGCTTGCCGGGGCGGCGGCTTTCCCGTGCAGCGCCTGCCTGGCTGTGCCCGCTTGCAGCAGGGCTTGCGCGCGGCCGGCGTGCTGGCGCTGGCGCAAGCGGGGGGACAGGCCGGGACATTGACGTTTTTGCTGCGGGCCGACCATACGCCCGGGCAACTGGAGCAGGCGATGGGCTTGCTGGAACATCACATCAGGAGGCGACATGAACGACACCTTTGAAATGCTGCCCTTCGCGGGGCAGGGGGCGGGGGAATACGCGCCGGAGCAGGAATGGGAACAGGAGTGGCAAGGGGAAGGCGAGGGCGAGTGGGAAGGCGAGCGCAGGCGTCCGGGCGGGCCGCGCTATGGCGGCGCCCTGCGCGCGCGGCCTCCCCTGCGCGGGCCGCGCCGTCCCATGCCGCCCCGCTACCAGGCACACCAGGCGCGCCGGCCGCCGCGCTACGCGCCCCATCCCTTGCCCTACCTGCCGCCCCGCTACCGGGGCTGGGGCGCCTATCCCGCCCTCTACCCCGGCATCTACCCGGCACCCTATCCCCTGGCGCAGCCGTCGTTTGGCGACCAGCCGGAGCCGGGACCGGACCAGGATCAAGGCCAGGGCCAGGACCAGGACCAGGACGACGGCCAGATGCAGGGCGAAGTCCCGCCCACCCTGGCCGGCACCATGGGCCGCGTGCCGGAAGCGGCGGCCCTGAACTACCTGGCGCTGGGGACGCTGGCCAGCGCCTTGCGCGACCCGAACGGCACGGGGCCCGGCCTGTACCTGATCGAATTCGATGCGGGCGGACGCCGCCGCGCCTACAGCGGGCAGACGGACGATCTGCACCGGAGATTGCTGCAGCACCGCCTGTGCGGCCAGATGATGGGCATCGACCTGAGCGGGCACCAGGTGTACGTGGCGCCGCTGGCGTCGGCGGCGCAGCGGCGCCGCATCGAGCAGCGCATCCACGACGACATGTTCGCCCACCAGCGCGGCGTGCTGACCAACCAGCGGCGCGAGCTGGAACTGGCCGTGCTGGGCGAGATGTGGCATTGACGATACGGCCCGTTCATCACTGCGAAGGAGAGCATCATGCACCAACTGGAATGCACGTGCGCGCAATGCCGGCAGCAGGCCGGCGCCGCGTTTGAAGTGCTGGAATTCGGCGAGACCTGGCCCGGCAAGGACAGCGCCCCGGCCGTGTTCAGTGCGCAGGAAGAGCTGCAACTGGCCATGGAATTGCTGGAAGTATCGAGCGAGGAAGAACTCGAGCAATTCCTGGGCAATGTCTTCAGGAGCGTGTGGCAGGGCGTCAAGAAAGTGGGCTCGGGCCTCGCCAAGGTGGCCCAGCCCCTGGGCGGCGCCTTGAAGGCCGTGGCGAAGACGGCCCTGCCGTTTGTCGGCGGGGCGCTGGGCTCGATGATCCCCATCCCGGGCGTGGGCACGGCGCTGGGCACGGCCCTGGGGCGCGCGGCCAGCAGCGCGCTGGAGCTGGAAATGGCGGCTGCGCCACCGGCCGACCGCGAACTGGACATGGCACGCCGCTTCGTGCGCATCGCGGGACAGGCGGCGCGCCTGGCGGCCGAGGGCGACGGCAGCCCGCGCGCCGTGGAAAGCGCGCTGACGCGTGCCCTGCACCAGCAGTTGCCGCATTTCCGCTCGGCCGCGCCGCAGGGCGAGGAGGAGAGCGGGCGCTGGCGCCGGCGCGGCAACCGCATCGTCGTGATGGGCGACTGGACCTGAGCGGCAGCGGGGCATGGCATGGCGCCCGTCATCGACTGTCACTGCCACGCGGGGCCCGGCGACGGCCTGGGCGGGCCGTGGGCCAGCGATGCGCCGTTGACTGCCTATCTGCGCCGCGCGCAGGTGGCCGGCATCGCCCGCAGCGTGCTGTTCGCCACCTTTCACTCCGATTACGCCATCGCCAATCACGGCGTGGCGCGCCTGGTGGCGTCCGATCCGCGGCGTTTCTACGGCTTTGCCTTCGTGCATGCGCGGCGCGACCGGGGCCGCATCCTGGACCTGGTGCGCACGGCCGTCGAGCGCTACGGCTTTGTCGGCATCAAGGCGCACCGCTTTGACGCGCGCATCAGCGGCGAACTGTGCGAGGCGGCGCGCTTCTTCGGCTTGCCCGTGCTGTACGACCCGATGGGCGAGGTGGCCGTGGCCGAGCTGCTGGCGCAGCAGTATCCTGACGTCAACTTCATCCTCCCCCACCTGGGCAGCTTTGGCGACGACTGGGCGGCCCAGCTGGCGCTGATCGACCACCTGGCGCGCCACCCGAACATCCATACGGACAGCGCCGGCGTGCGCCGCTTCGATTTGCTGGAGCAGGCCGTGCGGCGGGCCGGACCGCACAAGGTTTTGTTCGGTTCGGACAGCCCCTGGCTGCATCCGGGGCTGGAATTGCACAAGATACGCTTGCTGGGATTGCCGCCGCTGGATGCGGCGCTGATCACGGGCGGCAATTTTTTGCGGCTGGCGGGGCTGGCTTGAGGCAGATCAAGGCGCCGCTGGCGAGGTTGGAGTGGCGGCTATACCCGCCTGCGCCGCGCAGGCGGCCGCCTTGCGGCGTATCTGCAGGGCGCGGTCCGTCAAGCCCAGGCGGGCGGCGGCGCGCTGGTTGTTGCCGTGTTCCTCGGCCAGCACGAGGCCGATGGCCACGTCTGCGGTGCAGCGCGTGATGTGCGACAGGTGCAGCCCCAGGTGCAGGGCCCGCCGCACGGCCGCTTCGAAATGCTGGTCCGGCCAGCCCGGCGCCAGCAGGCGCTCCTCGGGCGGCAGGGCGCCGATGGTGATGGGGCCGGGACCGCAATGGCGGTGCCAGATGCGCGTGACGGTCTGGCGCAGCTCGCGCACATTGCCCGGATAGTCGCGCAGCAGCAGGTACTCGCGCACTGCCGCGTCGAGCGGGGGCGGCGGCTGCTGCGCCAGTTCGGCGAGGAAATAACGGGCCAGCGGCAGGATGTCGTCCTGGCGCTCGCGCAGGGGCGGCGTCTGGCAGCGCCAGCCCGCGATGCGGTAATACAGGTCGGCGCGGAAGGCGCCGCGCGCCACTTCGCTCTCCAGTTCGCGGTTGGTGGCGCAGACGAGGCGGAATTGCGTCGGCTGCCAGGTATTGCCGCCCACGCGCTTGTATTTGCGCTCCTGGATGGCGCGCAGCAGCTGCGCCTGCAGCGGCAGGGGCAGTTCGCCCACCTCGTCGAGAAACAGCACGCCGCCGTCAGCCAGGGCGAAGGCGCCGTCGCGCGCGCCGGCCGCGCCCGTAAACGCGCCCCGTTCATGGCCAAACAGTTCGCTGCCGGCCAGTTCCGGCGACAGGGTGGCGCAATCGAGGATGGTGAAGCCTCCCGTGCAGTTGCCGACACGGTGGATCAGTTGCGCCAGCAAGTCCTTGCCCGTGCCCGTTTCCCCCGTGATCAGCACGGAAGCCTGGCTGAAGGCGGCCATTTCCACGACGCGGTGCAGCAAGCTGCGCCACGCCGCGCTGTCGCCCACCAGGTGCCTGCGCACGGCATTCGACTCCAGCAGTTGCGCCACCGCCTGCCAGCGCCGCAGCCGCGCCAGCACCTGCTCCGCATCGATGGCGCCGTCCGGCCACAGCAGCACGTCGAGGGCGCCCGCCGCCAGCACGGCCCGCTGCTGCGCGCAGCTCGGGGGCTGGCCGCAGGCGGCGATGGCCAGCACGCGCGCCTGCTGGCAGCAGGCGGGCAGCGCCCGCAACAGGGCAGCGTCGGCCTGCGCAAACACGACGATGCCATGGCTGGCAGGCTCGCCATCGCCACGCCGCACCATCGTGACCTGAGCCTGCTTCAAGGCCGCAAGCAGCAGGGCGCCACTCCCGGCCGCCGCCTGCTGCATGATTTCCAGCCACACCTTGAGCGCCATATACGGGCCATCCCCCTACGCGAGTGGCCCATCTTAAAAGCCCGCCACCCCAGCCATTTGATCTGGCACAAGCGTGCGCGGACGCCGGAAATGAAAAACGCCGCCTGATGGGCATCAGGCGGCGTTACCAGCACTAACTGTTTTTGACGAACGTCACAACGGTTCATCCAATCGTAGCGAGCGGAAGCAAATTGTGGCCGAGAAGCGCAACCGTACTGAAGTACGGTGAGCATCGCAGGCCGCAAGTCGCGACGCGTAGTAGATTGGCTGAGCCTTCACTAGTCGTCCATCTTGACGCAGTCGACGAAATAGCCGCGCTTGCCGTCGACTTCGCGCTTGACCAGGCCATGCACATCCGTCTCGAAGCCGGGGAAGCGCTCGTTGAAGTCGCGCGCGAAGCGCAGGTAATCGACGATGGTCTTGTTGAAGCGTTCGCCCGGGATCAGCAGCGGGATACCCGGTGGATACGGCGTCAGCAGGATGGACGTGATGCGGCCTTCCAGGTCGTCGATGGCCACGCGCTCGATTTCGCGGTGCGCCATCTTGGCGAAGGCGTCCGATGGCTTCATGGCCGGGATCATGTCCGACAGGTACATTTCCGTCGTCAAACGCGCCACGTCGTAGGCCTTGTAGAAATCGTGGATCTGCTGGCACAGGTCGCGCAAGCCCATTTTTTCGTAGCGCGGGTTGGCCGCCGCGAATTCCGGCAGGATGCGCCACATCGGCTGGTTCTTGTCGTAATCGTCCTTGAACTGCTGCAGCGCCGTCAACAGGGTATTCCAGCGGCCCTTGGTGATGCCGATGGTAAACATGATGAAGAAGGAGTACAGGCCGCATTTTTCAATGATGACGCCGTGCTCGGCCAGGTATTTGGTGACGATGGACGCGGGGATGCCCGTCTCGCCGAACTGGCCGTCCAGCGACAGGCCCGGGTTGACGATGGTCGCCTTGATCGGGTCGAGCATGTTGAAGCCGGGAGCGAGGTCGCCGAAACCGTGCCAGTCGTCCTCGGCGCGTATCATCCAGTCTTCCTGCTGGCCCATGCCTTCGTCGTTGAAGTTGTCCGGACCCCACACCTGGAACCACCAGTCCTGGCCCCATTCCTGGTCGATCTTCTTCATGGCGCGGCGGAAATCGAGCGCTTCCATGATCGATTCTTCCACCAGGGCGGTGCCGCCCGGCGCCTCCATCATGGCCGCGGCCACGTCCAGCGAGGCGATGATGGAGTACTGCGGCGAGGTCGACGTGTGCATCAGGTAAGCCTCGTTGAAGGCGTCCTGGTCCAGCTTGACCGTGTCCGATTCGCGCACGAGGATTTGCGAGGCTTGCGACAGGCCGGCCAGCAATTTGTGCGTGGACTGGGTCGAGAAGATCATCGATTCCTTGGCGCGCGGACGGTCCTTGCCGATGGCGTGCATGTTCTTGTAGAAATCGTGGAAGGTGGCGTGCGGCAGCCACGCTTCGTCGAAGTGCAGGGTGTCGATCTTGCCGTCCAGCATTTCGCGCAGGGTTTCCACGTTGTAGATCACGCCATCGTAGGTCGATTGCGTGATGGTCAGGATGCGCGGCTTCTTGTTCTTCGCTTCGCGGGCGAACGGATTCGCCTCGATCTTGCGGGCGATGCTTTCCGGCGTGAACTCATGCAGCGGGATGGGGCCGATGATGCCCAGGTGATTGCGCGTCGGCATCAGGAACACGGGAATCGCGCCGCACATGATGATCGAGTGCAAGATCGACTTGTGGCAGTTGCGGTCGACGACGACGATGTCGCCGGGCGCCACGGTCGAGTGCCACACCATCTTGTTCGAGGTCGACGTGCCATTGGTGACAAAATAGCAATGGTCGGCATTGAAGATGCGCGCCGCATTGCGCTCGGACGCGGCCACCGGACCGGTATGGTCGAGCAGCTGGCCCAGTTCTTCCACGGCGTTGCAGACGTCGGCGCGCAGCATGTTTTCACCGAAGAACTGGTGGAACATCTGGCCGATCGGCGACTTCAGGAAGGCCACGCCGCCCGAGTGGCCGGGGCAGTGCCACGAATAGGAGCCGTCGTTGGCGTAGTGCACCAGCGCGCGGAAAAACGGCGGCGACAGGCCGTCTAGATACGATTTCGCTTCGCGGATGATGTGGCGCGCGACGAATTCCGGCGTATCTTCGAACATGTGGATGAAACCATGCAGTTCGCGCAGGATATCATTGGGGATGTGGCGCGAGGTGCGCGTTTCGCCGTACAGATAGATGGGGATGTCGGCGTTCTTGTAGCGGATTTCCTCGACGAAGGCGCGCAGGGACTTGAGCGCGTGGTCCGTTTCCTCGATGGAGCCGGCGCCGAATTCCTCGTCATCGATCGACAGCACGAAGGCCGACGCGCGCGATTGTTGCTGGGCAAATTGCGACAGATCGCCGTAGCTGGTCACGCCCAGCACTTCCATGCCTTCTTTTTCCATTGCGGCGGCAAGGGCGCGAATGCCCAGGCCGGACGTATTTTCAGAACGGAAATCCTCGTCAATGATGACGATAGGGAAACGAAATTTCATGCATGTCTCCAAAAAAGCAAGCCGCCCCTGACGTAATGGAGGGGCGGACTAGGGCGCGCCAGCCTGGCAATCTTGGTGCCCGGCCGTCGCAGAAAAAAAATAAGAACGGGATTCTCGCAGAAATGCGGCGTCTGCGGGAAAAAAATATCACAGCAAAGCGCCAGCAGCGTGCGCTAGCGTGACGCAACGGTATGACAGGGGTATTACAGCAAGCGGCGGGCGACAAATATGCACCGGCATAGCCACCTTTATTGCCACCTTATCAGGCTTTGCGTTGCAGCGTCACGAAGGCGTACGGCAGGCCGGATTTCTCCGAGACATGGGCTTCGCGGGCGGTTTCTTGCCACACGGCATGGTCCACGGCAGGGAAAAAGGCGTCGCAGTCGAAGGTCTGGCCGATTTCCGTGATGATCAGGCGCTGCGCCAGGTCCAGCGACTGCCTGTAGATCTCGGCGCCGCCGATGACGTAGCCTTGCGCGCCGTCCAGCAGGGCGACGGCTGCTTCCAGCGACGACACGGCTTCCACGCCTTCGTGGCGCCAGTCTGGATTGCGCGTGATGACGATGTTGCGGCGGTTCGGCAGGGGGCGGCCGATGGAATCGAAGGTCTTGCGGCCCATGAGGATGGGGTGGCCCGTCGTCAGGCGCTTGAAGTGGGCCAGGTCTTCCGGCAGCTTCCATGGCAGGGTGTTGTCGATGCCGATGCCGCCTTGCTGGTCGGTGGCGACGATGATGGTCAGTTGGGTCATGTGGATGTGCAAAAAAGTTGCCAAATAAAAATATTGTCAAGTTGCAATGGGCTGGCTGCGCCCGATGCGCATCATTATCGTTGAAATTGCGCCGCCGCTCCAATTGTGCGCCCGGGCGCATCGTGCACAAGGAAGGCGAGCATGGCCTCGGCCAGCGCGGCGGGCGCTTCCAGCGGCACCATGTGGCCGCAGTCATCGCCGATCATGTGCAGGGTGGCTTGCGGCAGGCGCGCCGCCATGGCCCGCAGATCGCCTGGATGGACGAGCTTGTCGTTCTCGGCGCCGACGATCAGCACGGGGCAATCGAGCTCCGCCAGGCGCGCCATCAGGTCCGGGCGGTCGATGGTGGTGATGAACTGGGCCAGCAGCACATCCTTGCCCAGGTCCAGGCCCATCTGCCGGATCAGGTCCGTGATGGCCCCGTCGTCCAGGTGGGACGGGTGCAGCAGTTCGCGCAGGCGCTGGCGCGTGATGCCCGCATAGGCATTGCGCTCCAGCATGGCGACGATGCGCTGGCGGGCGGCGATTTCTTCCGGCTGCAAGCCCCTGGCAGAATTGGCGACCAGGGTCAGCGACTTGACGCGCTGCGGATGGGCCAGCGCATGTTCGAGCGCCAGGTAGGCGCCCAGCGAAAAGCCCACCAGGTGGGATGCCTCGGCACTGCGGCTGGCGATCAGGGCCTGCATCTGCGCGCGCGTGCGGGCCTCGTGCAGGGGCACGTGCTGCACGTCGATGTTGTCGCCCAGCAATGGCGTCAGGCGCGACCACATGCGCGCATCGCACAGGGTGCCGGGGATGCAGTCCACGCGCGTGCGGGGTTGCGGTGTCGGGGTTGGGCTGTTCACGTCGGTCATGGGGCGGGGAAAGAGCGGCATTATCGGTCATTTTGCCCGGCAGGACGGGCCGGCCCGGGCGCCATGGCAGTTTTTTCAATAGTGCGAGGCTGGCAAGGCCCCGGCATTATGGTAGGCTGATGGCTCGACCGGCCAGTGCGCCGGCCGCGCACGTTTTACACCGTATGCAACCTACTAATTAAAAGGAAATACCATGGCGATCAGTCTGCAAAAAGGCGGCAATGTCAACCTGAGCAAGGAAGCTCCCGGCTTGAAGAAAATCGTGATTGGCCTGGGCTGGGACCCGCGCGCCACCGATGGCGCCGCCTTTGACCTGGACGGCAGCGCCTTCCTGCTGAAAACGGACGGCAAGGCCCGTTCCGACGCGGATTTCATTTTTTACAATAACCTGAAGTCGGCCGACGGCTCCATCGTCCACGCGGGCGACAACACCACGGGCGGCGGCGACGGCGACGACGAGAAAATCGCCATCGACCTGGCCAACGTGCCGGCCGACATCGACAAGATCGCCGTGGCCGTCACCATCCACGATGCGGAAGCGCGCAAGCAGAATTTCGGCATGGTGGGCAAGGCCTACATCCGCTGCCTGAACGGCGACAACGGCGCGGAAATTGCCCGCTACGACCTGTCGGAAGACGGTTCGACGGAAGCGGCCATGATCTTCGGCGAAGTCTACCGCGCCGGCAGCGAATGGAAGTTCAAGGCCATCGGGCAGGGCTTCAAAGGCGGCCTGGGACCGCTGGCACGTTCTTTCGGCATCAACGCCTAAGAGCTCCGGAAAACGGCCCATGGCGGCGTTGCGTCACCTCGCCGTACTATTCGTACTGTCTTCGGTGACGCGCCTTGCCCTGAACCGTAGTCCGAAGCTCTTTCAGCTTTGTATAGAACCCGGAACGGCAGTGCATGGCGGCGTTGCTCCGCCATGGACTGCCTGTACATGCGTACTGCCTGCGGACGACGCGCCTTGCCCTGGGCTGCTGTCCGACGCTTTCACACCTGAATAAACAATTCCATGGAAAACCTGATCAAGGGGCAGCGCCTGGCGCTGTCCGGCCTCGTCGCGGGCAATGCCGTGCAACTGGGGCTTGCCGGTGCCGGCCTGGCGCTGGACTTTGCCTGTTTCGGCCTCGATGCCGCCGGCAAGCTGGCCGACGAGCGCTACATGACTTTCTTCAACCAGCCGCGCACGCCGTGCGGCGGCGTGGAAGCGGCGGCGCCGTCCGGCGATGCGGCCGGTTTCCGCTTGCAGCTGGACCGTTTGCCAGCCTCCATTGAGCGCCTGGTCGTCACGGCCGCCGTCGATGGCGCCGCCACCATGGCGCAGCTGGGCAGCGGCCACCTGCGCCTGCTCGATGGCGGGCGCGAACTGGCCCGCTTCGCATTTGCCGGGTCTGATTTTGCGCAGGAAAAAGCCGTCATGCTGTTTGAACTCTACCGCAAGGATGGCGGCTGGCGCTGCATGGCCGTCGGCCAGGGTTTCAACGGCGGCCTCGATGCCCTGGTCGCGCATTTTGGCGGCGAGGTGGCGCAGCCGGCCGCCGAGCCTGCACCGGCGCCGAAAATTTCCCTGTCGAAAATCTCGCTGACCAAGGCGGGCCAGACGCACAAGGTATCGCTGGAAAAGGGCGCGGGCGCGCCGAAGAAACTCACCGTCAAGGCTACCTGGGTCGATAACGGCGATGGCGATGACGATAACGACGATCTGGACTTGCGCGTCGGCATCCTCTTGCCGAATGGCCAGATGCGCTTCATCCAGGCGCCCGATACGCCCGGCAGCTTCGACAGCATGCCCTTCGTGCGCCACCTGGGCGATGTGGCGGGCGCGTCGGGCAAGGAGCCGGCCACGGAAACGGTGGAAGTCAATCCGGCGCTGGCGCGGCATTACGGCGGCACGGTGGGGCTCGTCTTCAGCGTGTACTCGGCGCTGGCCAACGGCGCCGTGTCGGTGGCGTCCATGCGGCCGAAAATGGTCATGCAGTATGGCGAGCAGGTCGTCGAGTGCGATTTCGACTTCCGCCTGTCCAAGGCGGCCGACGATGACACGGTCTACACCTATGTGATCGGCATGGCCCGCATCACGCCGGACAGCATCATCCTCGAACCGTCCGGCAAGACGTCCGATCCCGGCAGCGAGGCAACGCCCTGGCTGAGCTGGCAGGGCGAGAACCTGCAGCTGGCCGTCAACGGCCCCGTCGTCTTCAAGGGCGAGGACAAGGAAGACGAGGACGATTTCAATGCCGGCAATCCGCGCCGTTATATTGCATAGGAGATATTGATGGAAACCTTGACCAAGGGACAGCGCTTGCCGCTGGCCAATCTCGTTCCCGATGGCGTGCTGGAACTGGGCATCGCCGCGCAGGGCCTGGCGCTCGATGTGGCGTGTTTCGGCCTCGACGCCGCCGGCAAGCTGGCCGACGAGCGCTACATGACTTTCTTCAACCAGCCGCGCACGCCGTGCGGCGGCGTGGAAGCGCGCACGGGCAGCGGCGGCGACCTTGCCGCCTTTGCCGTGCAGCTGGGGCGCTTGCCGTCCGCCATAGACCGCCTCGTCGTGACGGCGTCCATCGACGGCGGTGGCGTGATGTCGCAGCTGCAATCGGGCCACGTGCGCCTGCAGGCGGGCGGGCGCGAACTGGCCCGCTTCGCCTTCGCGGGTAATGATTTCGCCCAAGAAAAAGCCGTCATGCTGCTTGAACTCTACCGCAAGGACGGCGGCTGGCGCTGCATGGCCGTGGGCCAGGGTTTCAACGGGGGCCTGGACGCGCTGGTGCGCCACTTCGGCGGCGAAGTCGAGCAGGCCGCGCCTGCGGCGGCGCCGGCATCGGCCGTCATGCAGTCCAAGCTGAACCTGGAAAAGCGGGTGGAACGCGAGGCGCCGCAGCTGGTCAGCCTTGTCAAGCAGGCCGGCGTGTCCTTGCAAAAAGTGGGTTTGTCGGAACACCGCGCCAAGGTGTGTCTGTGCCTCGATATTTCCGGCTCCATGGGGCGCCTGTATAAAGAGGGCCTGGTGCAGCGCTTTGCCGAGCGCATCCTGGCCCTGGGCTGCAAGTTCGACGACGATGGCGAGATCGATGTTTTCCTGTTCGGCAAGAACGTCCACCATCCGGCACCGATGGCCTTGAGCAACTGCAATACCTATGTGGGCCAGGCCATACAGCGCCATCCGCTCGAGGGCGATACGCGCTATGGCGCCGCCATGCAGGCCATCCGCGCCTTTTATTTCCCCGATGCCCGTGGCGGCGAGCGCACGCGGCCCGTCGCCGCCGCATTGCCCGTCTACGTCATGTTCGTGACTGATGGCGGCACGAGCGACCAGGCGACGACGGAAAAGCAGCTGCGCTGGGCCAGCCATGAACCCATCTTCTGGCAATTCATGGGCATCGGCAAGGGGCGCAAGTCGAAGAGCAAGTTCCTCGCCGCCTTTGCCGATTCCGACTTCCCCTTCCTGGAAAAGCTGGACGAGTTGCAAGGGCGCCTGGTCGACAATGCGAATTACTTTTCCGTCGGCTCGCCCGACGAGCACAGCGATGCGGAACTGTATGACTTGCTGATGACGGGATATCCGGGCTGGCTGAAACTGGCGAGGGGCCATGGCTTGCTGAAGTAGCATCTTCTCCAGCCGGATTTCCAGCCTCGCCCATCCCGGATGAGGCTGGAATGCCACAAGCGCAAGAGATTTGTAAATTGAAGTAAATAACAATGGTTCGCATTTGCTTTGCTCATTGCAGTCGTGGCATGCTTTCGGTGTGCCCTCACGCCGCGGCGTAGCGCCTCATCCGTAGCGTCTCGATTACTTTCTTGGTCCAATGCATAAAATCCTTTTCCATTGTCTGGCGGGCGGCAGCCTGCTCGTTGCCGGCGCCGCCCAGGCGCAAACCACCACCGGCGATGCCGCCGTGAAGCCCGCACCAGCACCTGTACCGGCCAAGGCGCCGGCCGTCGATGCGCCTGCGACCGTCAGCGTGACGGCCGAACGTCCCACGGGCCGTATCGACCGCCAAGTCTACGACGTCAAGTCCGACGTCGGCAGCACGAACGGCACGGCGGCCGATGCCTTGAACAACGTGCCGTCCGTGGCCGTCGATCCCGATGGCAGCGTCTCCCTGCGCGGCAGCAGCAATGTGCAGATCTTGATCGATGGCAAGCCATCGGCCATGCTGCAGGGCGACTCGCGCGGCGCCACCCTGAATGCCATGGCGGCCGACGACATCGAATCCGTGGAAGTGATCAACAATCCCGGCGCCCAGTTCGGCAACGAGGCCGGCGGCGGCCCGATCCTGAACCTGGTGATGCGGCGCAACCGCAAGCCGGGCGGCTTTGGCACCGTGAATGCGAATGCGGGCATCGCCGGGCGCTACAACAGTGCCGTCTCCGGCAGCTACAACGAAGGTCCCTGGGGCTACCAGGGCGGCATCAATGTGCGCCACGACGGCCGCAATTCCGTGGGCGAAGTCAGCCGCGAACGCCTGGACCGCGGCACGGGGGCGTTTGCCCCCAGCAGCCAGCAATCCACCAGCAATGGCTTGAACGACTCGCTGGGCTTGAACGGCACCGTCAATTACAACCTGAACGCCAGCGACACCCTGGCCGCCAGCGCGTCGTTTAACGGCCGCAGCAATGACCAGCGTTCGCTGGACCGCTACCTCAATGGCGACAGCCTGGGCAACACCATCGGCGACTACACGCGCAGCACCGTGCGCAATGGCGACAGCCGCAATTACAGCTGGGGCGGTCGCTACGACCACAAGGGTGAATTGCCGGGCGAAACCCTGAAGATCGATCTGCGCGTGTCCTCGTCCACCAATGAAAGCGACAGCGATTACGCGAATGCCTACGCGGTGGCGCCCGTCAACGCCTTCGACAGCCGCGCGCGCCAGCACAGCGAGACGGGCAACCGCATCGTCGACTTCAGCGGCGACTACGAGCGGCCGCTGGCGGGCGGCACGGCCAAGCTGGGCTACAAGGTGGCCGACAACAAGAGCAGCTTCGACACCCTGTACGCGGACATCAACCCGGCCAGCCTGGCGGAGACCGTCAACCCCATGCGCAGCAACCGTTTCGAGATGGACGAACGCACCATCGCCCTGTACGGCTCCTACCAGATGCGGCTGAACGAGCGCTGGGGCGCGCTGGCCGGCCTGCGCGCCGAGTACACGGACCTGAACGTGCGCCAGATCACCAGCGGCAGCGAGGCCAGCAATAATTACATCAACTACATTCCCAGCCTGTTCGCCACGTACAAGGTCAGCGACGAGAGCAATTTGCGCTTCAGCTATGCGCACCGCATCCGCCGTCCGAACGCGGGCGACCTGAACCCCTACGTGGTGTACCGCGACGAGTTCAATGTGTCGGCCGGCAATCCCAAGCTGAAACCCACGCAGACGGATTCGTACGAGATCGGCTATGAAACCCGGCTGTTTGGCCTGGAAAGCAGCTTGCGCGCCTACCACCGGCGCGACACGGATGCCATCGTCGATTACCGTTACTTTATCAGTGACAATGTGCTGCTGACCACGCGCCAGAACGGCGAAGGCAGCCATTCGAGCGGCCTGGAGTTCAGCGTCAGCGGCAAGCTGACGCCATCCCTGACCCTGAACACGAGCGGCAACCTGGCGCGCAGCCAGCAGACCAGCTCGGACGACCTGGGCAATCTCAGCACGCGCACGGCGAATGCCCTGAGCGGCCGCGCGCGCCTGAACTACCAGTTCGACACGAGCAACCAGCTGCAGCTGGCCCTGCAAATGCAAGGCAAGATGCTGTCGGGGCAGGGCTACCGCTCGCCCAACAATACCTTGAACCTGAGCTGGCGCCACACGGTGACGCCGCAATTGAGCCTGGTCATGAATGTGACGGATGTGTTCAGCACCAACAGGATGGAAACCGTCATCAACAGCGCCTCGCTGCGCGAGACGAGCACGCGCCGCTTCGACGGGCGCATGCTGTACGTGGGCCTGTCGTACCGCCTCGGCGGCGCCACGACGGCGGCGAAAGAGGGCGAGCGCGAGCCGCGCTTCGGTCCGCCTGGTGGCCGCGGCCCCGGTGGCCCGGGCGGCCCCGGCGGTCCGGGCCCTGGCGGGGAAGGGTGATGCCCGCCTGACGTTGCGGCGTCAGGCGGTGGCGATCTCCTGGAGGAAGGCGACAAAACTGTCCGCATGGCGCGTGAACTGCCAGGCGCCGGCGCCATGCGCGGCCGTGTAGACGGGCGCGTCGCCATCGGCGATGGCGTGCAGGTCCAGGCAATACGGATCGGCGCCCGCGTCGGCAATCACCAGGTAGCCTTCCGGCCAGCCGCCGATGCTTTCCTGCGTGACAGGATTCCACGCATAGCCGTGCTGCGCCTCGATCAGCTCGGCCGCGCCATACAGGTTCAGGCCCTGAAAATAGTCCGCATGCGCGATGTGCACGCGCAGGGGCGAGTAGCAGGCGAGGAAGCGTTGATAGTGCTCTGGCAAGGTCCAGCGTGCATTGATCTGCGTCATGTCCGCCGTGCTGGCGATGGCCAGCCAGTTTGACGGCTGCGCCAGGTCCTGTTCGCGCCGACGGCGGGTCGCCAGTTTCTGCTCCAGCCGCGCGGCCGCTTTTTCCAGGGGCGTGCGCGGCGCTGCCAGCGAGGCATGCGTGGCGGGCGGCGCAAAGCCGTGGCCATCCGGGCAGCCGTCCGCCTGCCAGGCCAGCACCTCGGCCACGCGCAGCTGCTCCGCCTTCCAGTGGCCGGGATCGACCATCAAGCCCCGGTCGAAGGGCTGGCCGCTGAAGACGGCCAGGCTCTTGATGGCCTTGGCGCGTGCGCTGCGCCCGGCATCTTCCCTGGTGGCGAGCGCCACCAGCGGGCCATACGCGGCCTTGCCCATGCTCTTGAACATGCCGTCGACGGCCCAGTAGCTGAGGTCGGGCACTGCCAGGCAGTCCGTAAAGAAGTCGCCGCACTCGCCCGGCTCGGCCAGCGCGATGATGTCCGTCATGAGGAAGTTGCGCCAATGCAGCAGCTGGCCCTCCCTGGCGTAGCCGATGAGGATGCCCAGCACGGCGCGCCGCTCGTCCACTCCATGCTTGTTGATCAGCCGGTCTTTCAGGCGCGCGAACTTATTGCCATCCGTTTCGTCAAACAGCTTGCGGTGCAGGGCGGCCAGGGGCGTCACCGCCATCAGACGGCCATCGCCGCCTTGATGGGCGCATGGTGTTCATAGCCTTCCAGCGAGAAGTCGGACGGTTCGATCTTTTCCAGCCATTCCGGTTCGTACTTGCCCGTCTTCGCGTAGTCGGGCACGCGCTCGGAAATGACGAAACGCGGCGCCGGGAACGGCGTGCGTTTCAACTGTTCTTCCACCATGTCGAGGTGGTTTTCATAGATGTGCGCGTCGCCGATGAAATACGTGAACCAGCGCGGCGTGTAGCCCGTCAGGCGCGCCACCAGGTGCAGCAGGGCGGCCCCTTCGGCGATGTTGAAGGGCGTGCCCAGGCCGATGTCGTTGCTGCGCACATACAGGCACAGCGAGATTTCGCGCGTGCTGGCGTTGGGGATGAACTGGTACAGCAAATGGCAGGCGGGCAGGGCGACGGCGTCCAGCACGGCCGGGTTCCAGCCGTGGAACAGGATGCGGCGGCTGCCGGGATTGTTCATGATGGTGTCGAGGCATTCGCGCAGCTGGTCGACGGCCTTGTACAGCAGCACTTTCTGCACGCCGTCCTCGACGATGGGGGCGATCAGCGTGAAACCGTTCGCTTGCGCGTCGGCGATCTGCGCGGGCTTGGCCGCGTCGAGCAGCTTGTACGCGGGCCATTGCCGCCATTGCACGCCGTACACGGGACCGAGGTCATCCTCGCCTTCGCGGTAGGGATTGGCCAGCCATTGCGCGTTTTCATTCGCGTTCTGGTCCCACACCTTGCAGCCCAGGGCGCGGAACTCGGCCGCATTGCGCGAGGCGCGCAGGAAGGCGCACAATTCGCCGATCACGGATTTGAAAGCCAGCTTCTTGGTCGTCACGGCAGGGAAATTGCCATTGGCCAAGTCGAAACGCATCATGGCACCGGGTACGCTCAGGGTGCGGATGCCCGTGCGGTTGTCTTGCCAGCTGCCAGTGTCGAGGACGGTCTTGATCAAATCTTGATATTGCTGCATGTAACACTCTCCAACGGTAAGGATGGTGATTGTAACGCAGGCGCGACAGGCGGGATGCGGGGCGCATAGATAATTACGCGGCTGCCTTACCTGCAATCATGACTCTGTGGTAATTTGTGTGTCCCTAAGGAAATACAGAAATGGCAGATGCTGCACCATGTTCTTGCGACAATTCGTAAATAATAATAACGCCGCCGTGGTGGAGATGAGCAAGGCCGATTTTCTCAGGGCAAACCTGCGCCTGATCCTCGCCTGGCCCCTGCTATGCCTGGCCCTGTGCGCCGTGCTGTGGACGGCCACCCTGCTGCAGCTGGAAGCGGAAAAGAAGGTGGCCCAGCAGCAGGCGCTCGACAGCGTGGCCTCGCAGGCTAAGGCGTATGGCCAGTATCTGCTGCGCACCCTGGAACAGATGGACCAGCTGACCCTGCAGCTCAAGTATGAATGGGAAAACTCGCACGACCACCTGCGCCTGGACCAACTGAAGACGCAGGGCATGTATGCCTTGCAGCAATTTGCCATCGTCGCCATCCTCGACCGCAAGGGCCATGCCGTGACGGCCACGGCGCCCCTGACGCGGCTGCGCACGAACGAGCGCAGCGATTTCCTGCTGCGCCACTGGCGCAGCAATTCCAGCGCCCTGCGCATCGCGCTGGGGCGGGCGAATGGGGCCAACGGCGCCGCGGCGCCCGGCGCCGACGACAGCCTCGTGCACTTCACGCGCCGCCTGGAAGACGAGGACGGCAATTTTGACGGCGTGCTGCTCATTTCCATCCATTCCAGCTATTTTTCCGAGTTTTATGACAGTGTCAACTTTGGCAAGCTGGGCATGTCCGCCATGGTGGGCGAGGAGGGGGAGCTGTTCAGCACGCGCCTGGGGTCGCGCGTGCTGCCCGTGCACGGGGGCCAGCGTAGCCAGGGCACGCCGTTTCTCGACACGAGTTTCCTGGAAACGGACAGCGGCGCCATGGAATCGGGCGGCCGGGTGGCTTTTTCCGACAAACAAAATCGCTACGTGGGCTGGCAGGCGCTGAAAGCCTATCCGTTCACGGCCGTCGTCGGCCTGGCCGACAGCGAAATGCTGCATCCCTACGAGGAAACGCGCACCATCTATACCGTCATCGCCCTGGGCGTGACCGTGCTGCTGCTGGCTTTCACGGTGATTGCCACCGTGCTGTCGCTGCGCCTGGGCTGGCGCCACCACCAGTCCGAAGGCGTGCGCAATGCCTACCGCATGGCCACCGAAGGCACGAGCGACGGCTTTTACATCATTTCCGCCCTGCGCGGCGACGATGGCGCCATCGCCGACTTCGAGATCGTCGATTGCAACGAGCCGGGCGCCGGCTATTTCGGCGTGCGGCGCGAGCAGCTGCTGGGCATGCGGCTGCAGTCGCGCGCGCACGAGCCGTATTTCCGCGACCTCATCCATAATTACCGGGCCGCCATGCAGTCGGGCTTTTCCGAGGAAGAGATCGAATTGCCGGATGGCAATCCATTCAAGCTGCGCTGGATACGCCGGCGCCTCGTGCGCAGCGGCGACCGCCTGGCCGTCACCCTGCAGGACATCAGCACGGCCAAGGAGCACGAGCGCGACCTGCGCCGCCTGGCCAACGAGGATGGCTTGACGGGCTTGCCCAACCGCTACTGGCTGCAGCAGTTCCTGCCCGGGGCGCTGGCGCGCGCCGCCATCGCGCAGCATATGCTGGCGCTGCTGTTCATCGACCTGGATGGCTTCAAGGATATCAACGACACCCAGGGCCACGCGGAAGGCGACAAGGTGCTGCGCGCCGCCTCCTTGCGCCTGAAGGCCGTGCTGCGCCCGGGCGACCACGTGGTGCGCCTGGGCGGCGACGAATTCGTCGTCGTGCTCGACCCGGTGGAAGACGACAGCCGCGCCGAGCAGGTGGCGCAGCGCATCGCCATCGCCTTCGACGAGCCCTTCTACCTGGGTAGCGAACGCCATAAGATGGGGGCGTCGATCGGCATCAGCCTGTACCCGCGCGACGGCGCCGAGACGGAAGTGCTGCTGAAAAACGCCGATATCGCCATGTATGCCGTGAAAGTGGCGGGCAAGGGCCACCACCGCTTCTTCCAGCCCGAATTGTTCGAAACCATCCGCAACCGCCGCGAACTGGAGCAAAGCCTGGTGGCGGCGCTGGAGCAGGACCAGTTCCTCGTCGTCTACCAGCCGAGGGTGGACGCCATGAGCGGGCAGCTGTGCAGCATGGAAGCGCTGGTGCGCTGGCGTCATCCGCAGCACGGCATGGTGCCGCCGCTGGAGTTCATCCCCGTGGCCGAGAGCAGCGGCCTCATTTCGCAGCTGGGCGAGGTCGTCATCGAAAAAGTGTGCCAGCAGATGGCGCGCTGGCAGGCGGCCGGGCAGGAGCTCGTGCCCGTGTCCATCAACGTCTCGGCGCGCCAGTTCGGGCGCGGCGACGTGCACCAGGTGCTGGCCTCCGCGCTGGCGCGCCACCGCATCGACGCGCGCATGATCGAGGTGGAGATCACGGAATCGGCCATGATGGATGAACAGAACCGCGCCGTGGAGCAGCTGTCGGCCATCCGCGCGCTGGGCGTGCGCCTGCTGGTGGACGATTTCGGCACGGGATACTCCTCGCTGTCGCAGCTGCAGAAATTCGCCATGGATGGCTTGAAGATTGACCGCGCCTTCACCATGGAACTGGGCCGCTCGGAGCAGGGCGAGGTCTTCGTGCGCGCCATCCTGTCGATGGCGCATGCGCTGGGCATGAGCGTGGTGGCCGAAGGGGTGGAAACGCGCGAGCAGCTCGACATCCTGCGCGCCTTGCAATGCAATGAGGTGCAGGGCTATTTCATCTCGCGTCCCGTGCCGGCGGAGCACATGCTGGCGCTGATGCGCAAGCGCTTCTTGATACCGCTTGCCGCCCCCGTGCTGCCCCCCTACAGCACCGTGCAGAGCGCAGAAAACAACGTCGTTTCATAAAAAGAGCGATCGTTCGCTTTTTTTTCAAAAATATTATATGCTTCGCTCATGCCGTCTGTGAATTGGAGTTCACGGCGGCAAGAAAAGTGCAGGACGGGCGAGATGGACTGCCCGAGACAGTGTGCCGAAGAAACTGAACACGCCTGGAATAGCCGTCGCGGACGGACGAGAGCTGTGGCCGGGAAGTCCAGCCGTGCACATGCACGGCGGGCATCGCAGGCGACACACCGCGCCGCGCAGCAGGTTTTTTTGCCGGGTGTTTTAATTCATATAATAAAGAGAGACCAACTTGAAACATAAATATCTGCCCCTCCTGATCGTCGCCGCGTTTGCCGGCATTTCCTCCACCGCACAAGCTTCGGGCTACCGCTTCGGTTCGCAAAGCGTATCGGGCCAGGGCACGGCCGACGCTAACAGCGCCGAAGCCGCCGACGCCTCGACCATTTTCTACAATCCGGCCGGCATGTCGCGCCTGGAAGGCACGCAGCTGGTCGGCGGCGGCACCATCGTCGTGCCCCATTCGACCTACGATGACACGGGGTCGAAGACGTTCACGGGCCGCAACCCGGGCGGCACGACCAAGGATTACGCGCCCGACGCGGTCTTTGCGCCAGCCTTGTACGCAAGCAAGAAGGTCAACGACCAGTGGACCGTCGGCATGGGCCTGTTCGTGCCGTACGGCGCCAAGCTCGATTACGGCAACGACTGGAGCGGCCGCTATGCGATCACCAACATCAAGCTCGAAGCCATCGCCCTGAATCCGTCCGTGTCCTTCAAGCTGGACCAGCACCATTCCTTCGGCTTTGGCGTCACGGCCGAATACATGAAGGCCGAACTGGGCCAGGCCGTCGACGTGCCGGGCACCGTGGCCTTCCTGGGCGCGCATGCGCCAGCCGCATCGCAAGCCTTCCTGGCCAATATCGCCAAGACGCAGGGCCTGGCCGCGGCGCAGGCTGCCGGCGCCGCCCTGCAGGGCGCCAAGGATGGCCATGCCTCGATGGATGGCGATGACTGGGGCTTCGGCTTCAACCTGGGCTACCTGTACCAGCTGAACGAAGGCACGCGTTTCGGTATTTCCTACCGCTCGTCCATTTCGCACAAGCTGAAAGGCGACACGATCTGGGACTTCTCGCAAGTGTCGAACAACGCCGCCGTGAATGGCTTCATTTCCGCCGCCTCGGGCAAGGTCAATTCCAAGGCGCTGGTGGAAGTGCGCACGCCGGAAACCGTGTCGATCAACGCCTTCCACCAGATGGATGACAAGTGGGCCTTGATGGGCGACGTCACCTGGACCCGCACCTCGCGCCTGGAAAACCTGGATATCCAGTTCCCGCCGACGGCCGAAGGCCCGGAACGCATCCGCCAGAACTGGAAGGATACCTACCGCGTGTCGCTGGGCACCAACTACAAGTACAGCGAAAACCTGCTGCTGCGCGCCGGTATCGCGCACGACCAGGCGCCCGTGCGCAGCGCCGAACTGCGCCACCCGGCCTTGCCGGACAGCGACCGCATGCAGTACTCGATCGGCGCCAACTGGAAGCTGAACGCGAACTCGTCGCTGGACCTGGCGTACAGCTACATCGACTTCAAGGATGCTGACGTGAACTACACGAATAACTGCTCGCCAGTGACGCCTGGCTGCACAGGCAACGGCGAAACCACCAAGGGTCTGTTCAAGACCCGCATGCAGTTGATCGGTCTTGCTTATAACTACAAGTTCTAAGCAGGTAGTGGCGGCCGACCCGGCCGCCATGAAATGAAAAAAGCGCCTTCGGGCGCTTTTTTTTTCACGACGGTGGTGGCGTTGGGTTACGCGCTGCGCGCTACCCCGACCTACGCCGAGCCGTGTTGCTCATGTCCTGGCGCGCATGGCCTGGTCCAGCAGGGTCAGGGCCAGGCGCACGGTGTCGTCGTCCATCTCCAGCAACTGATCTCCCACATACCATTCCACCACGCTGTGCCCGGGCAGCGCCGCGTGGCTGGCGCGGCCGAACAGCCAGATGCCGTGGTCTGCGGCCAGCTGGTTGCGGATGGCGATGGCCCTTTCGCGCGAGACGGGCAGGTGCAGATGCAGCATATTGGCCTGCGGCTTGGCGGGGTTGACGGCGATCGATGGAAAATCGCGCAGCAGCGCGTACAGCCATTGCGTGCGCGCGAAATACTGTGGTATGGCGGCGAGGCGCGCGTCGAACTGCATGGCGGCGGCCACCACGTAGGGCGTGCGATGGACGATGTTGCCGCCCTGGCGGCGGAACCATTCGCGGGCCCGCTCGACAAAGGCGCGGCTGCCGGCCAGCATGGCGCCGCCGAGGCCGCCGATGCCCTTGTACAGCGACACGTAGACCGAGTCAAAACCGTCGCAGATGGCGGGCAGCGGCTGGTCGAAACCCGCTTGCGCTTCCCACAGGCGCGCGCCATCCATGTGCAAATGGATATTGCGCTCGCGGCAATGCCGTTTGATCTCGCTCAAGGCATCCCATGACGGGCACTGGCCGCCGATTTCGCGCATCGGCAGTTCGACCTGCGCGGCGCCCAGCGCATCGGGCACGGCGCGCAGCTCGTCCACCGTCCACGGGCGGTGCGGGTCGCCCAGCATCAAGCCCTTGAAGTGGTCGAGCAATTCATGGTTGCCCCGCTCGTGGCGCAGGATGTGCGAGGTCGGATGCAGCGCCACCAGGCGCGAGCCCCGGTCCTGGCAGGCCAGGCGCAGGGCCGTGACCTGTGTCATGGTGCCCGTGATGCAGAACACGGCCGCCTCGAAACCGAGCAGGCTGGCGATCTTGTCCTCGAACCGTTCGATCAGCGCGCCTTCGCCATAGGTATCGTGCGCAACGTCGTTGGCCTCGCACCAGGCGGCCATGGCGGCGAAGGTGGCCGCCGGCGTCGGCTGGCGGTGGCCGGGCAGGACGGTATGGCAGCGCTGGCGCAGTTCGGTGTCGGTCAAGGCGGTCAAGGCAGTTTTTCCTTACAGGGTGGCCGTGGCCAGTTTCGCGCCGAAGCCGATGAACATGGCGCCCACGCCGCCGCCCATGCCGGCCGACAGGCGGCGACGGCGGCGGAAGGTTTCGGCCAGGCGGGCGCCGACAAAGATGATGGCCGTCAGGTAGGTAAAGCTGATGACCTGGCAGATCAGGCCCAGGCCGATGAAGGACAGCACGGGGTTAGTGAAGGCCGGGTCGACGAACTGGATGAAGAAGGAAATGAAGAACAGGATGGCTTTCGGGTTCATCAGGCTGATGACCAGGGCCTTGCGGAACGGATCGCTTTCCTTGGCGGGAGCCGCCACGGCCGCCGCTTCGCCGTCGGCTGGCGCGGGCGCGCGCAGCTTGCGCCAGCAGCCTATCAGCATCTGCAGGCCGATCCAGCCCAGGTAGGCCGCGCCGATGTATTTCACCACGTAGAACAGGGCCGGGCTGGCTTTCAGCAGCGAGGCGACGCCGCAGGCCGACAGCACCATCAGGATCAGATCGCCGGCAAAGATGCCGAAGGCGCCCTGGTAGGCGGGCCGCACGCCGCGCTGGGCGGCCACCGACAGCACGTACATGGAATTGGGGCCGGGCAGGATGACGATGAAGATGGTCCCCAGTAAAAAGGTCCAGAAGTCAGTGATGCCCAGGTTGGCGTGGAATAAGGCGTTCATGGCTGTTTTTGCTTAGTTGATCTGTACGTGATGAAATTGCAGTGCGGCAAGGTTGGCATAGATGCCACCCAGGGCGACGAGCGACGCATGCGTGCCCGTCTCGACGATCCTGCCGTCTTCCATGACGATGATGCGGTCAGCCCGCTGCACGGTCGCCAGGCGGTGGGCGATGATGACGGTGGTGCGGCCCACCATGGCCGCTTCCAGCGCCTTTTGCACGAGGCGTTCCGATTCCGCGTCCAGCGCGCTGGTCGCTTCGTCGAGCAGCAGCAGCGGCGGGTTTTTCAGCAGGGCGCGGGCGATGGCGATGCGCTGGCGCTGGCCGCCGGACAGGCGCACGCCCCGTTCGCCGAGGAAGGATTTGTAGCCGTTCGGCAGGCGCTCGATGAATTCGTGGGCGGCCGCCATCTTCGCTGCCGCGATGACTTCCTCGTCGCTGGCGCCGGCGCGGCCGTAGCGGATATTTTCCATGGCGTCGGCCGAGAAGATCACCGTATCCTGCGGCACGATGCCGATGGCGTCGCGCAAGGTGTGCAGGTCCAGCTGCTTGATGTCCACGCCGTCGAGGCGGATGCTGCCGCTTTGCGGGTCGTAGAAGCGCAGGAACAGCTGGAACAGCGTGGTCTTGCCGGCGCCGGACGGGCCGACGACGGCCACCGTTTCGCCGGCGCGGATGTCGAGGCTGACGTGGTCCAGCGCGGCGGTATCGGGGCGCGACGGATACGAGAACACCACGTCGTCCAAGGACAGGGCGGCGCCATTCGCGGCGCGCGCGGGCAGGGGCAGCGGCGTGGCGGGCGATGCGATTTCCGACTTGACGGCCATCAGTTCCAGCAGGCGCTCGGTGGCGCCGGCGGCGCGCTGCGCTTCGCCCATGACTTCGGACAGGGCGCCGATGGCGCCGGCCACGATGGAGGCGTACAGGATGAACTGGCCCAGATCGCCGCCCGTCATCGAGCCTTCCAGCACGGCGCGCGCGCCCAGCCACAAGACAAACACGATGGTGCCGAAGACCAGCAAGATGGCGATCATGGTCAGCAGGGCGCGGGCGCGGATGCGGCGCATGGCCGTCATGAAGGCGCCTTCGACGGAGTCGCCAAAGCGTTTCGATTCGATTCTCTCGTGCGTGAACGCCTGCACGGTGGGCATGGCGTTGAGGATTTCGCCGGCCATGGCCGAGGCGTCGGCGATGCGGTCCTGCGAGTCGCGCGACAGCTTGCGCACCTTGCGGCCAAAGACGATGATGGGCACGACGACGAGGATGAGCAGGCCGATGATGATGCCGGCCAGCTTGGCGCTGGTGACGAACAGCATCACCAGGCCGCCCAGGAACAGCAGCACATTGCGCAGCGCCATGGAGATGCTGGTGCCCACCACGGCCTGGATCAGGGTCGTGTCGGTGGTGATGCGCGACAGGACTTCGCCCGTCTGCGTCGTTTCAAAGAATTCCGGGCTTTGCGTGACGACGTGGCGGTACACGGCGCTGCGGATGTCGGCCGTGACGCGCTCGCCCAGCCACGACACCGTGTAAAAGCGCGCTGCCGTCGCCAGCGCCAGGATGGACGCCACGCCGAACAGGGCGAGGAACACCAGGTCGACGTGCTGGATGCTTTTCGAACCGGCCGCGCCGCCGAAACCGAGGTCGATCATCTGCTTGAAGGCGGCGGGAATGGCCAGGGTCGAGGCGGCGGCCACCACCAGGGCGATACCGGCCAGGAAGAACTGCTTGCGGTACGGCGTCAGGAAGGGCATCAAGCCCTTGAAGGCGGCCAGGCTGCCTTTTTTTAGTTCGCGGCTGGTGCCGGTGTCGGGGGAAGGCGTTGCGGCTACTGCGGTTTTGCTGGTGCTGCCTGTTTCTGTGCTGGTTGTCATTGTTTTTCGCTTGGTAGGTACTGTATTTTGTATTGCTTATAACTTCATCGGCTGCACGTAGCCCGTCATTTCCAGGTAGGCGCGGCCGACCGGCTGGCCGTCGCGTTCCACCGTCACGGCGCCTTCCCAGTACACGGCGCCGGTGGATCTGCGCGAATCGAGTTCCTGGTCCGGCTGCAGGGGCTTGACCTGCCAGCGCGTGGCGCCCGTGCGGATCTGCGTGGCGACCGGGTATTCGGCTTGCGTGCGGGGCGAACGCCACAGCTGCGTGGGCGTGAAATCGACGTCCCCGGGCGCGAACTGCGTCATCTTACCGGACGCGTCGCGCCATGTCGCGTGCGCCCATAGTTTAGCACCTGTCTTGCTGCGGATCTGGAAGGCCATCAGGGCGCCGCCGTCATCGAGGTTGGCGCCGATCCAGTTCCAGCCGCTGGCATCCGCATCGAGCACCTGGCTGGACCACTCGTGATCGAGCCAGGTGGTGCCCGTCACGGCTTCCGGCTTGCCGCCCGCGCTGGCGATCGTGCCGCGGGTAGCCAGCTGCGGCAGGCTGTAGTAATAGCTCGATTGCGCCGGGCGCGCGCCCTTGCGCGAGTAGCCGCCAACGCCTTGCAGCAGCACGGGCTGGGTGGGGGCGAGGGTCAGCTGCAAATTGAAATCGCGCGCGGCCAGGCTGACCAGATACGTGCCGTCGGCCTGGCGCCGCATGCGCCAGTCGTCGAGCTTGACGTCCGTGTCGCCCACCCTGGCGTAGGCCAGGCCAAAGCCTTCGCGCGCGCTTTTCTCGTCGTGCAGCAGCTTGCCCACCTTCGGGTCGGACAGGGCCGCATGGCCGATGATCAGCTGTTTCGGCGCAAAGGCGCTGGGGTTGTCCGCGTCCGTGGCCGTGGCGCTGCGGAAGAAGGTGACCTGGTAGCCCAGCTGCTCGCCAGCGGCGGTCTTGACCCAGCCCGTGGCGTACCACCATTCCGTTTTATAGGCGGGATGGGCGCCGAAATCGTGCGGCAGGCGCAGGGTCTGGCCGGCCGGCAGCGGTGTGACGGGGGCGAAGGCGGGCGGCGCGGCCAGGGCAGGCAAGGCCAGCGCCAATGACAAGATGAAAACACGGCGCATTACCAGTCCTCCCTGACGGCGCGGATGGGGCCAGCGGACAGCGCCTGGCGGCCCGCGACGAGGGCCGTGAGGGCCGCAGCCGTCAGCAGGGCGCCGGCCACGGTGGCGATCAGGGGCCAGGGCAGGTGCAGCTGCATGGTCCAGTGGAACGATTGCGGATTGACGATGAAGACCAGCACAAAGCTGATCAAGAGGCCCAGGATAAAACCGGTGGCGATGCCCAGCGCCGTCAGCGCGCCGCCCTCGAGCGCCAGGATGGACAGGATCTGACCCTTGGTCACGCCCACGTGGCGCAGCATGCCGAATTCGCGCGCGCGCGCCAGGGTCTGCGCCGAGAAGGTGGCGGCCACGCCGAACAGGCCGATGACGATGGCGATGGCTTCGAGCAGGTACGTGACGGCGAAGCTGCGGTCGAAGATCTGCAGGCTCAGGGCGCGGATGGCCGAGGGGTTCGACACTTCCAGGCTGGCGCCGAAGGGAAGGGCCTTCAGGCGCTGCTGCAGCTGCTCGCCCGTGGCGTCCTTTGCCAGCCACAGGGCCGCGTCGCTGACGTCCATGTCGCCGGTCAGGGCGCGGTAGTCGGCCAGCGGCATCTGGATGGCGCCGGACGAGCGCGCATAGTCGCGCCAGATGCCGGCGATGAAGAATGGGTGCAGGCCGCCCGCCAGCGGCAGCTCGATGCGCTCGCCCGGCTTGCGGCTGTACAGGTCGGAGGCCGCCTCGGACAGCCACACAGGCCGGCTGCCTGCCGGCACGGGCAGGGAATCGCCTACCAGCACCATGCTTTTTTCCGGCGCGGCCAGGTTGATGGGGCGCGCCAGCAGGATGACGTTGGGGCGGTCGGGCGCCAGCGACAGCGAGCGCAGGCGCTGGAAATCCACCCTGGCTACGCCGGGCAGGGCGAGGATGGCATCCTGTTCACGGGGGTTCAGGCCCCCGGTACCCGCGCCGGAGACCGTGCGCGCATACAGGTCGGCCGGCAGGATCTGCAGCAGCCAGTCGTCGACGGAGACGCGGAAACTCGACACCATGATGGCCATGGCCACCATCAGGCTGAAACTTGACAGCACGCCGCCCAGGGCGATGCCGGCCTGGCCCGAGGCGTTCGCCAGGCGCGCCAGGGTCAGGCTGCGCACGGGCGCGTGGCTGCTCGCCTCCGTGCGCAGCCACGCCCCTTGCAGGGCGCGGAAGACGGCGGCCGCCAGTTGCGGCATCAGGGCGATGGCGCCGATCAGCAGCAGGGCGATGGACAGGTAGCCGAACAGGGGCAGTTCGAACACGGGCGGCAGCAGGGTCAATGCGCCGGCCAGCAGCAGGCAGGCCAGCGCGGGCCAGGTTTTCGCCAGGTGTGTCGTCACGACTTCCTCGCTGCCCGATTTCAGGGCGATGGCGGGAGCGGCGCGCGCCGCTTCCAGCGCGGGCGCGGCGCAGCCCAGCAAGGCGACTCCCAGGCCCAAGGCAAAGTAGACGAAGGCGGCGACGGGCGTGAACTGCACCTGCGGCTGCACGCCCGCGAAATAGCCGGCGCCCAGGTCGCCGCCGAAGAAGCGCAGGGCCACGGCGGCCATGGCGTAGCCGCCGGCGATGCCCAGCGCCGCGCCGACGATGCCCAGGCTGGCGCCTTCCAGCAGCACCTGGCGCAGCAAGGTGCCCCGCTCCATGCCCAGCACGCGCAGCAGCGCGAACTGGCTGCGGCGGCGGATGACGGACAGGGCTTGCGTGGAGAACACGAGGAAGGCCCCCGTGAACAGGGCCACGAGGGCCAGCACCGTCAGGTTGACGCGGTAGGCGCGGCTGAGGTTATTGTTGCGGCTGTTCTGGTTCTCGTCATTGGGCTGGCCCACGCGGAAGCGTCCCGGATACTGCGCCTCCAGCGCGCGCGCGAGATCGGCCTGGAAGGCGTCGCGGTTGACGCCCTGGCGCAGTTTCAAGTCGATGCGCGACAGCTTGCCGGCCTTGTTGAAGCGCCACTGCGCCGCGCCGATGTCCATCACGGCGATGCGCTGGCCGGCGCGCGCCCGCTGCAGCGAACCGGCCACGCGCAGCGTCACGCTGCCGGTGCCCGACTGCAGGGCAAGCGTGTCGCCCTGTGCCACCTTGAGCCAGCGCAAGGCGGCCGGCGATAAAAAGATGGCGTCGTCGGCCAGGGTGTCGAAAGGCTGGCCTTCGGCCGGTGCGCCGATCAGGTCGGGCGAGATGAAGCCGGCGCGGAAGACGTCGAGCGCCAGGATGTGCAGCGCCCCGCCATCCTTGCCGGTGCTGCCGGCCACTCCGGCCTGCAGTTCCAGCACGGGCGAGGCCACGGCCACGCCGTCGCGCTGCGCCAGCCACGGGTAGATAGCTTCATCGAACAGCGCTTCGCGTCCGGCCACCTGCACGTCGGCCTGGCCGGACAGGCTTTTGACGGCCGTGGAAAATTCATTGAAGGCGGCCGCGTTGATCAGGTGGATGGCAAAGCCCAGCGACACGCCCACGGCGATGGCGAGGATGGCGACGAAGGCGCGCACGGGATGCGCGCGCCATTCGCCCAGCAGCAGCCAGCGTGACAGCAACCGCGTACCCGCAGGGTATGCTGCCGGCGCACTCAATTGGCGCATTCGACGGCCAGGCGTTCGCCGGCGCGGCGGGCCTTCAGCTGGGCCGCGTCGCGGTTCTTGTCGCCCGCGCCAACGGCGTCCTGCGCCGCCCATTTCTGCTCCAGGCGTAGCTGTGCGCAATGCTTGTCATGGATTTCGGCCTGTTTCGAGGCCCGGGCGCGCGCCTGGTCTTCCAGTTGCTCATGCTTCTTGCGCGCCGCTTCCAGCTGGCTGGCGACCCGCTCCTGGCGCGTGGCCGCGCCCTTGTCGACGGCAGGCGGCGGCGAGGGCACTTCCAGGATCTGCAGCTGCCCGCCCGCGCAGGGCGTGGCGCTATAGCTGGTGTGGCCATCCTGCACGCATTTGTAGACGTCCTGCGCGCCGGCATGGCCGGCCAGGCCCGTGCAGAGGACGAACAGGAAGAATGGCGTTTTCACAGGATTTTTCCCGGATTCATGATGTTCTGCGGGTCCAGCGCCTGCTTCACGGCGCGCATCAGCTGCAGTTCCAGCGGCGACTTGTAGCGCGCCAGGTCGTCCTTCTTCAGGGCGCCGATGCCGTGTTCGGCCGAGATCGAGCCGCCAAAGGCGTGGACCTGGTCGTGCACGATGCGGTTGATGGCGTCCTGGTTGGACAGGAAGTCGCGGTCCGTCATGCCGGGCGGCGGCGCCACGTTGTAGTGCAGGTTGCCGTCGCCCAGATGGCCGAAGCACACGAGCTGGCAGCCGGGGAAAGCCGCTTCCAACGCCGCATCCGTGATGCCGATGAAATCGGCGATGCGGGAAATGGGCAGCGAGATATCGTGCTTGATGTTCTTGCCCGCCTGCGCCTGCGCCAGCGGAATGTGCTCGCGCAGCTGCCACAGGCCTTCGGACTGCGCGACGGAACTGGCGACGACGGCGTCGTCGATCAATCCGTCTTCCAGGGCCGCGCCGATGCTCGCTTCCAGCAATTCCACGGCGTGCGCCTCGGACTGGCTGCTGGACAGTTCCAGCAACACGTACTGCCCGTGCGCGTCGGCGAAAGGCCGCGGCAGTTGCGGGAACTGCTCCGCCACCAGTTGCAGACAATACCGCGACATCAATTCAAAGCCCGTCAGGCTGGCGCCGCAATGGTCCTGCATCAACGAGAGCAGGCGCAGGGCGTGGGCGGGCGTAGGCATGGCGGCCAGCGCCGTGATGCAGGCCTTGGGCTGCGGATACAGTTTCATCACCGCGCCAGTGATCACGCCCAGGGTGCCCTCGGCGCCGATGTACAGGTCGCGCAAGTCGTAGCCGGTATTGTCCTTGCGCAAACCGCGCAAGCCGCTCCAGATCTCGCCTTGCGGCGTGACCACTTCCAGGCCCAGGCACAGTTCGCGCGTGTTCCCGTAGCGCAGCACGGCCGTGCCGCCCGCATTCGTCGCCAGATTCCCCCCGATGGTGCAGCTTCCTTCGGCCGCCAGCGACAGGGGGAACAAACAGCCGGCGGCGGCCGCCGCTTCCTGGATGGTTTGCAGGATGCAGCCCGCGTCCACGGTGATGGTGCGGTTGACGGGATCGAGCGCGCGGATGGCGTTCAGGCGCGCCAGCGACAGCACGATGGCCGTGCCGGCGGCGTCCGGGATGCTGCCCAGCACCAGGCCCGTGTTGCCGCCTTGCGGCACGACGGGAATGCGCCATTGCGCGCAGGCGCGCAGGATGGCCGCCACCTGTTCCACCGTGGCGGGGCGCAGCACGGCCAGGGCCTTGCCCGTGAACCGGTCGCGCCAGTCGGTGAGGAAGGGCGCCATGTCGGCGTCCAGGGTGAGGACGTAGGCATCGCCCAGCAGGGCGCGGGCGGCGGCGAGGAAATCGGCTTGTTCGCTCATGGACTGTTCATTCATTTCTTGATGCTCACCTTGTTCACTTTGTCCAGCAGCTCTTTGGCCATGCGCTTGGCCGCTTTTTTATATGGGCGCAGATACAGCACGGCGCAGATGAAATACAGGCAGACGATGGCTGCCTCGCCCCAGGCCATCATGGCCGAGACGCGATTCGTGTCGCTGTAGCCGCGCACCACGCCCTCGGTAAAATACAGCAGGATCACCATGGATGACCATTGCAGCGTGTAGACGTCGCGCTTGATCACGCCATACAGGGGGATGAGCAAGGGCGCGGCCTTCAGCACGACCCAGGAGCCGCCCGGCTGCAGGGGGGCGACGAGCATTTCCCACAGCACGCACCAGACGATCAGCGCGGCCAGGCTGGCAATCGCGCCCCAGTGCAGGTATTTGTGCAGCGCGCCGTGCATCATGCGCCTGCCAGTTTCGCGGCGTTTTCCGCCAGGCGCTTGCCCAGGGCGATGGCCAAGCGTTTTTCATCGTCGCTCAAGGCCTTGTCGCCGCCTATGCCCGACCAGTGCGTGGCGCCGTAGGGCGAGCCGCCCGTGGACGTCGTCATCAGTTCCGGATGCGTGTAGGGCAGGCCCATGACCAGCATGCCGTGATGGAAGAGGGGGATCATCATCGACAGCAGGGTCGATTCCTGGCCGCCGTGCAGGCTGCCCGTGGAGGTGAATACGCAGGCGGGCTTGCCGGACAGGCTGCCGGCCAGCCAGTCGCTGGCCGTGCCGTCCCAGAAGTACTTCATGGCGGCGGCCATGTTGCCGAAGCGCGTGGGCGAACCCAGGGCCAGGCCCGCGCATTCCTGCAAGTCGTCCAGTTCCACGTAGGGCGCGCCGTCCAGCGGCACGTCCGGCGCCGTGGCCTCGGCCACCGTGGAGACGGCGGGCACGGTACGCAGGCGGGCATCGCAGCCTGGCACGCTTTCCACTCCCTGGGCTATCAGTTCGGCCAGCTGGCGCGTGGCGCCATGGCGTGAATAAAACAATACAAGAATAATCAGATTGGTTGGCTTCATCGTTGGTATTATAGGGCGCTTTACAGCCTGATACGACTGCTGTCATGGCGCCGTTCTGATTTTGCACATGTTTTCAAACTATATCTTCCCGTTCTTTCAATACCTGTGGCGGGTCCTGGGCCTGGGCCTCGATACCGTGCGCGGCCTGACGTGGTCTGAAACGCGCGACCTGCTGCAGTTCGCGCGCCGCCGCGTGCGCGAGGAAAGCCTGCCGCAGGTGGCCGGCAGCCTCACCTTCGCCACCGTGTTCGCGCTGGTGCCGCTGCTCACCCTGGCGCTGGCCATCTTCACGACGTTTCCCCTGTTTAACACCTTCCGCCACGCGCTGGAAGACTATTTCGTGCAAAGCGTGATGCCCAAGGGGATATCGAACACCATCCTCGACTACCTGACGACATTCGCCTCGAAGGCCACGCGCTTGTCGGCCATCGGCGCGGGCGCCCTGATCGTCACCTCGGTGGGCATGATGGGCTTGATCGAGCGCGTCTTCAACCGCATCTGGCGCGTGCGCCAGGAGCGCCGCTGGACCAAGCGCCTGCTCGTTTACTGGGCCATCGTCACCCTGGGTCCGCTGCTGGTGGGCGTGTCGCTGACGGTGACGTCGCGCCTCTTCATGGCCACCAGCGGCGTGGTGGGCGCCGTGCCTTTCCTGGGCACCGTGTTCTATACCCTGGTATCGATCGGCCTGACCATGCTGGCGTTCACCCTGCTGTACATCGCCGTGCCGAACCGCGACGTGGACTGGCGCGACGCGGCCTGGGGCGGCCTGCTGGCGGCGCTGGCGTTCGAGGTGGCCAAGCGGGGTTTCGGTGAATTCATCCAGGAATTCCCCACCTATTCGCGCATCTACGGCGCGCTGGCCGCGCTGCCGCTGTTTCTCGTGTGGATATACCTGAGCTGGATGATCACCCTGGTGGGCGCCTTGCTGGTGGCCGCCTTGCCCGTCGTGAAATACGAGCGCTGGTGGTACGAGGCGGCGCCGGGCAGCGAATTCGTCGACGCCGTCGCCATCCTGAAAGTGCTGCACCGGGCTTGCCACTGCGCCGATTCGGCCCTGGTGGGCGCGGCCGAGATCCGCCGCAGCACGCGCCTGGGCTTCGAAGAGATGGAAACCCTGCTCGACAAGATGGTGCAGCAGGGCTGGGTGGGACGGGTCAACGTGGAGGGCGCCGTGCGGGTGCAGTGGGGCAAGCGCGTGGCCGACAGCTCCGACCACTGGGTATTGCTGGGCAACGTCAACCGCATCAGCCTGGCCGATGTCTACCGCCTGTTCGTCTTCGGCGGCATGCGCGTCAATTCCGGCTACCCGGCCGGTTCCACCAACGAGCGCGACATCATGGCGGCCGAGGAAGCGGCCGCGCTGGCGGCGCAGGTGGAAAACGCCGTGGAGCAGGGCCTGGGCATGAGCCTGGCGCAGCATTTCGGGGTCGTCAAATGCAATTGAGCAGCCCTTAGCAAGCCTGAGAGCCTATCCCGGCAGGGAGCGTCTTCTGCTGGCAGTTCATCCGGAGCGCGGACAAGGCGTGAGGAGGATGCGAGGCACGCCACGCGGTCACGCGGCGACGCGCAACGCAGTCCCCGCTTCTGAGGGGCGCCAGCAGGGGATGTAAACATCTGCTGGGATAGGCGCTCAATACACCACGGGCCGCAAGGCTGCCTGCAGCGCCACCTTGCTGAACGCCGCCGCATCGTGCGCGCGCACCACGCCCAGGTAATACGTGTCTTCGCCGCCGTGCAGGTTGACGAGGCGCAGCCGATGCGGCGCCAGGTGGCGGGCGATGGCGGTCAGGCCTTCGGCCATGGCGTCGCCATCCTGCCTGTCCGCCCAGGCAAAATCCTGCAGCGCGGGCAAGTCGATCAGCTGGCCGATGCGGGCGATCTGCTCCACCGACTTCCAGTCCAGCGTGGTGCCATGGCCCAGCGCATCGGCGGCCGTCGACCAGAGCAGGAAAAAACACGCTGCCTCGGGGGTGTCGCCGTCGTATTCCTCTTGCGGGTCGTCCTCGGCCAGTTCCTCCAAAGTGATGTCCACGCAGCGCTGCGCCAGTGCCGCATCGCCCGGCAAGAGCAGGGCGGCCATGGCGCGCAGCTGCCCGCGCTCGGCCTTGGCCAGGATTTGCGCGGGCGTAAAGCTGCGCTGCGGCGGCGCTTTCTTTTGCGTCAGGCCGAGCGATGCGCTCAGCTGGGCCGTGATGGCCGCCTTGAAGTGCTCCACCGTGTCGAACTGTTCCAGCAACTGGCCCGTGAAATCCATGCTCCAGGCCATGCCGTCCTTGACGACATATAAAAAGTCGCTCTGCACGGCCACGCCGCGCAAATGGTGGGCGGGCGGGTACAGGGGCGTGAAGGCCGGTTTGCCATTCAGGGTCAGCATGCAGGCCAGGCCTTGCGCATCGATGGCGAAGATCAGGTTCTTGCGCAGTTTGGGCGGCGACGACGTGGTGGCGCAATCGATGGCTTCGTACTGGCACGGCGCCAGCACCTCGCCCTGGCTATTGACCAGGCCGAACAGGAAGCGGCCGCCGATGCGCTGGCTGACGATGGCGATCTTCTTTTTCGTGCCGAAATCCTGCACGGAGCTGTAGACGGCCGGCAGCACGAGCTTGCCCGTCTTGTCGATCACGCCGTGCACGTTGCGCTCGTCGTCATCGCCCGTCTGGCGTTCGACGTCGATCAAGCCATCGTCGCGCTGGCAGATGTTGTCCACGCCGTCCATCAGCATGGCGCCATCGGGCAGGCGCAGCAGGCCGCTGGCGCCGTCCGGCGCGATTTTCTGCACCAAATGGGGGCTGATCACGTACAGGGCGCCCGGCGAGGACGGCAGCGCCACGCAGCCGTTCAAGTCCAGTACGCCGTGCGCGTCGGGCTGTGCGGCGGTGGCAAAGGTGAGCCAGCCATCGCCCGCGTCGCCGCAGTCCAGCGCTACCACGTTCTGCGACAGCGGCACGATCCAGCGGCCGTACGGCGTGACGAGGCCCAGGACCTCGGGCTGGCCGGCCTTGCCGACCTCATAGCACAGGGCGTCTTCCACCCAGGCGCGCACGTCCAGGCCTTGCAGGAATGGCAAATCTTCCGCATCGAGCTCCTCCACGTCGGCCAGCTGCGCGCTGGCCGTGGCCGACCAGTAGCCGCTGGCTGGCGCCGCGCCCGCCAGTGACAGCAGGGGCGCCAGCGCTGCCTGGTCGCCGCGCAGCAGGGCCGCATGCAGCGCCTGTCCTTCGGCGCGCAGGGCGTCGAGGGCGGCAGCGTAGTCCGGCGTGCCGATGTCGTGCGGGATCAGCTGCACGCAGTCGAGCACCAGCCGGGCCTGGGCGCCGGCCAGCAGGGCGCCGATGGCGCCGCGCGCGACGATGGCGGCCGCGTCGCGCGGCGGCGCCATCAGGGCCGATAGCGCTTGCCAGCTGGCCTGCGCCTGCGCCAGCGGCGCGGCCAGCACGCAGGGGGCGTCCTCGCCATCGCCGTAGACGGGCCAGGCGACGGTTTGCGTGCCGGCGCCGATGAGCAGCTTGAACAGCATGGGCGTGTCCAGCCGCCATTCGGCCAGGCCCGTGATGGCCTCGGTGTCGAAATCGGCCTGGCCGGGCAGGACGGCTGTGCTGAACAGGGCTGCGGTAGTGATCATTGATATTTATCTGAAAGTGAACGGGGTATTCAGGGCGATGGCGGCATGACCCAGTGCGCCAGCTCGCTGCGTTTCAAGCCCAGGCGTTGCGCCACGGCGGCCGCCTCGAAGGCCCACAGGCCGTAGTAGCCGCCCAGGCCCCGCGTGCGCAGATGGCCGTTGAACCAGTCTTCCTGCACCAGCGCCGCGTGCCAGTTGGCCAGGTAGCGCCGCAGGTGCGCCAGCTGCTGCGCGGGATCGTCCGCGTGCAGGCAGTCGTACAGGGCCGTGTAGGGTGCGGCGAAATACCATTCCTCGACGGCGGGACGCTGCGGATCGACGGCGGCCAGCAGCGCCTCGTACACGCCATCCTCGCCGTCGAAGGCCGTCTGCAGGGCGGCCAGGCGCATGGTCAGGTCGTGGCGGCCGAACAGCAGGGTGGCTCCCAGCAGCTGCAGGGAGCGCGCGTAATCCGTCAATTGTTCGAAATCAAAGGCGGGCAAGGCATCGTCACCGTAGGCGTCGGCCAGGGCAGCGCGCGCCGACTCGCAGGCGGCGACGGCCGCTTCCAGCGCCGTTGCCACTTCCGGCAGGGGCAAGCCCGCCGTGTAGCGCAGCGAAAAGACCTGGTAAGCCGTGCTGGCGGCCGCGCACGCCCAGTAGGCGGCGTCGCCGCCGTCGCTTTCCGCCTGCGCCTGCGCGCGCGCATAGGCGGCCAGCAGGGTATCGAGGTAGCGCAGGTTCTGCGCAAAATCAAAGGCGGCGGGCGGCGCCTGGCGCGGCGCATGGGGCCAGGCCGCGGGCGACGGCGCGGGCGGACAGGCGCTGGCGCAATCGCGCTGGATGGCCCAGTCGGCAAACACCTGGCGCAGATAGGCGGCCGTGTCGTCGTCGTGGGCGATGGCGCCGGCACCCACCAGGGTCGTGCCCAGCAGCGTGTAGCCGGGGAAGCGGCTGCTTTCGTAGGCGATGGTGGTGACGCTCTGGATGGCCTTGCCGTCGCTCAGGTCGCGCACGCGGAAATACACCTCGTCCCAGCCCGCCAGCGGCGGCGCCGGTGCTGCATCCGGCAGGGTGGCCCAGCCGCCGTCGGCTTGTTCCGCATAGGCGTCCAGCAGTTCATCGAGGCCGCCGGGACGGTCGATGCGGTTGTTGGCGTCGTACTGCAGGCCCAGTTCGGCCGCAAAGGCGGCCGCGTGGCGGCCGGTGAACACGAGGTACTGGGCGCTCAGGGTGCCGACCAGCAGGTCGGACTCTTGTCCGGCGACGCCCAGCGCCTGCGGCAGCCGGTACCAGTGGTGGCCGGGGATGCCGGCCATGGGGCCGCCCTCGGCCGCCTGCGGGTTGGCGCAGCGCAATTGCTCCAGCCAGTCGTAGCGCTCGCGTCGCGCCGCCTCCGTGCCGCTGCCGCGGCCAGTCAATTCGTCAAACAGGGTATTCAACAACATGGTGCGTCTATCCTAGAATCCTCAACAACACGCGCGCGGCAGGCCGTCATGCCGGCGTGCCTTGTGCGAACGCAAACAGCGCGTCCAGCACGGCGTCCGGCTGCTCGGCCATCAATTCGTGCCCGCTGTCGACCTGTACCACGGTGCCATGCGCGATGGCAGACGTCAGCAGCCGGGTCGATTTGGGCGGCGTCATCATGTCGCGCGCGCCGACAATGAATAAAGTGGGGCAGTGTACCGAAGCGGCGGCGATTTCGCCGTTCGCATAGGCATTGCAGGCATAAAAATCCGTGTGAAACACGTGATCGGGGTTGAGGGCGGCGATGCGCTGTTTCAGGCGCCGCGCGCCGCCCATGGCATAGAAGCCTGGGCCGGGAAACGACGGCTTTTGCGCGATCGACGAGTGCGACCAGATATTGACCATGTCGATGGCCGCCTGTTCATCGTTGAGCGACGTCTCCAGCAGCGCCGGCGAGACTTTCATCGGGTAGATGGAACCGAGCATGGCCAGGTGGCTGACGCGATCCGGCGCCAGGTACGCCGCTTCCAGCGCGATCAGTGAGCCCATGCTGTGGCCGATGAGCATGGCCCTGGCCGCGCCGGCCCCGTCCAGCACGGCGAGGATCCAGCGCGCCAGTTCCTCGACCCTGGTTTTCGCCGCGCCGCCGCTGCGGCCATGGCCCGGCAAGTCGACGGCCAGCACGTTCCAGCCGTGGTGGGCGAAATAGCGCGTCTGCAAGGCCCACACGGAATGGTCGTTCTGCGCGCCGTGGATGAAGACGGCCGTCGGCTGTTCCGGCTTGAATGGCTTGCCACCCGTGTAGCAGTAAGCCGTGGTGTTATCGATGGTGAACTGCATGTCAGGCGCCTTTCTGCGACAGTTTCAGGCCACGGGCCAGGTCTTCGATCAAATCGTCCGCGTTTTCCAGCCCCACGGACAGGCGCATGGTGCCCTGCGTGATGCCCGCCTGCTCCAGCTGTTCGTTGGGCACGCGGAAATGCGTGGTGGAGGCGGGGTGGATGACGAGCGACTTGGCGTCGCCCACGTTGGCCAGGTGCGAAAAGATCTTCAGGCTGTCGACGAAGCGCTGGCCTGCCGCGCGGTCGCCGCGCAGGTTGAAGGTGAAGACGGCCCCCGCGCCTTTCGGCAGCAGGGTCTTCGCCAGCGCGTAGTCGGGATGCGACGGCAGCTCGGGATAGGACACGGATTCCACGGCCGGATTGGCGAGCAGGAAGTCGATGATTTTGCGCGTGTTGGACACGTGCCGGTCCATGCGCAGGCCCAGGGTTTCGATGCCCTGCAGGACGGCGAAGGCATTGTGCGGGCTCATGACGGCGCCGAAATCGCGCAAGCCTTCGCGCCGCGCGCGCAGGGCGAACGGCGCCACCGTCGATTCCTCGGCGAAGACCATGCCGTGAAAACCCTGATACGGTTCGCACAGTTCGGCAAAGCGGCCCGTCCTGTCGTAGGCCGCCTGCCAATCAAAAGTGCCGCCGTCGACGAGCAGGCCGCCGATGGCCGTGCCGTGGCCGCATAAAAACTTGGTGGCCGAGTGGAACACCAGGTCAGCGCCGTGCTCGAAGGGGCGCAGCAGATACGGCGTGGTAAAGGTCGAATCGAGCATCAGCGGCAGGTGGTGCTCGTGGGCCAGGGCGGCAATCCGGGGGATGTCCAGCACGTCGAGGCCGGGATTGCCCAGGGTTTCCGCGAACAGCATTTTCGTATTCGGGCGGATGGCTGCGCGCCAGGCGTCCGGGTCGCGCGGGTCGACGAAGGTGGTGGCGATGCCGAAGCGTTTTAATGTGTAGGCGAGCAGGTTGTGCGAGCCGCCGTACAGGGCGCGTGAGGCGACGATGTGCGATCCGGCGCCGGCGATGGTGCACAGGCCCAGGTGCATGGCGGCCTGGCCGCTGGCCGTGGCGATGCCGGCCACGCCTCCTTCGAGGGCGGCGATGCGCTCTTCCAGCACGGCGTTGGTGGGATTCGAGATGCGCGAGTACACGTGGCCGGCCCGCTCCATGTTGAACAGCGAGGCCGCATGGTCCGAACTCTTGAAGGCGAACGAGGACGTGAAGTGGATGGGCGTGGCGCGCGCGCCCGTGGCCGGGTCGGGCGCGGCGCCCGCATGCAGGGATAGGGTGTCAAAGCCGGGATATTTCGGGCCGCTCATGGTGTCTCCGCCAAGTTTTATAGTGGCAAGATCGTAACCTGATTTGCAGTTGAGCAAAAGGGCTGCCGTGCGGGGCGCATGGCGCCGTGCCCGCGGGCAGGGCGTGTAACCTGAAGTGTAAAAAAAGTGACCGGCGCGGCGCGGCGGTGGTAGGATATCGGATCAGCGATATTCGGGCTGTTTTACCTGTGCGCGTGCGCCGCGCCGCAGTATAAACGGCCACGTGCCAGCGAAATCCTGGGCTTCAGGCGAACTCTCATCGCATGTCCACCAGGAAAGATTTTATGCCCGCAATATCGTTCGACGGCGCCCTTGCCGTTCCCGGACCATCTGTCGTCGACGGCCTGTGCCACGCAGGCTGGGTCATGCAGGACCATTTCATTCCTCCCGAACTGAGCCGCCAGTTGGCGGCCGAATGCGTGCAATCCATGCTAAATGGCAACATGAAGGGCGCCGGCGTGGGCAGCGGCCATGCGCCGCTGCTGCAGCCGGAGATCCGCGGCGACCATATCGAGTGGCTGGAAACGGGGCGCTCCAGCGCCTGCGACCGCTACCTGGCGCACATGGAAACACTGCGCCAGACGCTGAACAGGGAGCTGTTCCTGGGCCTGGACGAATACGAAAGCCATTTCGCCCTGTACGGGCCGGGCGCCTTTTACCGGGCCCATCTGGACCGTTTTCGTGACGACGACAAGCGCACCGTCTCCGTCGTGCTGTACCTCAACGATGACTGGCTGCCCGAGCACGGCGGCGCATTGCGGCTGCACCCCGATGGCGGCCCCAGCGTGGATATCGCGCCCGAAGCGGGGCGCATGGCCATGTTTTTGTCGGCCGAACTGCTGCACGAGGTGCTGCCGACGGCGCGCCAGCGCTTGTCGATCGCCGGCTGGTTCCGCCGCCGCGGCTGAAAACGCCGGCGCAAAACCACGGCGCGTCGCGCGCGCGGCCGGTGCCATGTCCCGGCCCGGCGCCTGTCCCCATGAACCGCCGTGCTGGCCCGCGGCGCCGCGCATCGGCCCGCCGCGTTTTTCAGGCCCGTCTTTCCCCTCGATTTGATTACGCGCAAGGCTGGATTTTTCCGCAGGCATAGGCTACAGTCGCAGTAAGGGCTTAGAATAACTAAAATACCACTCACGCGGACAGGACGGCCAATATGAAAGTATCTGAAATTCTCCAAGTCAAGGGCAACATCCTCTACACGGTCACGCCTGACCAGCCCCTGCTTGACGCGGCCAATACCATGGCTGAAAAAGACATCGGTTCGCTGGTGGTCATGGAATTTGGCGACCTGGTCGGCATGCTGACCTTCCGCGAGGTGCTCAACGCCTTGCATGAAAACGCGGGCCAGATCGGCGGCGGCACCGTGCGCAAGCACATGGATGACCACCCGATCACCGTCACGCCCGACACCGAAGTCAACGAAGTGCGCCGCATCATGCTTGAAAAGCACGCGCGCTACCTGCCCGTCATGAACGCCAAGACCTTGCTGGGCGTCATCTCCTTCTACGACGTCGCGCGCGCCGTGCTGGAAGCGCAAAGCTTCGAAAACCAGATGCTGAAAGCCTACATCCGCGACTGGCCGGCCGAAACGGCGGACTGAGCTTCGTTCATGCAGTCAACACAACGCCGGCGGATGCCGGCGTTTTGCATGGGGCAGGGCGGCTGACGCCGCCTACGCCGCCCCCTGCAGCGCCTCGTTGTTCAGCCAGCTGCCCAGCGCGCTGGCCGTCATGGGGCGGGCGAACAAAAAGCCTTGCGCCATGGGGCAGCCCAGCGCCTGCAAAATCTGCGCCTGGCGCTCGTCTTCCACGCCTTCGGCGATCACGGCCAGGCCCAGGTTGCGGCCCAGCTGGATGACCATTTCGGCGATGCTGCTGCCGCGCGCGGAACCCGTGATTTCCGTCACAAAAGCGCGGTCGATCTTCAGGCGGTCCACCTGCAGGCGCTGCAAATAGGACAGCGACGAGAAGCCCGTGCCGAAGTCGTCGATGGCGATGCTCACGCCCGTCTGCTTGATCTGCCACAACATCTTGATCAGCATGTCCGGCTCTTCCATGGCCATCGATTCCGTGATTTCCAGTTCGATGAACTCGGGCGGCGCCTGCGTTTCCTCCAGCGCCGCGCGCAGCATTTCCAGGAACAGCGGGTGGCGGAACTGCACTTGCGACACGTTGACGGACATGACGAAGTTGCGGTGGCCTTGCTCGCGCAGCAGCACCAGTTCGCGGCACGCCGTGCGCAGCACCCATTCGCCCAGGTCGATGATGATGCCGGAATACTCGGCGATGGGGATGAAACGGTCGGGCGAGATGAACTTGCCGTCCGGCGTCTGCCAGCGCAGCAGCGCTTCGGCGCCCACGGGACGGCGCGTCGTCAGGTCGATCTGCGGCTGGTAGACGACGAACAGCTGGCCCTGGCTGAAGGCCGTGCGCAGCGCGTGCATCATGCGCACGCGCTCGCGGATTTCGATGCCCATGCTGCGCGAAAAGTAGAAGTGGCCGGCGCGCTGCTGGCTTTTCGCCCGTTTCAGGGCGATGTCGGCGTCCTTCAGGGCGTCGGCGCCCGTGCCCGTGTGCTCGCCCAGGCGCACCAGGCCCAGGGTGGCGGACAATTGCACGTCCTGGCCGTCGATGCTGAACGGGGTCTGGAACAGGGCCAGGATATTGGCCGGATTGACTTGCGAGGAGTCGCCCAGCACGCAGAAGATGTCGCCGCCCAGGCGCGCCACGGTCAGCTGCGAACCCAGCTGGGTTTGCAACCGGCCCGCCACGGCGACGAGCAGCAGGTCGCCGAACTGGTGGCCCAGCGCGTCGTTGGTCTCGGCAAAGTGGTCCAGGTCCACCAGCGACAGGGTGGCATCGTCGCGCGCGGGGCCGGCCAGGGTGGCGTCGAGGATTTCCACCAGGCGCGTGCGGTTCGGCAGCTTCGACAACTGGTCGTAAAAGGCGGCATTGTGCAGGTGCGACACCAGCTCGACGTTGTCCAGGCCCACGGCGACGTTGCTGCAAAACACTTCCAGCAAGCTTTCATCGATGGCGGTGAGGGGGCGCGGCAGCAGCAGGTAGGCGGCCGCGTCGCGGCTGGACTTGCCGGCGAAGTACAGGGTGGCGTAATCGTGCGCATACACGTTGCGCCGCTGCGTCAGGGTGTGCTCGATGGCGGCCATCACGCGGGGATTCTGCAGGCCGCACAGGGCGCTGTGCGGCAAGCCGGAAAAACTGCCCGTGCAGGCCGCGACGAGCAGCTCCTTGCCGCCGCTGTCGGGCATGTCCTGCACGCACAGCAGGCCATCGGCGCGGATGCCCAGCAGGTCGGCGATCTGCGCCAGCACGCCGGCCGAGAAGTTTTGCACGCCGTGCAGGGCCATCAGCTGCGTGCTGGCGTGCACGATCTGGTCCAGGCCGCGCCGGCTGCTGCTGATCGAGCGGATCTGCTCGTACGAGCGGATGGCCGCCGTCACCGTGGTAAACAGCTTGATGCGCGTCAATTCCGACTTGGTCTTGTAATCGTTGATGTCGAAATCGCGGATGGCGTCGATTTCCGGCGCATAGCCGGGCTGCCCCGTGCGCAGGATGATGCGCACGTCCGTCATTTTGAGGGTTTCGCGGATGTAGCGCACCAGGTGCAGGCCCGCGTCGTCCTGTTCCATCACCACGTCGAGCAGGATGACGGCGATGTCGCTTTCGTGCTTGAGCAGCTCGCGCGCCTGGCCGGCCGAATAGGCGTGCACAAATTCCAGCGGGCGGTGCTGCATTTCCAGGTTGCCCAGCGCGAAAGTGGTGGTGGAGTGGACGTCTTCATCGTCGTCGATGATCATCACCCGCCAGACGCTGCGCGGTGTGGCCGTCAGCGGCGCTGGTTGCTCATCGAGGAATACCAGGTCGTCGTGATCGTCCTTGTTGGCGTCAAGGGGGATGATCGGTGCGGGCATGTATAGCTTCTCCAGGATGACTCGATATTTTTTACGAGCGCGTCAAAAAAGCCCATGGCGTTGTTGCGTTGCCCTTACCGTACTTGTACTTGCGTACTGTCTTCGGCAATGACGCCCGGCCCTGGGCATTTTGTGACGTGCTCTCGGCGCAGCCTAAATCTGGGTTGGCGTTCAGTATTGTGTGCCGCGCTCTGATCCAAGTATATAGCTATTTAATAAGCAAAATGTTTTTTTAAGTCTATTCTGTACGGCAATATTTCTTGCATTGCATGATTGCGACGCTTATTTGGTATTTTTTATGCGAAAAAATAACGCGGGATTTTAAAATGGCGGTTTGGGGCGGGGCGAAAGGCGCGGCGGGAGGGCGGGTGGCGGGTAAATATCGGGCAGTGGCCTGGCATTCGCGGCATGGCATGCCCCGCAGGCTGGTAGAATTGAGTTTTCCAGTCCATCACACTTCCTACTATGTCCGGCAATTCTTTTGGCAAGCTGTTTACTGTTACCACTTTCGGCGAATCGCATGGTCCGGCCATCGGCTGCGTGATCGACGGCTGTCCGCCGGGCTTGGTCCTGTCGGAAGCCGATATCCAGCCCGAGCTGGACCGCCGCAAACCGGGCACCTCGCGTCACGTGACACAGCGCCAGGAATCCGATACGGTCGAGATTCTCTCCGGCGTGTACCAGGGCGTGACGACGGGTACGCCCATCGCGCTGCTGATCCGCAATGAAGACCAGCGCAGCAAGGATTACGGCAATATCGCGGAAAGCTTCCGCCCCGGCCACGCCGACTACACCTACTGGCATAAATACGGCGTGCGCGACCCGCGCGGCGGCGGGCGCTCCTCGGCGCGCCTGACGGCGCCCGTGGTGGGCGCGGCGGCGATCGCCAAGAAATGGCTGCTGCAGCAGTACGGCACCACCTTCAAGGGCTGCATGAGCCAGCTGGGCGACATTCCCGTGCCGTTCCAGTCCTGGGAGCACGTGCATGCGAACCCCTTCTTTGCCGCCAGCGGCGACGCCGACCTGATCGCCCGCATGGAAGCGGCGATGGACCAGCTGCGCCGCGACGGCGATTCCATCGGCGCGCGCATCGACGTCATCGCGCAGAACGTGCCGGTCGGCCTGGGCCAGCCCATCTACGACAAGCTCGATGCCGACATCGCCTACGCCATGATGGGCATCAATGCCGTCAAGGGCGTGGAAATCGGCGCCGGTTTCGACTCGGTGGCGCAAAAGGGTTCCGAGCACGGCGACGAACTGACGCCGGAAGGCTTCATCGGCAATAACGCCGGCGGCGTATTGGGCGGCATCTCGACGGGGCAGGATATCAGCGTGTCGATCGCCATCAAGCCGACGTCGTCGATCCGCACGCCGCGCCGCTCGATCGATAAAGAGGGCAATCCCGTGATGGTGGAAACGTTCGGCCGCCACGATCCCTGCGTGGGCATCCGCGCCACGCCGATCGCCGAAGCCATGCTGGCGCTGGTGCTGATCGACCACGCGCTGATGCACCGCGCGCAGTGCGGCGATGTGGCGGTGAATACGCCGAAGCTGAAGTAAGCTGAAGTTTGTCGGATTACGGGCCTGCGGCCCTGATCCGACCTACGACTTGGATGGTCGTTTTCTCGTTTAACAACGACGCTTGCGACACCTGACAAAACCGTAGCGAGCGGAAGGGCGAGGTGGCTGAGAAGCGCAACCGTACTAAGTACGGGGGCGCCGAGCCGGTGAGCATCGCAGGCCGCCTATACCGACGCGCAGTAGGTTTGGTCAGGTGTTCTCATGCTACCTTGTTCGCCACCAGTTCCAGTTGATGGCGCATCTCCACCGACTGCACCAATAACGCCCGGATATCGTTGATCAGGTTGAATTCCGTCTGGTTCAGCTGGATGGGCGGGAAGCTGTCGTCCCAGTCGCCATACAAGAAGCCCGTGGGATGGCCGTTGGCCGACAGGGGCAGCACGACGAAGCTGCGCGCTTCCGACAGCGTCGCCTTCCACCACTGCGGCAGTTTGGCGGCAAATTTCGGGTCGCGCGCATTGTCGATGAAGATCACGCGGTCGCTGTTGAGGGCCGCGTGGAAGACGTTCGGCTCATACGCGTCGCCAAATACCATCAGGTCCTGCAGGTCGGCCGTGCCGTCGCCCAGGCTGATGCGCGCCGAATACAGATGGTCCTTGTGGTTGCGCACGAAGGCCACCGAGCGCGAAAAATCAAAGCCCTGATGCAGGGTTTCCAGCGCCATCGACACCATCTGGCCCGGGCTGGCGCTGCCGATGGCGCCGCGCAGGTCGGCCAGGCCGCTGATCAGGACGCGGTTGCCTTCGGCGCGCATGCGCGTCGATGCCAGCTGGCGCGCGCGCCGTTCGGCCGGTTTCGACAGGGGCGCGATCGACAGGTCTGCCGCCGCCATGGCCTTGGCCTTGTCGACGGCCGCCACCAGGTCCGTGGCGGCGATGCCCAGCGTGCCCGCATAGTCGTCGATCAGCGCGTGCACCTGCGCCGTGCCGGCCGCATCGTCATGCCACAGCGAGTCGGCGCAGCGCGCCGCCATCGTCGACAGGCCCGCCATCCAGTCGGCGCCGCTGACGGGCAAGTTGTCGGGCGACGGGTCCATCGGCCGCATGCCGCTGATCAGGTGCTGCGGCAAGCCCCAGTGGGCGGCCGTGGCATAGCCCACTTCAGGCAGCGACAGGCCGAGGATTTCGCGCGCGGCGGCCGCCTCGTTGCCCGGTCCCGCGTGCGCTTGCATGCGGGCCCAGAAATCCGTCATGTAGAACGTCACCATCATGCGTCCCAGCGTATGCAGCATGGAGCAGACGACGGCCTGCTCGGCCTGCAGGCTGCCCGCGCTGGTGGCCACCTGCTGCGCCACCATCCCGGCCAGCACGGCCTTTTCCATTTCCACGTGGGCGCTGACGGAGTCGGGCGAGGCCTGCGACAACTCCTCGATCAGCTTCAGGCCCAGCGCCAGGTGGCCGATGGCGTCGATGCCCAGCACCAGCACGGCCTTCGACACCGTGTTGACCCTCTGGCCGAAGGCCGAATACATGCCGCTGTTGGCCAGCCGCAGCACCTTGTGCGTGAGGACGGGGTCCGACAGCACCGTTTGCGTGATGTCGAATTCGTGGTCGTCCTCGCCGCGCATGGCGCCCAGGATGGCGCTGATGGCTTTGGCGAAGCCGGGCATGTCGCCCTGCTGGCGCGTGCGCGCCCACAGCAGGTCCAGGGTGTTTTTGCCGAGCTGTGTCGGCACCGTGTAGTGGCCTGGATTCATTGCACCCCTCCGCGCGGTTCATGGGCAGGCGGCGTGGGCACCAGCGCCGCATAGGTTTTTTCGCTCAAGGCCGATAGCGCGGCATGGGCCGGCATCGGTTTGCCCGTCAGGTAGCCTTGCACATAGTGGCAGCCGCGCGATTCCATGAAATGCATCTGCTCTTCCGTCTCCACGCCTTCGGCCACCACCGACAGGTTCAGGTGCTTGGCCAGGTCGAGAATGGTGTTGCAGATGGCCGCGTCCTTGCTCGATTCGGGCAGGTCCTTGATGAAGGTGCGGTCGATCTTCAGCACGGAAATGGGGAAGCGCTTCAGGTAGGCCAGCGAGGAATAGCCGGTGCCGAAATCGTCGATGGCGATGCGCGCGCGGCGCTCCGTCATCTTGCCGAGGATGGTTTCCGCGTGCACGGGATCGATCATCAGGGTGCCTTCCGTGATTTCCAGCACCAGGTGTTCGCCCGAGAGTCCCGAAAAGGCGATGGCGTCATCGAGCACGTCGAGGAATTTGTCGTTGCGGAACTGGCGCGGACTGATGTTGACGGAGATGTACAGCGCCCGCCTGGCCACTTCCTGGAACTGCTTGAGCTGCACGCAGGCGGCCTTCAGCGCCCAGGCGCCCAGCAGGTTGATCAGGCCATTCGCCTCGGCGATGGGGATGAAGCGCACGGGCGGCACCAGGCCCAGGGTCGGGTGCTTCCAGCGCATCAGGGTTTCGAAGCCCTGGATCTGCCGCGTGCGGGCGTCGACGATGGGCTGGTAGAACAGCAGGAATTCGCCTTCGCGCACGGCGTGGAACATGGCCGCTTCCAGCGAGATGTCATGTTCCGACGGACCGTTCAGGCGCGGGCTGTAGACGAGGCAGCGGGCCTTGCCCGTTTCCTTGGCGCGCGACATGGCCGCATCGGCCAGCGCCACCAGGCGCACTTCGTCTTCCGCATGCAGCGGATAGATCGATACGCCGACAGACGCCCCCACGTAGATGGTGTGGCCATCGACTTCGAACGGCGCCTGCAGGGTGGCCAGCAGGCGGCCCGTCACCAGCTTGATCTGCGCGTCCGTGGCGCTGCCGGGCAGCACGGCGACGAATTCATCGCCGCCCACGCGCGCCAGGGTGTCGCTGTCGCGCAGGGTCTTGCGCAGGCGCGCCGCGGCCAGGCGCAGCACGGCGTCGCCGACGGGGTGGCCCAGGCCATCGTTGACCTTCTTGAAGCCATCAAGGCCGATGGTGGCCACGGAAAAGCCCTGGCCCGAACGCGCCGCCTGGGCGATCACCATGCGGATGCGGTCCGACAGCAGCAGCCGGTTCGGCAGGCCCGTGAGCGCATCGTGCGTGGCCATGTGGCGCAGGCGTTCTTCCGTGTTGTGCTGGGCCGACGTGTCGCGTCCCACCACCAGCAGCTCGGCGATGCCGGCCCCGTTCATATACGAAGACAGGCGCAGCTCGAACCAGATTTCCTGGTCCGGCGTCTGCAGGCGCACTTCCAGGCGGCCCGGTTCTTCCAGGGCGTCTTCCAGCGCCGCCTGCAGCGCCGCGCGCGAGGCCTCGGCCGCCAGCGGCAGCAGCAAATGGCCGGACAGGCCGCTGGGCGCGCCGAACAGGGTGGCTGCGCGCTTGCTGGCAAACAGGATCAAGCCGTCCGCATCGAGGCGGAACACGACGTCGCCAGCCTCTTCCATGAGGTTGTCCAGCTCGTGGCGAGCTTCGCGGTGGGCGGCGGATGGGGTACTGGAAAACATCGTGCTGGCTTTTACCTTTTTTTATCAGTGCTGGAACCCGCGGCAGGGCAGGGCGCCAGCGAAAACAGTGCGTCGCGCGGCTGGTCCGCCGCCGGGCACAGGGTTACTATCGGAACGCGATCCACACGAAATGTATCATTGAAAAGCACCCGATTACATGAAATAGAGCAACATTGCTTCAGGTTTTGTAAATATTTCTGCGGCGCTTGACGAAATCTGCATGCTTTTCGGCGCAGCGCTTTTTATCCGTCCTCCTGCCGCCGTGGCGCGCTTGCCCCGCTGGCGCGTTTGCGCTAGTCTGGCTGGCAGACGACGGGGATGGCGTGCCAGTGGCGGCAAGGGCGCCATGATAACAAATCGCAACGGAGATACCCATGAATGCCTTTGACACGCATGAAGTTTTCAACCAGGCAACGCCGTTTGAAAACGTCAATCTGTTCGCCTGCGACCCCGCCCTGGCCGAGGCGCTGCTGCGCGAAGGGGGCGGCGCGGCGCTGCAGGAACTCGACGCGCTGGGCGAGCGCCTGGGCCGCGCGGACACGTACGCCCTGGCGCGCGAAGCGAACCGGCACGGGCCCGAATTGCAGCAGTTCGACTGCGCCGGCCGCCGCATCGACGAAGTGGCCTTCCATCCCGCCTGGCATGCCCTGATGGACATCCTGATCGGCGCCGGCACGCATGCCGCGCCCTGGGCCGCGCCCGGTCCGGGTGCCCAGGTGGCCCGCGCGGCCGCCTATCTATTGGTGGGGCAGGTGGAAAACGGCGCGCAATGCCCCGTGACGATGACCTACGCCTCCGTGCCGGCTCTGCGCCAGGCGCTTGATCTGCCGCAAATCGCCGCCCGCTGGCTGCCGAAGATCCTGTCGCGCGAGTACGATCCCCGCTCCTTGCCGGTGGAACAGAAGCGCGGCGCCCTGGTCGGCATGGGTATGACGGAAAAGCAGGGCGGCTCCGACGTGCGCAGCAATACCACGCGGGCCACCCCCGTACCGGCGGACGAAGCGCGCGCCCTGTTCGGCGACGAGGCCGGCGGGGCCTGGCGCATCGTCGGCCACAAATGGTTTTTCTCGGCGCCGCAAAGCGATGCCCACCTGATCCTGGCGCAGGCGGACGAGGGCGGTTTGTCGTGTTTCTTCGTGCCCCGCTACCTGCCCGACGGCAGCCGCAACCCCATCCGCGTGCAGCGCCTGAAGGACAAGCTGGGCAACCGCTCGAATGCCTCGTCGGAAGTGGAATTTGCCAATGCCTACGGCTGGCTCGTGGGCCAGCCGGGGCGGGGCATTCCCACCATCCTGGAAATGGCCAGCCACACGCGCCTCGACTGCGTGCTGGGCAGCGCCGGCATCATGCGCGCCGCCCTGACGCAGGCGCTGCACCACGCGCGCCAGCGGGCCGTGTTCGGCAAGCCGCTCGTCGCGCAGCCCCTGATGCAGAACGTGCTGGCCGACCTGGCGCTCGAATCGGAAGCCGCCACGGCCTTCGCGCTGCGCCTGGCGCGCTGCTTCGATGAAAAGGACGATGCGGGGCAAGCCATGCTGGCGCGCGTGCTTACGCCGGCCGGCAAATACTGGATCTGCAAGCGCGGGCCCGGCTTCGGCGCGGAAGCCATGGAAGTGCTGGGCGGCACCGGCTACGTGGAAGATGCGCCGCTGGCGCGGCTGTACCGCGAACTGCCCGTCAACTCGATCTGGGAAGGCTCGGGCAACGTCATGTGCCTCGACGTCTTGCGTGCCTTCGGCAAGTCGCCCGCCGCGCGCGACGCCCTGGCGGCCGAGCTGGCGCTGGCCGGCGACGAGCATGCCGCCTTCGTTGCCTATCGCGCACGCCTGCTGGCCGACCTGGACGGGCCGCAAACGGATGAGTTTGGTGCGCGGCAATTATCGGAGCGCATCGTGCTGGCCGTGCAGGCCGGCTTGCTGCTGCGCCACGCGCCGCCCTATGTCGCGCAAGCGTTCCTGCAGTCGCGCCTGGTGCAGGCGCCGGGCGGCGCCTACGGCCGCTTGCCGGCCGGCACCGATTGCGCGGCCATCCTGGCGCGCGCGCTGCGCGAGTGCTGATTTGTCCGCGGCGGCGGCATGCCGCGCGCCGGCAGGGCGGCATGCTCTGCAATTATTTCGAAAATTCCGGCCACAGGCGGGCTGCGGGCTGGGATAATGCTGGAATCCATGATTTTATCGACACACAGCGCGCCTGCGGCCCAGGTTTGCCGCCGCGCCAGAGAGTAGAGAAAGAAAAACAATATGAAACAAGATCCACGCTTCCCGAATTTGTTCATTACCGATCACCCTTTGATCCAGCACAAACTGAGCCACATGCGCGAGCACGACACGTCGACGCGCACCTTCCGTGAATTGCTCAAGGAAATCACCTTGCTGATGGGCTATGAAATCACGCGCGACCTGCCGCTGACGACGCGCGAAATCAGGACTCCGCTGGTCACTATCGACGCGCCCGTGATTGCAGGCAAGAAACTGGCCATCGTGCCTATCTTGCGCGCCGGCATCGGCATGAGCGATGGCTTGCTGAACCTGGTGCCATCGGCCAGGGTCGGCCACATTGGCGTGTACCGCGACCCGGCCACCCACATGCCCGTGGAATACCTGGTGCGCCTGCCCGACCTGAACGAGCGCACCTTCATCCTGTGCGATCCGATGGTGGCGACCGGCAATTCGGCCGTGTATGCCGTCGACGTGCTGAAGAAGCGGGGCGTGACGGACGAGCAGATCATCTTCCTGGCCCTCGTGGCCGCGCCGGAAGGCGTGACCGTGTTCCAGAACGCGCACCCGAACGTCAAGATGTTCTGCGCCGCGCTCGATTCCCACCTGGATGACCACGCCTACATTGTGCCGGGCCTGGGCGACGCGGGCGACCGCATCTTCGGCACCAAATAAGCGCATTCAGGCGAGTATTGCGATGGCAACCTTGATCGATCCGGATTTTCGCGCCCGTTTGCGTGCCTTGAATGAAAAATATGCGGCCGGCGTGCCGGCGCTGATGCTGGCCATCGCGCAGGCGCAACAGCGCTGCGACAGCGAGGGACCGCGCCTGGAGCCGCTGACGCAACTGCACCGGGCCCTGCACGCCGTGGCCGGCTCGGCGGCCACCTTCGGTTTCGCCGCGCTGGGCCAGGAATGCCGGCGCCTCGAACAGCTGGTGCGCGGCCTGCTCAATGAGCCGGGGCAGGTGCTGGCCGACTGGCCGGCGCTGAGCGGGCAGGTGGGCGCGCTGCTGCGCTGGGCGGGACGCGATGCGGCCGCCACCCACTTCAGCGCATGAGGGACAACGTTCAGGCGATGTGGTTGCGATGATTCATTTGATGCAACGCAAAGCATTGGCGTCAAAGTTTAGGATATAGTGTGTCCATGCCGCTGGTACAGGGCGCCGCAAGACGGGGATTTGGCTATTAAAGTGGTGTTCGCAAGTTTATTTTGCGAAAGAATGGTTTTTCTCAGTTTTGTTGGTATAATTGGGCATCGTTGGATTCGAGGTAGTAGTGCAGTTTGTCTGTCATTTCTTTCTTGCTTCAAACGATATAACGGGCGCAAGCCCAACTTAACTGAAATAGGAAATTGTAATGGCAACTGGCATCGTAAAATGGTTCAATGATTCGAAGGGTTTCGGCTTTATTACCCCTGACGAAGGCGGCGAAGATCTGTTCGCTCACTTCTCGGCTATCCAGTCGAACGGCTTCAAGTCCCTGCAAGAGAACCAACGCGTTTCTTTTGAAGTGACCGCTGGCCCTAAAGGCAAGCAAGCTTCGAACATTCAGCCAATCTAATACGCTGGATCAAACGAAATAAAGAAATCCTCGGTCTCCGGGGATTTTTTTTCGCCTAAATTTCCGTGAGGCAGGGGTTTTTCGTGCGCTGCCGGCACATGTGGCCCCTGGGCGCCATGCTTTGCCCTGCTGTGTGGCGCTGCCGGCGCCTGCTGTGGCACCAGTGCGCGCCCTGGTTGGTAAGCCATCGACGCCACGATGCCGGACAACACCGTCGCGAGCGGCAGGCCGAAGGGCGGGAAGCGCTACGTTACCGTGAGTACGGGACCGCCGGAGGGGCGAGCATCGCAGGCCGCCCATGCCGTCGCGCAGCAGGCTGTGTCCAGCGCCCTCGGAGGGCGTGGTCAGGCGGCGGGCACGCGCCAGTAATCGGCTTGCGCATAGCTATGCCGTAAAAAATCCACGAATGCCCGTATGCGCAGCGGCAGGTGGCGGCGCTGGGCGAACACGGCGTAGATGTCGTTGCCCGGCGCGGCAAACTGGTCCAGCACCGTCACGAGCTGGCCCGATTCGATCTCCGCGCCCACTTCCCACATCGAGCGCCATGCCAGGCCCTTGCCGGCCAGCGCCCAGTCGTGCAGCACTTCTCCATCGTTGCACACCATGTTGCCTGCCACCTTGAGGGTCACATTCTTGCCATTTTCGCGGAAGGTCCAGCCTCGCTGGCTGCCTTCGCTGCTGATCGCCAGGCAATTGTGCTTGGCCAGGTCGGCCGGGATGCGCGGCGTGCCTGCCCGTTTCAGGTAGGCGGGCGAGCCGACCAGCACGCGCTGGTTGTCCGCCAGCTTGGTGCTCACGAGGGAGGAATCGGACAGGCTGGCGATGCGGATGGCCACGTCGATGCCCTCGCCGATCAGGTCGACGAGGCGGTCGTTCAGGTTCAGCGATACCGTCACGTCGCGGTGCTCGGCGACAAAGGACGGGATCAATGGCGCCACGTGCTGGCGCCCGAAGCCGGCCGGCGCGGAAATGAGCAAATGGCCGCTGGCCTTCACGCTGCGCACGGCCACTGCCGCTTCCGCCTCTTCCAGTTCGCCGAGGATGCGCTGGCAATCTTCCAGGAAGGCGGCGCCTTCATTCGTCAGGGCCAGCTTGCGCGTCGTGCGCTGGAGTAACTTGACGCCGAGGCGCTGCTCCAGCGCATCGAGGCGGCGGCCTATCATGGCCGGGGCGATGCCTTCCGCGCGCGCGGCGGCCGACAGGCTGCCCTTGGCCACCACTTCCACGAAGGTCGATATTTGTCTGAATTGCCCCATGCCGTGCTCCCACGCTGCCATCACTTGTGATAAAAACGCATAGATGAAGTGATTTTTAATCTCGTTTCCATGCCTTATAGTGCAATACTATAGAACAAACGCGCCGCCTGGCAGAGTGTTTTTTGCGCCTCTGTCCGGCGTGCCAGCGCAGTAGATCGGCTTATACTTGGCTCACCAGATTACCTTTGTTTATATTTATTAAAACCGGAGAACTTCATGACGCAGAACACGATCGCACTTCCCGAAGGCATGCACATCACGGGTGACATCGCCCCCGGCTACGAACAGATCCTGACGCCGGCAGCGCTGGCGCTGGTGGCCAAGCTGACGCGTGCATTCGAACCGCGCCGCCAGCAATTGCTGGCCGTGCGCGTGGAGCGGGCCAAGCGGCTTGACGCGGGCGAGCGTCCTGATTTCCTGCCAGAAACTGCGCACATCCGCGACGGCGACTGGAAGATCGCGCCGATCCCGAAGGCGCTGGAATGCCGCCGCGTGGAAATCACGGGCCCCGTCGAGCGCAAGATGGTCATCAACGCCTTCAATTCCGGCGCCGACAGCTACATGACGGACTTCGAGGATTCGAACACGCCGAACTGGGATAACCAGCTGACGGGCCAGATCAATATGTACGACGCCGTGCGCAAGACCATTTCGCTGGAGCAAAATGGGAAGTCCTATAAGCTGAACGACAAGATCGCCACCCTCGTCGTGCGTCCGCGCGGCTGGCACCTCGATGAAAAGCACGTGCTGGTCGACGGCAAGCGCATTTCCGGCGGCATCTTCGATTTCGCCCTGTTCATGTTCCACAACGCCAAGGAGCAGCTGGCGCGCGGCGCCGGCCCGTATTTCTACCTGCCGAAGATGGAATCGCACCTGGAAGCGCGCCTGTGGAACGACATCTTCGTCATGACGCAGAATGAGCTGGGTTTGCCGCAAGGCACGATCAAGGCGACGGTGCTGATCGAAACCATCTTGGCCGCGTTTGAAATGGATGAAATCCTCTACGAATTGAAGGAGCACAGCTCGGGCCTGAACGCGGGCCGCTGGGATTACATCTTCTCCTGCATCAAGAAATTCAAGCTGGACAAGGATTTCTGCCTGGCCGACCGCGCCAAGGTCACGATGACGGCGCCGTTCATGCGCGCCTATGCCTTGCTGCTGTTGAAAACCTGCCACAAGCGGGGCGCACCGGCCATCGGCGGCATGGCGGCCTTGATCCCGATCAAGAACGATCCAGAAAAGAACGACATCGCCATGGGCGGCGTGCGCAACGACAAGGCGCGCGACGCCACCGATGGCTACGACGGCGGCTGGGTGGCCCATCCGGGCCTGGTGGAACTGGCCATGGGCGAGTTCACGAAAGTGCTCGGTGATAAGCCGAACCAGATCGACAAGCAGCGTCCCGACATCGACGTGAAAGCGGCGGATTTGCTCAATTTCCAGCCGGAAGCGCCGATCACGGAAGCAGGCTTGCGCTACAACATCAACGTGGGCATCCACTACCTGGGCAGCTGGCTGGCCGGCAATGGTTGCGTGCCTATCCACAACCTGATGGAAGACGCAGCCACGGCCGAGATCAGCCGCTCGCAAGTGTGGCAATGGATCCGTTCGACCAAGGGCGTGCTGGAAGATGGTCGCAAGGTGACGGCCGAGATGGTGCGCGCCATGATCCCGGAAGAACTGGCCAAGGTGCAGCGCGATGCGCCGGGCGGCAATGGCCCGACCTACGTGCGTGCGGGACAAATCTTCGAGGAAATGTCGACCTCCGAATCGTTCGCCGAGTTCCTGACCTTGCCGCTGTACGAAGAAATCTGATCCTGATCAAGTAGATCGATAAAAAAATCCCGGCGATGCCATCAGCATCGCCGGGATTTTTTATTGCGGCAAGAGAAGCTTAAAAATTATTCTTCCACATCCTGAGCGCCGCAAATGCTTCCACGGGCGAGGCGTCGGCGGCCAGCTTGCCTTCCACCTTCAGGCTGGTCAGGATGGCCGGTTCGCGGTAGCGCAGGAAGGGGTTGGTGGCTTTTTCCAGGCCGATGGTCGACGGCACGGTAGGCAAGCCCTGCTGGCGTTTTTCCGTATCGACGGCAACGCGCTCCTGCAGGGCCAGGTTGCCCGGCTCGATGGTGCTGGCGAAGCGCAGATTGGACAAGGTGTACTCATGCGCGCAAAATACCTCGGTATCATCGGGCAGGGCGGCCAGCTTGCCCAGCGAATCGGCCATCTGGCCCGGTGTCCCTTCGAACAGGCGGCCGCAGCCGCCTGCAAACAGGGTGTCGCCGGAGAACAGCCAGGGCGCGTCGCCGTGCTCCGTACGCTGGCGTACGTAGGCGATATGTCCCTTGGTGTGGCCGGGCACGTCGATGACGGTCAGCTGCAAGCCCAGTTCGGCCACGTAGGCGACATCGCCTTCGGCAAGCGGTTCCGTGATGGCTGTGATAGCCTCATTGCGCGGGCCGAATACGGGCACGGCGAAATGCTGCAACAATTCAGGCACGCCGCCCGTGTGGTCGGCATGGTGGTGCGTGAGTAAAATGGCGGACAAGGTCAACTGATGGGCTTGCAGCGCATCGAGGATGGCCATCGCATCGCCCGGGTCGACCACGGCGGCATGGCGACCGTCGTGGATGAGCCACAGGTAGTTGTCGGCAAAGGCGGGCACGGCAAGTACCGATAAAGCGTGTTCGGGAGATTGAGTCATGAGTCAAAGAGAAAACTGAATGGACAGTGTGGCATCCGAAAAATCCATTATAGCGCTTGACGGCTGGCTGCAGACACCGGCCGGTCTCTACGTGCGTGCCTGGGAGCAGCAATGCCTCGACAGCCTGACGGTCGACATCTTCGGTTACAACGCCGTGCAGATCGGCTTGCCCCAGCTCGACGCGCTGGCCGCCAGCCGCATGCCGAACAAGTGGATGCTCGATTCGCGCCTGCCGTTGTCCGCGCCGCAGGAGAGCCGCACGACGCTGGTGGCCGCGTTTGACGAGCTGCCGTTCGACTCGCAAAGCCTGGACCTGGTGGTCTTGCCGCACGTCCTGGAATTTGCCGCCGAGCCGCACCAGGTCTTGCGCGAAGTCGAGCGTGTGCTGATCCCGGAAGGGCGCGTCATCGTCTGCGGCTTCAATCCGGCCAGCCTGTGGGGCATGCGCCAGGGGCTGGGAAGGGTCACGGGACGCCATTACCTGCCGCAGGCGGGCGAACTGATCTCTATGCCGCGCATGAAAGACTGGTTAAAATTGCTGAACATGGGCGTGAGCCAGAGCCACTTCGGCTGCTACGCGCCCGCCTGCAGGACGGAAAAATGGCTGCGCCGCAACGCTTTCATGGACAAGGCGGGCGCGCGCTGGTGGCCATATCTGGGCGCAGTGTATATAGTGCAGGCGATCAAGCGTGTCAAAGGGATGCGTTTGATCGGTCCGGCGTGGACCAGGAAACCGGCGACGGCGCCCGCAGGCGCACCGGTCACGAATAAAAGGCGGGAACAGCAAGATGGATAAGGTAGAAATTTACGCCGATGGCGCATGCAAGGGCAATCCGGGCACGGGCGGCTGGGGCGCCCTGATGGTGGCCGATGGCGCCAAGAAAGAAATTTATGGCGGGGAACTGAACACGACGAATAACCGCATGGAATTGAAGGCCGTGATCGAAGCCTTGACGGCGCTCAAACGTCCCTGCCAGGTCGTGATGTATACCGATAGCCAGTACGTCCAGAAGGGCATCAGCGAGTGGATCCACGGCTGGAAGGCGCGCGGCTGGAAAACGGCGGCCAAGGCCCCCGTGAAAAACGTCGACCTGTGGCAGGCGCTCGACACGGCCCAGGCCGTGCATGAAGTGGAATGGCGCTGGGTGCGTGGCCACAACGGCCATCCGGGCAATGAACGGGCAGACGAACTGGCCAACCTGGGCGTGGAAACCGTGCGCGCGTAAGAACGCCCAACCAAACCTGCTGCGCGTCGCGCTTTGCGGCCTGTGATGCTCACCGTACTAGTAGAGTACGGTTGCGCTTCTCGGCCACAAATCACTGCCGCTCGCTACGGTTTTGTTGGGCGTTTGAACATGTCTGGGTGCGATTGCAGCAGCACACAGGTTTGTTATACTGTGCCCTTCGCTTTTTGCTTTTAAGACTGAATCCGCCATGCGTCAAATTGTTCTCGATACTGAAACCACCGGCCTGAATCCGCGTACGGGCGACCGCATCCTGGAGATCGGCGCGGTCGAGCTGAACAACCGCATGCTGACGGGGAATAATTTTCACCACTACATCAATCCCGAGCGCGATTCGGAAGAGGGCGCGCTCGCTGTCCACGGCCTGACCACCGAATTCCTCAGTGACAAGCCGAAATTCGCGGAAATCGCCGACGAATTCCGTGCCTACATCGCTGGCGCCGAATTGATCATCCACAACGCCCCCTTCGATATCGGCTTCCTCAACGCGGAATTCAAGCGCCTGAACCTGCCGCCTGTGCACGAGCAGGTGCATGGCGTGATCGATACCCTGGTGCAGGCGAAGGAAATGCATCCCGGCAAGCGCAACTCGCTGGACGCCCTGTGCGACCGTTACGGCGTCTCGAACGCCCACCGCAAGCTGCACGGCGCGCTGCTCGACTCCGAATTGCTGGCCGACGTCTACCTGGCCATGACGCGTGGCCAGAACAGTCTCAGCATGGAAGAGGAAGTGGAAGTGGCCGCCGACGGCGCCACCCTGGAAATCGTGCCCCTGGCCGAAGTCATCTTCCAGAGCGCCACGCCCGACGAACTGGCCGCCCACGAAGCCACCATCGCCGGCCTCGACAAGGCAGCCAAGGGCCAGTGCATCTGGAGCGCCGTCACGGCACCGCCAGCGCCCGCCTGAGAAAAAGCAGGGCGCGCCAAATTTCCTGCCGCCAGCCCTTGCGGATGCCGCAACACCTATGCGATAATTCGCCTCGCTTCGGGAGGTTAGCTCAGGGGTAGAGCACTGCATTCACACTGCAGGGGTCGCAAGTTCGAAACTTGCACTTCCCACCAGAATTCGTAATGAAATCAAGTAGTTACATGAAAGCCCTCTAGTAAAATAGAGGGCTTTTTTTATGGGTGTAAATTCCGGGTGTAATTTACTTCGCCACCACCAGTGCCGACAGCTTATCCAGCGCCATGCGCTGAGCATCCACCTGCAAGTGCGCATAGCGCTGGGTTGTTTGCACATTGGCATGCCCGAGAATTTTGCTGATGGTGTAGAGGTCCACGCCCAAGCCCAGCATGATGCTCGCGCAAGAATGGCGTAGGTCATGGAAATTCACATGAGGCATGCCAGCTTTCACGCGCGCCCGGCGCCAGGACGATTGCACGCCGTACAACGTCATTTCCAATGGAAAATATTTCAGCCATGGCCGCAGGGCCGGGATGATCGGCACCACGCGCATACGAAGTGTTTTAGTATTGCTGGCAGGGAAGGTGATCGAATCTTTCCCAATATGCTCACGCTGAATCTGAAATAGTTCGCCGCGGCGCGCGCCGGTGAGCAGTGCCGCCCATATAGCAGCCTGCGCGATCGGCGTGCAGAAGGCTGCGATCTTCCTCACCTGCTCAACCGTGAGAAACACCTCACGCTTGTTGTTGACGGCCACGTTATCGATCCGCAAGCCATAGTTTTCAGGAATGAGGCGCTGGCGCCATGCCAACTGCAATCCTTTTTTTGCACAGGCCAATGACCGGTTCACCGTCGCTGGCGCATAGGCAGGCTCCAGTTTTCCGGTTTTCTTATTTGCTATGAGCTTGCTCATGTCACGGATAACATGATCGGCAAACTCCTGGGCCTGGCTTGCTTTGTAGCGCTCCGCCCAAGGTCCAAGTCGTTTCGCATGATGCTTCGACGTGTCGCTACTACGCAAACTGGCGGCGTGCTCGACGTAGAGCGCGAGGATGAAGGCCATCGGCGGGTCACCGGGAATGTGCACCTGTTGGCTTTTCGGAGCGCGCGCAACCGCTGCACGCAGCTCTGCCTCAGCTAACTTGGCATCACTCGTAGTTGCGCCTTCCGGCAACTTTCTGTGAATTCTTTTGCCATCGACCATGATGCCGACGTGCTTCCTGCCTTTTTTGTCGTCCCAGATGGACATTGGTTGTTCTCCTTTAACCAGTTCTTGCACTCTTCAAGGTCGTAGCGCTTGGAGCGCGCACCGACCGGTGTATATGGCAGGCTTACGAGAACAAGCGCGCCTATGCTGCTGCCACCTATCAAGCTGAGGTAGATGCGTACCAGAGCGAACTTACGGCGCTTGCAAAGCACAAGAGCGCCACAACTGCGGAGGAAGAGAAGCACCGAAAAGAATCTGAAGCAATCCTCGGCAAGCTTGATGCGGCTGAAAAATCCTTCTTTGCCGACCGGAAATACCGCGACGAAGAAGAGCGCATCCGCAAAGACACTCTTGCTGCTACCTCTAACGATGCGATGAATAAGTACATTGCAAACATCAATCAAGAGGCGCAAAAGATCGAGGAGGCAAATCGCGGCCGCGAGGTCTCGCGCGGCTCGATCGAGCGCGAAGCCGTGGCGCAGCTGGACCTGGCGATCGCATACCAGAAGCAGTTCATGGCCGGCCAAGTGGCGGCGGGCGCAACGGACGCAGAACTGGCGCAAGCGCCTGCCATCCTGAAGTATCTGGAAGACCAGCGCGCCGCGCGCTTGCGCCTGGCTCAAGGGCTGGACGCGCAAAGCGACGCCAAGCACATGGAAAACCTCGCCAACCAAGCCATCAAGGACTGGGACCGCGCTGGCAAATCTATTGCTGACAGCTTGTCTACGGCGTTCGGTAGTGGCGGCAAGGCCATCGGCCAGATGTTCAAGGCCTACAGCGAAGGCGTCGCTGGGCAATTACGTGCACAGAAAGAGCTGCGCGAGGCCAAGAAACTGAGCGACGACAACCCGGACAAGATCGATGCTATTAATCAGGCGCACCTGTCCGGCACCACTGCGCAACTGAAGTCGTACGCGGATATGACCACGGCGGCTCAAGGCTTTTTCAGCGAGGGATCAAAAGGCTACCAGGCTATGGCGGCTGCCTCGCAGGTAATGCATGCGGCGGAAGTGGCATTGACGGTCGTCAAGGGTATTAATGCCGTGCTGACGCAAGGGGAGGGCGATCCTTACTCGGCCTTTGCCCGAATGGCGGCCATGGCGGCAATTGTTGCCGGGCTCGGCGTCGCCATCGGCGGCGTCAGCGGCGGATCGGACACGACAGCCAAGGACCGTCAGGCTGCCACGGGCACCGGCACGGTGCTGGGCGACTCGTCCGCAAAATCGGAATCGATTGCCCACTCGCTGGCCATCATGGAGAAAAACAGCGGTCTTGGCCTGGCGCACACCATTTCGATGGATTCATCCCTCAAGCAGATGGTGGCCGGCATCGGCAACCTGGCCGGACTTTTGGCGCGCTCCGGTGTGGTTGCCGAAGGCGGTGGTGCCGCTGCTGGCGTGCAGACAGGCACGAATGTGCTTGGCGGCACGGTCGGTACGTTACTTGGCGCCGCCGGCGGTGCGTCGATTGGCGGCGGCCTGGGTTCGGTGTTCGGGCCAGTAGGTACCATTGCCGGCACGATTGCAGGCGCGTTGATCGGGTCTGTCGTATCGAAACTATTCAATACCAAGACGTCGATACTCGACCAGGGTATTACCGGCAAGGCAACGTCGCTTGGCAATGTAGATGCCGTTGGCTTCACTGCCCAGGCCTACGCCGACGTCAACAAAACAAAAAAGGCGTTTGGTATTTCGTACAGCAGCAAAAATAGCACCGAGACCACCGCGCTGTCGGATGAAATGAATCAGCAGTTCAGCATGATCATCAGCAGCATGGGCGACACCATCCGCAGCGCGGCCGGCGTGCTGGGCCTGGGCGGCGAAGCCTTCAACGCCAAGCTCAATACCTTTGTGGTCGACCTGGGCAAGATCAGCCTCAAGGATCTGACTGGCGAGGAGCAGCAGAAAGCCCTTGAAACAGCCTTTTCCAAGCTGGGCGACGACATGGCCAAGTTCGGTGTGGCCGGCCTGCAGCAGTATCAGGCGGTGGGCGAGGGCTACCTGGAGACGCTGGTGCGCGTCACCAACGATTACATGCAGGTGTCCGACGTGCTGGCCGTGCTGGGCAAGTCGTTCAACACCACCGGCCTGGGCGCGGTGGCGCTCAGCGAAAGCCTGATCGCTGCGGCCGGCGGTCTCGACAAGCTGACCAGCGGTACCAGCTACTTTGTCGAGAACTTTCTTTCCGAAGCTGAGCGCATGGCGCCGATTACTACGTCGGTGAAGGACGCCATGGGCAAGCTGGGACAGTCGGGCGTTACCACGGTCGAGCAGTTCAAGGCCCTGGTGCTGGCGCAGGACCTGAATACGGCCGCAGGCCAAGCCATGTATGCGCAGCTGATCACGTTGGCTGAGCCATTCAAAAAATATGCTGAATATACCGCCGCGCTTGCTGCGGCGACTGGTGATTTTGTTGCCGTTGAGAAAACAGCCAGTGAAATCGCCAGCGAGCGGCGCGACCTGCAGCAACAGCTGAACGAACTGACGAAAAGCGAAACGCAGCTGCTGGCCATCCAGCGCGCCGGCATCGCCGACGTCAACCGTGCACTGTTCGACCAGGTTCAGGCGGCCAAGGCCGTGGTATCGGCCAAGGATGCACTGGCCAAGGCCTACGACACGGAATCGGCGGCGGCCAAGACGGCGCTGGACAAGTCGAAGTCGTGGGTGACCACGCTCAACGGCCTGAACGCCAGCATGGCCCTGGGCGCCCAGTCGACGCTGACGCCGGAGCAGAAGTACGCCGAAGCACGGGCCCAGTTCGAGAAGACCCTGGCGGCCGCCAATGCCGGCGACACGACGGCGCAGTCCGGGCTGTCCGCTGCCGAGCAGGCGTTCCTGACGGCCTCGCAGGTGGTCAACGCCTCGGACGCCAAATACGTGGCCGATTACGCCCGCGTGATGGCGGCCAACGACGAGGCGCTGAAATGGGCGGGCATGCAGGTTGACGTGCAGCAGGCCAGCCTGGATGCCCTGACGGCGCAGGTATCTGGCCTGATCACCATCAACGACAGCGTGCTGACGGTGGCGCAAGCCATCGCCAACCTGCAGGCGGCGATGGGCGTGTCGAGCGGCCTGGGCGTGGAATTTACCAATGCGCCGGCGGTTGCCGCTTCGGCCGCTTTGTCGAGCACTCCCGCGCCGGTGGTCTTCGATGCCGCCCGGTATTCAGCTGGATCGAATGCCGGATCGGATGCGCTCGTTGCGGAAATCCGTGGTCTGCGCGAGGACAACAAGAAGCTGAACGAGAAGATCGACAAGCTGAATGCGGACGCCAACAAAAATGCTGGTGCTCAAATCGCCAGCAACTATGACGCCAACAAGCAGGCAGCCAAGGAGATCGTGGCCGGCGTCGAAAAATCAACCAAGTCCTCTGCGTGGGCAAAACAAGTGGAGTTTTCGAAATGAACGATGGGCAATTTCTGGAATGGCTGCAGGATGACGCGGCGCACCGCACGGCCCTGATCGAGGTGCAGGTGAGCGTGGCAGGCGCCGAAGTGACGCGGTATATCGCTTCGCGCTCGTATATCACCGGCCCGCTGGAAGTGCCGCCCAATACCGCGTATCTGGCCCTGGCCACGGGGGGCCTGGCCTTCACGGAGCAGATTAGCCTGACGGGCGAAGCGGGCCTGTCGGGCGGCGATATCGAGCTGGCCAACACCGACGGCTCGCTCGACGTCTGGCTGGCCGACGTCTGGCGCAATCGGCCGATCAAGGTCTGGTTCGGCGACCTGCGCTGGCCGCGCGCGGACTTCCGCCTGGTCTTCGATGGCCTGGTCGCCGATGTCAGCAGCGCTGGCCCCGAATCGATCAACCTGGCGCTGCGCGACAAGATGCAGCGCCTGGATACGCCGATTACCGAGGCCAAGCTGGGCGGCACGACGTCGAACAAGGATGTGACCTTGCCGGTTCCTTTCGGTGAATGCTTCAACGTGGCGCCCCTGCTGACGAATCCAGCCACGCTGGAGTATGGCTTCCTGGGGGCCGTCGAGTCGAGTTTCGAGGTACGCACCAATGGCAAACCGATTGCCGTGGCCCTGAACGACCAGGCGGGGCGCTTCAACCTGACCAGCGATCCGTTTTCCACCACGATCACGGTCAGCGTGCAGGGCGACAAGGGCGGCGGCTACCTGCCACGCATCGCGCCGCTGGTGCAGCGCATCGCTACCGCCTACGGCAAGGCGGCCGACCGCTTCACGCTGGCCGACCTGGATCTGGCCAACCTGGCCGCCTTCGACGCCTCCCACCAGCAGCTGGTGGGCTTGTACGTGGCGGACCGGATGAATCAGGCCGAGGCCATCCAGCAACTGGCGGCCAGCGTAGGCGCGCAGGCGGTCATGTCGCGCACCGGCCAACTGCGCCTGGTGCAGGTCGCGCTGCCGGCTGCCGGCGTGCCGGTGGACATCGGGCCCGCGCAGATGATGCAGGGCTCGCTGCGCCAGGTGGAGCGCCTGCCGGTGGTGGCGGCCGTCAAGATCGCCTACGACCGGAACTACACATTGCAGCCCAGCCTGACCACCAGCATCCCGGCCGAGCACGCCGACATGTATGCGACGGAATGGATGACGGTCACGGCCGTCGACGAGGCGGTGCGCACGCGCTACCGCCTGACCGACGACCCGCCGCAGATTGAAACCTGCCTCAAGCAGGACGAGGATGCTGCGGCGGAAGCGGCCCGGCGCCTGGCGCTGAACAAGGTGCAACGCACCATTTATGAATTTGAAGGCAAACCTGAAATGATGATGCTGGAACTGGGGCAGCCCGTGGTGTTGCGCAATCGCCGCTACGGCCTGCAAGATGGCGTGCCGGGCGTGGTGGTGCTGCTGTCGCACCGGTGGCTCGATGGCCGCGTGACGGTGGGAGTGCTGGCATGAGCGCCATCGGGGGTTCGCGCGACAAGCGTTTGCAGGCGTCGGCTGTGCGCTTCAGCACCACGGCGGACGGTAAGGCCATCCTGATGTCCGGCGCCACACCCGTGTTTCGCGTCGACAGTAGGGGCGCCGGGGCGCCCGCCTCGATTGCCATCACTGCCAAGCCCGTGAATGTGGTGGGTGATATCGTTTTTTCGGTGTCGGCCGGCACGACGCTGACGGTCAACGGCAACGTGGCCACGGTCAATTTTGCCAGCATGACCACCGACACGGCCACCGTGCAGGCGCGCATCCGCGAATTCGGCGTCGACTACATCGCCAGCTATATGGTCAGCAAGGTATTCGATGGCGTGGCGGGCGACACGGGCCTGGCCGGCATCAACACCGCGCAAGCCTTCGCCTACAAGCGTGCCGTCGCCGTGCCCGTCGATTCCCCGGGCGACGTAATTTACACCTTTGCCAGCGCGGCCATCACGGCGCCGGCCGGCAATGACCTGGCGAATGGCTGGTCGAAGATTATCCCAGCCGGTACGGCGCCGCTGTATGTGCGCGTGGCGGGCGCCAGTTCGCGCACTGCCACGGACAACATCGCTGCCAATGAGTGGACTGCGGCCGTGCTGTTGGCCAGGGACGGCACGGCTGGGGCCGATGGCAGCAATGGCACAAACGGCGTCGATGGCCTGAACGTGGCGCCGGTGCGCATCTATCAGCGCGGCGAGAGCAGCATCGCGCCGGCGCTGCCGAGCACGGCGTGCACATTCACGTTTGCCACGGGCGCGCTGACGGGCCTGAACAATGGCTGGTCGACGCAGGTGCCAGTGGCGGGCGGCGCCTACCTTTTCACGTCGGGCGCCACGGCCGCCGCGCGCGGCGCCACCGATGACATCCCGGCCAGCGAATGGGCGGCTGCCGCGCGCCTGGCCGCCGATGGCGTGACGACCTATACCTGGGTCAAGTATGCAAATAGCGCCGTGGGCGGCGGCTTTTCGGACTCGCCCGTCGGCATGAGCTATATCGGCCTGGCCTACAACAAGGCGGTGCCGATCGAGAGCGACAATCCGGCGGACTATGCGTGGTCGCTGATCAAGGGGGCCGACGGCACGAATGGCAGCAACGGCGTGAACGGTGCACCGGGCGTGGACGGGAAAACCACCTACACCTGGATCAAGTACGCCGACAACGCCGACGGCACCGGGATGTATGACACGCCGCGCGCCAGCACCCTGTACCTGGGCCTGGCCGTCAACAAGCCCGCCGCGGCCGCCAGCACCAACAAGGCGGACTATACGTGGTCGAAGTTCCGCGGCGACCAAGGCGTGGCTGGGCCGTCTGGCCAGCGCGGTACCGTGACGATCACGGCGCCTGACTATTCGACCTGGTCGGATGCATCGGCCGTGTACGAGCTGGGCCGGGCCGGCTACGGCGCACCGATCAACCGCGATGTGGTCACCCTGTATGACGCCGCGCATGCGGTGACAAAGTTTTACATCGATGGCGCCTGGATGGCACTGGGCACGGTGTTGAACGGGAATTTGCTTGTGGACGGGACGGTGGCGGCGAAGGCGCTGAATGCCGACAAACTGTCTGCAATCAGGGCAATTCTTGGTGATGTGACAGCGGGAACGATCGGCAGCTCCGTGATTTACGGTGGGGCAGGCTATCCAGGCCCTGCTTTTGCCTGGCCTATGGGCACTGGTGGAGGGAAGGGTTTTCATTTGAGCGCAGCGGGCTTGTTGATGGGGGACTATAACGGCGGCATGCCTGGTTCCCAGTACCTCGCGGTCACCGCAGATGGCAGTATCTCCGCACCAGGATTTACGATTTCCGGGGGCAAGGCCAATTTCTCCGGCAACGTCGTCTCGGGCACTGGAAGTGGATTTCGCATCGAAATGGGGCCGGATGACCCTGTCTATGCCTTCTGGGCCGGCGCCGGCGCCAAAAATGACGTCAATGCGATTTTCTATCTCAAGCGCAATGGTGCTGGCTATTTCGGCGGGGCGTTGACCGCCGGGGCGCTGAGAACTGCGGTGACGAGTCCGGAAATTAACCCGAACGCGCAATTAATCAATGGCCCCTTCGGTTCGAATGGCGGATTGATCACGGTGATCTGCAGCTTTGATTGGCAACGCAGCCTGGGATCGAC
>NZ_JBWKUP010000014.1:0-176791 GCF_059420905.1 Janthinobacterium sp. GW821-FHT03C08 | reverse complement strand
CGGCTGTAGCTCAGCTGGATAGAGTACTTGGCTACGAACCAAGGGGTCGTGGGTTCAATTCCTGCCAGCCGCACCAGTATCAGCAGTAAATGAAAAGCCCGGAGAGCCCGCTCTCCGGGCTTTTTGCATTGCCGCGCGTGCTGTCCTTACGGCACGACATTCACCAGGTTCGACAGGCTCAGGATCTTGCCCAGCGTTTCGCTGTTGGCGCTGTGGCTGGGGTCCCTGTTGACCGAAAGAAATTTCCCTTCCTGGTTCGAGATGCTCAGTGCTCCCGACATCATGCCTCCCGTCGTCAGCAGGGTACCCAGTACGGTCGTGTACTTTCCTGCATTGCCCGGTACGCCGCCGCCGACAAAGCTGCCTTCGTAAATGCTGCTGCTGATAATGGTATTGCTGTAGGTATTCGATTTCAGGTTGATGCCGTATTGCACCTGCTCGAAGCGGGGCGCAATGATCGTGTTGTGGCTGAAATGGTCGGCGTCTATGCCGTTGAGCAGGCTTTCAAAGCCGATGTTATAGAACTTGTTGCCGTTGAAATAATCCGTCTGGTTCGGGCCCTTCTCGGCGCGCAAGCCTGTTTCGCCCGCGATGCGGCCACCAGTGAAGGTGTTTTCATTGACCCAGTTCTGGCTGCCCGTGCTTTCCGTCGTCAGGTAGATGCCCACCGCGTTCTGGTACAGGTAATTGAATTGCACCTTGTTGTACTGCGATCCCTTGCCGGTGCCGTCGCCCGTGACCTTGATGCCATTCCTGAATCCCTCGATCCAGCGCGCGTTGAGGTTGGCATTCGAGGCGTTGAGCAGGGTGACGCCGGAGCCGCTGTAGGTGCTGTAATCGGGCGTGGCGCTGGTCCAGCTCCGGCCGACGATTTTTTCCAAATACACATCATGGGTATTTTCCACGATGATGCCGTCGCCAGATCCGAAGTACAGGGTGCCCAGCGACGTCAGGCGGATGCGTTTGTTCGCAGGCAGGCGCAGCGCACCCTGGAATCTGTATTCGCCCGCATCGATCACCAGTTCCTGACCGGATTTCAGCCTGCCGATGGCGGCCGTGACGGCAGAGGTATTGTTGGCCGACGCTTCCGACAGGCCGAACCACTTGGCGTGCAGGGCGCCGCTGTACGAACGCTTGTACAGTTTGTTGCCGCTGAGGATGGTCGTGGCACCGTCGGCGTCGGCGGCGGCACCCGTGCCGGACAGGTAAAACAGGCCCTCGCGGCCCGTATCCGAGATGAACACCACGGGCGGCGGCGCCGGATCGCCTTGCAGGGCGCTGATGCTCATCATGGTCTGGGCATGCACGGCCGGCGTCAGGGCGAGGGCGGCAAAGGTGGCGAAGGCGAAAGTCGAACAGGCAGGGCGCATGATTTCCTCTGGTGGCGGGAGTGGGACGGCTGGAATTTATTTAATTATCTTAAATATAACATCATTAAATAACGTTGTTTTATTTAAATGTAAAAGAAGTAATTTTCGCACCGCGCAGGCGGCGTGCGCGGTGCGCCCAGGCAGTTGGTCCGCATCAACTGTGAAATATCGCCGCCACGCCCTTTGCCATTCTGCAAAGCCCTGCTATAATCGTGTCTTAGGCGGCTGTAGCTCAGCTGGATAGAGTACTTGGCTACGAACCAAGGGGTCGTGGGTTCAATTCCTGCCAGCCGCACCAGAATATCGGGGATCAGATTGTAAAATCTGGTCCCCTTTTTCGTTTCCGAACGAATTATGTCGTGCCTGTGGCGCCGCGCCGGTACTGCTGGCGAAACGCGCGCGGCGTGACGTGCCTGGCGGCGCGGAACTGGCGGTTGAAATGCGCCAGGTTGCGGTAGCCCGCCTCCTGTGCGATGACGGCGATGGCGAGATTGCTCTCGATCAGCTGTTGGCAGGCGCGGCCGATGCGCAGCCGCGCCAGGTAGTCGCCCGGCGTGCAATGCGCGTGGCGCTTGAAGCAGCGGTGGAAGGCGCCCAGCGACAGGGCCGCCTTCTGCGCCAGGGTTTCCAGTGCGATTTCTTCCCGGAAATGTGCGTGCATGAAGTCGAACACGCCGGCCATGCGTTTTTGTTGCCCATCGGGCAGCGGCGCCTGCGCTTGCGAGGCCAGCGGCTGCGCGCCCGCATCGCCCGCCAGTTCCAGCAGCACGTCGAGCAGCAGCGGCAGGCGCTGCGGCACGGACAGGGCATTAAGCTGCAGCAGCCTGGCCGCGCAGCGCGCGCTCGCTTCCGGCGAAAAATGCAGGGCAGGGCCGGCGCGCGCCGCCAGTTGCCGCAAGCTGTGCAGCTCGGGAAAGCAGGCCGCCAGCTGCGCCAGCCATTCGGGCGAAAACCACACGACGACGGCCAGCATGGGCTGCGCGCTGTCGATGCGCTCGCTGGCGGACCACGTGTGCGGCAGATTCGGCCCCAGCAACACCAGGTCGCCCGGCTCGAAGTCGCCCACGTGGTCGCCGATGTAGCGCTGTCCACGGGCATTCACCGTCAGGGTCAGCTCGAACTGCGGGTGATAGTGCCAGATGAAGGGAATGGCATCGAGTTCGCGCCACAGCAAGCCCCAGGAGTGGCCGGGCGGTATCGTGACTTGTTCGAATAAAGGCGTCATCGTGACGTTGTGAACGTTGGAATAGTCAGGATAGTATCAGTATTGGCCGCTTGGCGCGCATTTCAACTGGCCGCGTCATCGCACAATCTGTCTCACACCCACACAGGAGACAGCGATGCAGAACCCATATCAATACGGCGAAGACCGTCCCGGCAACCCGTCCGTGGCCTACACGGAACAGACCCAGTTGCGCGATATCCGCAAGCAGCTGCCCCTGCGCGTGCTGTCCGCCAGCGATTTCCTGCACTGGCAAACCTACGGCTACGTCATCGTCAAGGATGCGGTACCGCCCGAACAGGTGCGGCGCACAACCGATTTCCTGTGGGAATTCCAGGGACTCGACCAGCATGACCCCGCCACGTGGAACCGCGACCAGCTGCGCGACCACGCGATGCAGGAACTCAACGGCTCCGGCATGGTCGAGGCCTATCACAACCAGACCCTGTGGGATAACCGCCAGACCCCGCGCGTGTACGACGCCTTTGTCGATATCTGGGACCGCCAGGATCTGTGGGTGACCATCGACCGCGCCAACCTGAACACGCCGAACCATGGCAAGCGCAAGTTTGGCGGCTTCATCCACTGGGATGCCGATACCACGCTCGACCCGCTGCCCGTCAACGTGCAGGGCGTGCTGGCCCTGTCCGACACCTCGCCCGAGAGCGGCGGTTTTCAATGCTATCCGCAACTGTTCCAGCACTTGCTGGAATGGCGCAAGACGGTGCCGCTCGACCGCAACCCGTGGCAGCCGGACCTGGCGACGGTGCCGTACCCGATGGAATTCATCGCCATGAAGAAAGGCGAGTTGTTGATCTTCAACAGCCTGCTGGCGCACGGCATCCGCCCGAACACGTCCACGGACCAGGTGCGCCTTGCGCAGTACATTTCCTTCACGCCCGCGCAGGAAGATAACCAGGCCTTGCGCGACTGGAGGGTGCAAAGCTGGCGCGAGCGCAGCGCGCCGCAGGGCTATGCGTTTCCCGGCGACCCCGAGGAAAAGGAAAAGCTGCGCTACCCGCAGGCGCAGTTGAGCGAACTGGGCGAGCAGATCCTCGGCGCGCGCAACTGGTAAACCAGGTTCCCTCCGCCAGGCTTGCCTGCCGGATAGACAATTGCCGGCAAATGCACGATCATGGTCCGACTAGCCATCGACCGAGGAAACGCATGAGTATCATCACCTGCATCGAAGACTTGCGCGTGCTGGCCCAGAAACGGGTGCCGCGCATGTTTTATGACTACGCCGATTCCGGCTCCTGGACGGAATCGACCTACCGCGCCAACAGCAGCGATTTCGCGAAAATCAAATTCCGCCAGCGCGTGGCCGTCAACCTGGAAAACCGCAGCCTGGCCTCGACCATGGTCGGGCAGGTGGTCTCGATGCCGGTGGCCCTGTCGCCCACGGGCTTGACGGGCATGCAGCATGCCGATGGCGAAATCCTCGCGGCCCAGGCGGCCGAGAAGTTTGGCGTGCCGTTCACCCTGTCGACCATGAGCATCTGCTCGATCGAGGACGTGGCGGCGAACACGACAAAACCGTTCTGGTTCCAGCTGTACGTGATGAAGGACCGCGAATTCATCAACCGCCTGATCGACCGCGCCAAGGCGGCCAAATGCGGCGCGCTCGTGCTGACCCTGGACTTGCAGGTGCTGGGCCAGCGCCACAAGGACTTGCGCAACGGCCTGTCGGCGCCGCCCAAGCTCACCATTCCGAATATCATCAACATGGCCACCAAGCCGCGCTGGGTGGCGGGCATGCTGGGCACGCAGCGGCGCGGTTTCGGCAACATCGTCGGCCACGCCACGTCGGTCTCCGACATGTCGTCGCTGTCGGCCTGGACGCAGCAGCAGTTCGACCTGAGCCTGTCGTGGGCGGACGTGGAATGGATCAAGCAGCGCTGGGGCGGCAAACTGATCATCAAGGGCATCATGGACCCCGAGGACGCGCGCCTGGCCGTGGAAAGCGGCGCCGACGCGCTGATCGTCTCGAACCACGGCGGACGCCAGCTCGACGGGGCGCAATCGTCGATCGAAGCCTTGCCCGCCATCGTCGACGCCGTCGGCAGCGCCATCGAAGTGCACATGGACGGCGGCATCCGCTCGGGCCAGGACGTGATCAAGGCCGTGGCCTTGGGCGCCAAGGGCGTGTACATCGGCCGCCCCTTCCTGTACGGCCTGGGCGCCATGGGCGGCCCGGGCGTGACGAAATGCCTGGACATCATCCGCAATGAGCTGGACTTGACGATGGCCTTCTGCGGCTTGCGCGACCTGCAGCAGGTGGACAAGAAAATCCTGCTGCCGGGGACGTTTTAAGCGGCAATCCGCACAATATCAAAGCCTTCCGATGCGTCGGGCGGCACGAAGTGGCGCGTGATTTCATCAAATTGCGCGTCGCTGGTGGAAAACGGGTGCAGTCCGCTGGCATTGCGTTGGCGCAAGCGCGTCTTGCATTCCTCGTCTGGCACGTCGAGGTAGTGCAGCACGTGCGGCACGCCCGCCTGCTGGAACAGCTCGCGCATCCAGGCCCGGCTGGCGGGCGTATTCGCGGGGAAGTCGAGCACGACGGACACGCCCGCCTGCAGCATCTGCAGGGCCAAAGGGGCGATGGCCGCGCGCAGCCGCGCCGCGCAGGCGACATAGTCGGCCAGGCTGGCGATCTGGCCCGGATACAGCTGCGCCAGCAGGCTGTCTTCGCTGATGCGCACGGTTCTTGGCGCCTGCGCAAGGCGGGCGGTCAGGGTGGACTTGCCGGAGGCAATCTTGCCGCACACGAGGTGCAGGGTGGGGGCGGTGCTGGAAAAAGGGGACATGGTCGCTCGCTTGAAAGGGAAGTAAAGCCCGCGAGACGTTTTGACTGTTTGCTGCAGATCAAAGCCGCCTTCCGGGCGGCTTTGGCAATCTTATTCCTGGCCAGCCACCATCGTTGGAATGGCGGCAATAATGGAGGGCAGAGGCGGGAATGGCGATTGCATGGGAGAACGATGCCATGCCAGCGGGGCCTTGTCAATGCGTGTCGAGCAAGGTCCACGCGTCGCGGAAGGCGTGCGCATCGAGCGGCAGCGCGTGCGGGTCGTCCTCCCGGAACAGGCCGCCGATCAGCATGTCCTGGATGGCGTCCGTGAGGCCGCCATACGGCGAGGCGCGGCCCCACTGGCGTCGCGTGCGGGCGAAGACGACGGCGTCTTGTTGCGCGGCCAGTTGCGCCAGCGCTTGCCGCAGGGTGGCGGCCGCTTCCGGCCCCATGTCCGTGGCGATGGCGCAGACCAGGCGCTGGCCGAACCGCAAGGGCTTGTTCGCGCGACCCAGCAGCGCTTCATTGGCCAGGGCGAGGAAGAAATCGGGCGCCTGGTCGTCCTTTTCGCACACCGTCCACGATGGCGCCCACGCTTCCAGGCTCATGAAGCGCGCCTCGGTCGTGGCCGCCGTGTGCGTCCACTTCGCATGCGATTTGTCGTCCCAGCCCAGGCGGCCAAAGGCGAGCGGCTTGCCCTTGGGACTGTACTGGTGGCTGCGCACGCCTGCCTTGCCCCGCGTTCCCGCCTGCGCGACGATGCCGTCGAGGCTGGCCGCGAACGGGGTCCATTCGGCCGCATGCCACAGCGCTGCCGCACCGGGCGCGGCCAGCAGCAGAAATACCTCGTAATCACGTGAAAAAAATGTCATGCAAGCTCGTCAATCAATCAACATGAATCCTGTCATGCTAGCTGCATGAAGGGGCCAGGGCGGCGCGCTGGCTGGGACGCAGCAGGTAAACGCCGTACAGGCACAGGGGCAGCACGGCCAGCAGGGCGGCATACGGCAGGATGGATGCGCCGTCTTCGGCCGGGTGCGGCAAGGTGGCCGTCACCAGCGCGAAGTCCCACAGTCCATGCACGAGCACCATGGGCCAGACGGAGCGGGTGCGCAGGCGGATGGCCGCATAGCCGACACCCTGCAAGGCAGCGGCCACGGCTTGCCACAGGGCGCCGCTGACGTCGCCCGTGGCCAGGCCATTGGTGGTGTGCACCACGCCGAATAGTGCCGAGCACATCAGCACGGCCGGCCAGAGCGCATACCGCTCCAGCATGCCTTGCAGCAATATGCCACGGAACATCAGCTCTTCCGAGATGGCCACCAGGGCCGCATTGCAGGCCACCATCAGCAGCACGCGCGGCATCGGCCAGCCGCCGGCCCAGGCCAGCAGCAGCATCAGCAGGGCATACAGCAGGGGCGGCCAGACCAGCCAGAAGGTTTTCAGGGGCTGCGGCGCATACAGTCCGGCCGCGCGGCGCCGGTCCGATGCCAGCACCAGCGCCAGCGAGAACAGCGCGGCCAATGCCCACGACATGCCGATGCCGCTGCTCACGGCTGCCTCCACACCCGGATTGCCGGCCGATGCGAACCAGCGCACGCCCAGCGTCAGGACCAGCCAGACGGCCAGCGCGGCGATGGCCACCGGCAGGGTGATATGGATTCTTGGCATGGAAATGATCGGCCTCATGCCGCAGGTGTGTGGATGGTGACGCGGTTGCGCCCGCTGTTTTTCGACTGGTACAGTAAGGCGTCGGCCTGGCGTATCAGTTCCGTGGCGTCCGCGTGCCGGCCCACGTCCGGCTCGAGCGTGGCGGCGCCCAGGCTGACGGTGACGATGTCGATGGCGCTGGCCGCGTGCGGTATCTGCAGGGCCACCACCGCCGCGCGGATGGCTTCGGCGACGTCCAGCGCGCCGGCGGTGCCGGTGCCGGGCAGGATCACGGCAAATTCCTCGCCGCCGTAGCGCGCCGCCAGGTCTTCCGTCCGGCCCACGCTGCGCGCCACGGCGCCGGCCACCGCCTGCAGGCATGCGTCGCCGGCCACGTGGCCGTACTGGTCATTAAATTTTTTAAAGAAATCCACGTCCAGCATGATCAGCGACAGCAGCTGGCCATTGCGCCGGGCGCGGTTGAGTTCCTGGGCCAGCGTTTCGTCGAAGCTGCGGCGGTTCGCCAGCCCCGTCAAGCCATCCTGCGAGGCGCGCGTTGCCAGGTCCGCATTGGCCTGCTGCAGCTCGGCACTGGCCAGGCGCAGGCTGGTCTCGATACGGTCGCGTATGGCAATCTGCCGCATCAGCTTGCGGAACAGGTACAGCAGCAGTGCCCCCGCCGCCAGCGAGGCCAGCACGATTTGCATGCTCAGCCGCTGCCATTCGGCAAAAATATCTTCCTTCGACAAGCCCGCCGCGACGATGACGGGAAAGCGTTCCAGGTGGCGATAGCTGTACAGCCGTTCGATCTCGTCCACTTTCGCCGTCATCATGGCCGTGCCGACGGGGCCGTGTTCGCGGTAGGCGCGCAGGAGGGCGCCCGACGAGATATCCATGCCGATGACATTGCTCTGGAACGGCCGCCGGTAGATCAATGTGCCGTCATCGAGGGCAAAGAACGCCGTGCCCGTCTTGCCCAGATTGAGGCTGTCATAGATGCGCTCGAAAGATGCCAGCCCCAGGGTGACCAGCACCACGCCGGCAAAGGACCCATCCGCCGATTCGACCCGGCGCGACACGGGCAAGACCCATTGTCCGCTGGTCTTGCTGAGCACCGGCGCACTGATGCGGCTGCCCAGCTGTTTGTGTGTCTTGTGATAAATAAAGTAATCACGGTCGGCATTGTTGCCTTCCTGCCCCGTGCCGGAGGAGGTGGCCAGCCAGTCGCCCTCGCTGTCAAAAATGAAGACGCCGGCAATTTCCACAAACCTCCTGGACAGCTGCACCAGATGCGATTCCAGGCGTTCGCCCGTATGGTCATCATTGCCTTCGTTGCGGACGTGCTCGGCGAGATCTTCCAGCATGACGTCGGCGATTTCCAGTTCCATGTACGCTTGCGAGGCGAGGGCACGCGCCATGTTTTCTGTCGTCGCGCCCGCTTCGCGCAGGCGCACCGTGTGCGAAGACCAGACGATCCAGACGGTCATGCCGAGCAGCATGGCGCACATGGAGAAAAAGGCGATGCCGGCCCAGATGACGGCTGGCCGCCTGTGGCTGCGCAAGTCCTCGGGCTGCGACGGGCCTGCCAGCGAGTGTATTGCGTCTTTTGCTGCGTGCATAGGCTTGCACCATTGATATGGTAAAAATATTGCCATACTACATTAAAAGCATGGGCACAAAGTTGCCACATTCTTATAGTTGCATGGAATAATAAGAATCGTCCGTTTGAACCTGGATTGGAATGGCATGGCCTACACAAAAAGCATCAGCACCGAACGCTTGATCCTGCGCAAACCGCAGCCATCCGATGAGGCGGCTCTGTTCGCCATGCATAGCGATCCCGACGTGATGCGCTATTTCAGCGAACCGCCGTGGACCGACGCCAGCCGCGCGGCGCGCCAGATCGCCGAAGACAGTGCCGCCTTCGAGAAAGAGGAATTCTTTCGCTTCGCCATCGAACTGAAGGCCACGGGAGAATATCTGGGCAGCTGCACCCTGTTTTCCCTGCACCCGCAAAACCGCCGCGCCGAGATCGGCTACGCGCTGGGCCGCCCGTACTGGGGCAAGGGCTATATGCACGAAGCCCTGTCGGCGCTGATCGAGTACGCGTTTGTCGAGCGCGACCTGAACCGCCTGGAAGCCGATATCGACCCGCTCAACGCCGGTTCGGCCAGCGCCCTGGAGCGCCAGGGTTTTAACCAGGAGGGTTTCCTGCCCGAACGCTGGATCGTCGACGGCCATGTCAGCGACTCCGCCCTGTACGGCTTGCTGCGGCGCGAGTGGGAGGCGGGGCGCCAGGATGGGGCGTCCGCCATGGCTGGACGGCGTGATGACGCCCGCTGACTTGCCCGCTTCCACCCACCCGCTGGTGATGCTCCGCCACCTGGCGCGCGCCGACGTGCCTGCCTGGTACGCCTATTTGTCCGATCCCGTCGTCGTGGAGTACACGAGCTGGGCCTTGCGCAGCGCCGATGACTTGCAGGCCAATGTCGATGACTACGCATCGGCCCGGCCAGCGTCATCGATCCGCCTGGCCGTGGTACTGCGCGACAGCGGCCGGCTGGTGGGCACCATCGGCTTCAATGCCATTTCCCCGCAGCATCGCACGGCGGAAATTGCCTATGACCTGGCGCCTGCCGTGTGGGGGCAGGGCGTGGCCACCTCCCTCGTGAACGCTGTCGCGGACTGGGGTTTCCAATGCCTCGGCTTCCTGCGCATCCAGGCGACTGTGCTGGAGAGTAATGAACGTTCGATCCGCGTGCTCGAGCGCTGCGCCTTCGGGCGCGAAGGCTATCTGCGCAGCTACCGGCAAGTCCGTGGAAGATCCGGCAACTTCTGGCTGTATGCGCGCATCGCCGAGCTTTCATGAGGCGCCTGGCCCGGTGCCAGGACCACGCGGGCCATGGAGGCGCATGCAGTCATCCGGGTATTTTCCAGCAAGCTCCGGCGTAGAAGGGGGGGCACGCGGCAGGCTGTGGCACACTCCTGTCCTCTTCACTCTTGCCGCAGGAAATGATGCACTGTCACCCCGTCACCGTCTTTTGCCGCTCCCTGGCCCAGCTGTCCGCCATGCTCGACAAGACCGGCACCGCGCCGCCACTGCTGGCGGCCCGCTTGCATCCGGACATGCTGCCGTTTGCCCAGCAGGTGCGCGCGGCGGCGGGCTTTGCCCTGCGCGGCTGCTGCCCGCTGGCAGGACTGGACGTGCCCGATTTTAGCGCGGCCGCCAGCCTGCAGGAACAGCTCGCGCAGACCATGCTTTACCTCCATGACATTCCCGCCGGGCGCTTTGACGGGCCGCCGGATCGCCTCTGCCGCGACCGCGCCGGCTTCGCCGACATCGCCTTGCCCGCCGACGAGTATCTGAATTTGTATATTTTGCCGAATTTCTATTTTCACTTCGGCATGGCGTATGCGATTGCGCGCAGCAGCGGCGCTGCCATCGGCAAGGGCGATTTCGACGGCTATCACGCATATGCGCCGGGGTTCAGCTTCGAGCGGCCGGCGTTATCGTAAGCGCGCCGGCCGCTACAGCCCCGCATCCTTCCAGGAAGCCAGCCCCAGCCGCTTCATTAGCCGGCCGGACAGCCCGCAGCTCCAGCAGCTCATGTGGATCTGCCGGTGCCGCGCCGGCCCTTGCGCATGCCAGGCGTGCTGTGCGTAATCGAGCAGCGCCTCGCTGAGCGGTGAGGCGTCCGCCGTGGGAGGCAGGCGCGTCATCAGTTCCAGCACGCCGTGGGGCGTCCCCTTGATCTGCAGCAAACCGGCCAGCAGGGCGCGCAGGATGGCGCCGTCGATGTTGCTGCTTGCTTGCGTGAACCGTTGTTGCCAGCAGAGGGGGCGTGCCGGCCACAAGGCCAGCAGCGCGGGCACGTCGGCCGTCCGCAACTGCCCGATCAATTCATCCGCCTCCTGAAACAGGTCGAGGCGGTCATACTCATCGTCGTCGCTGCGCAGCAGTTCATCCAGTTCGTTTAACAGGCTCATGCCACCACGTTGGTGGGCGCGCCCCGCACGAACGCTTCCACGTTGCCGATCAGGATGTCGGCCAGCTTCTGCATGGCTTCGCCGCTGGCCCAGGCCGTGTGCGGGGTGAGGATGAAGTTGGGCAGGCGCAAGTTCAACAGCGGGTTGTTTGGTGGCGGCGGCTCCTTGGAGAGCACGTCGAAGCCGGCGCCGGCGATGACGCCGTTCGTCAATGCCTGTGCCAGCGCCGCTTCATCGACGAGGCCGCCCCGCGCCGTGTTGATCAGCAGGGACGTCGGCTGCATGCGGGCCAATTCTTGCTCTCCGATGATGTGGCGCGTCTTGTCCGTCAGGGGCAGGTGCAGGCTCAGTACGTCGGAGGTGGCCAGCAATTCGTCAAAACTCACTTCCTGCACGCCGTCTTCCTGGATCGGGGAACGGTTGTGGACGATGACCTGCATGCCGAAGGCGCGCCCCAGCTGGGCCACGGCCTTGCCCAGCGCGCCATAGCCGAGCAAGCCCAGGCGGCTGCCGGCCAGGTCGCGGATGGGGTGGCCGAACAGGCAGAAGCGGTCCGACGCCTGCCACAGGCCCGCTTCCACGTCGGTACGGTAGGCGATGAGCTGGCGGCGCAGGGCCAGCATCAGGGCCAGGGTGTGTTCGGGCACGGTGGCGCGCGCATAGTCGCGGATATTCGCCACGACGATGCCCCGTTCGCGGCAGGCGGCCAGGTCGAGGATGTCCGTGCCCGTGGCGGCCACGGCGATCATTTGCAAGTCCGGCAGCTGGTCCAGCTCGGCTGCGCGCAGGGGCACTTTATTCGTGATGGCGATGGTGGCGCCTTGCAATCGGGCTACCGTCTGCTCGCTGCCCCGCGTGTGCGGGTATTCCTGCCAGCGGTGCGCGAAGGCGGGCGGGCGTACGGTGGCGATCAGGCTGTCGCGGTCGAGAAAGACGATGCGGTGCGGGTGCAGGTGCGGTGGTGTGCTTGCTGCGGTCATGGCTGGGCCTCGGTCAGGGCGGCACGCGCGGGCAGGGCGCTCTTGCCCTTCAGCTGCGTGGCCGGGTGGTTGGTAAACATGTCGGCGACCCATTCGACAAACACGCGCACCTTGGCGGACAGGTGGCGGTTGGGCGGATAGATCACGTGGATGGGCAGGGGGTCGGATTCCCATTCACTGAGCAATTCCACCATTTTGCCCTGTTCCAGCAGGGGCGCAAGCATGAAATGCGTCATTTGCACGATGCCCAGGCCCGCCAGGCCGGCCGCCGCATAGGCGTTCGAGTCGTTCAGGGCGATATGGCTGGGCATGGACATCTGGATGCGTTCGCCCGCGCGCGTGAAATCCCACTCGAACGTTTTACCGGTCTTGGCGGAAAAGAAATTCACGCCCCGGTGCTGCGCCAGGTCGGTCGGGTGCAGCGGCGTGCCGTAGCGCGCCAGATAGCCGGGCGCGGCGCAGGTCATGAAATGCAGCACGCCGACCCGGCGCGCGATCAGGTTCAGGTCGCCCAATTCACCGCCGCGCACGGCGCAATCCACGCCTTCCTCGATCAGGTCGACGGGGCGGTCGCTGCAGCCCAGCTCCAGCGAGATGTCCGGGTAGCGGGCAAAGAAGTCGGGCAGGGCAGGGATGATCAGTTCGCTGGCCAGGGCCGTGGGCGCATCCACGCGCAGCCGTCCGCTGGGACTCAGCCGCGTGCGCGACAGCGATTCCTCCGCTTCGCGCACGTCCGACAGGATGCGCACGCAGCGTTCGTAATACGCGGCGCCGTCGGACGTGATGCTGACGTGGCGCGTGGTGCGGTTGAGCAATTTAACCGACAAGCTCGTTTCCAGCGACTGGATCAGGGTCGAGACGGTGGCCTTCGGCAGCTGCATGTTTTCCGCCGCGCGCGTAAAGCCGCCCGCATCGACGACTTGGATGAAAACTTCCATGGCTTGCAGCTTGTTCACTTGATTTCCTATCACTTTCAGCGTGATTATTCAGAATCCTGAACAATCAATTCGTCATTGCACTCTTTATCAGATTGTAGATCAAGTCTATAGTTGTTGTACTGCAGCATAAATCTGATTGCCGCAGGAAGTTCACAGGAGAAAAATCATGGGTCATCGGAATGGAATCTTTGCAGTGCTCGCTCTCGCCATGAGCTCGCTTGCTCTGGCCGCGATGGTATCGACGGATGCCTACTCGATGGCGGCGCAAAGCGAAGCCAGCGGTTACAGCGCCCTGACCCATGAAATGGGTGGCACCTTGCTGTGCCTGAACGACGCGGTACTCGATGCTGCCGTGCAGCCCGTGGTGGCGCAATGACGTTTGCCGACGCCGCAGCCGAACTGGCACCTGGCCAGGCGCTGAAGATCCGCGACATCCAGGTGCAGGGCGCGCAGGATGCGCTGGCAGCGCGCGTCTATACGGCCGGCGTGCCGGGCGCCAAACAGCCGAACCTGATGGTCTTCTTCCATGGCGGCGGCTTCGTCGACGGCGACCTGGACGACGCGGACGACTTCCTGCGCTGCCTCGTGCTGAGCAACCCCGACCACGTGGTGCTGGCCGCGAACTACACCTTGGCGAAGGTGCGGCCATTCCCCGCCGCCGTGGAAGACGCGCATGCCGTGCTGCTGTGGGCAAAGAAGAACAAGTCCAAGCTGGGCTGGACGGGCAAGCAGATGGTGGTGTCGGGCATTGAGGCCGGCGCCAACCTGGCCGCCGTATGCGCCATGATGTCGCGCGACCGGGGCGGACCGCCCCTCGCGGGCCAGGTGCTGATCATGCCCATGCTCGACCCCGGCCTGTCGACCTGCTCGATGCGCTCCTTGCCGAGCTGCCCGGACTTGGCGGAAGTGGCCGACCAGTGCGCCGCCGCCTACCGCGGCTACCTGCCGAATGCCGCCGACCGCAGCCACCCGTACGCGTCGCCATTGCAGTCGAGCCGCCTGAAGAACCTGCCGCCGGCGCTCATCCTGTCCAGCGAAGACGACCCATTGCGCGACGAGGCTGAACAATACGGCAGCAAACTGATCGCCTGCGGCATCAAGACCACCGTGCGGCGCATGGCCGCCGCGCCGCTGCAGGACGCTACCGCCCGCAATGAGTGCGCGTGCAAGGTGCAGGTATTGAGCGAAATTAGCAGTTTCGTCGCCGGACTGGGGCAGGAACCCGAGTCATAAAGCCGCCATTTGCGGCGCTGCAAAAAAAATTACACTAATCAGTTTACTTTTTGAGTTTTGGTTGTTACACTGTCGAGTGTAGATTCTCATTGTAACTCCCTTTCTGTCTGCGTTGTGCATTCGCACAGCCGGCTTCGTCGTCCCCGTCTGCTTTTATCCCGCAGGCGGCCTGTTTACCTTTGATCGAGCGCCGTCGGGCGCCATGGCACCACCATTCACTTTTTAAGCTGGGTTGCTTCCTGCCGCCCATACCATTAGAAATTTTCATAAAACAGGGAAATAAAATGAAAAACGTTCAACAATTTTCCACTCTGCTGAAGCCCCTGGCTGCCTCGCTGGCGCTGGCAGGACTGGTGGCTGTGAGCCTGGCCGGCTGCGATTCGGCCAACAGCAAGGTGCCCGACGCGCCCGCGGCCGGCGGCCCGCCCATCTCGGCCGCCGCCGTGGTGGAAAAACAGATCACGGAGACGCAGGAATTCTCGGGCCGCCTGGAAGCGATCGAGCGCGTGGAAATCCGCTCGCGGGTCGGCGGCTTCATCACGGCCGTCAACTTCAAGCCGGGCAGCGAAGTCAAAAAAGGCGACGTGCTGTTCGTCATCGATCCGCGTCCGTTCCAGGCTGAAGTGTCGCGCGCCGAAGGCACGGCCGCTTCCGCCCGCGCCAAGGCGGAACTGGCCAAGCTGGAACTGTCGCGCGCTGAAAAGCTGCTGGCCGAAAAAGCCATCGCCCAGCGCGAATTCGATGAAAAGGCCTCGGGCCTGAAAGAGCTGGACGCCAACGTCCGCTCGGCGCAAGCCGCGTATGAAGCGGCCAGGCTGAACCTGTCGTACACGCAGGTGCAGGCACCGATCAGCGGCCGTGTCAGCAAGGCGGAAATCACCGTCGGCAACCTGATCGACGCGTCCGCCATCCTGACGTCGGTGGTGTCGACGGACCGCATCTACGCCAGCTTCGACGGCGATGAGGATACGTATTTGCGCGTGGCCGGCACGGCGCAAAAGGGCACGCCCGTCACCGTCAAGGTGGGCCTGGCCAACGAAACGGGCTTCCCGCATGAAGGCAAGCTGGAATTTGTCGACAACCAGCTCGATCCGGCCACGGGCAGCGTGCGCATGCGCGCCACCTTCGCCAACACGGACCGCCAGCTGGTGCCGGGCCTGTTCGCCCGCGTCCAGCTCGACGGCGGCAATGGCCCGCACGCGCAAAACACGGCGCTGCTGATCTCCGACCGCGCCGTCGGCACGGACCAGAGCCGCAAATACGTCTACGTGGTGGGCGCCGACAACAAGGCCGAATACCGCGCCGTCAAGCTGGGCCCGGCCTCGGACGGCTTGCGCGTGGTGCGCGAAGGCTTGAAGGCGGGCGAAAAAATCGTCGTCAACGGCTTGCAGCGCGTGCGCCCCGGCGCGCCCGTGACGCCGCAGATGGTGGCGATGGATTTTGACCCGACGGCGCCCGTCGCTCCCGCCAAACCTGAAGCAAAAGACGCCAAGATCGCCGCGAAAGCAGCATCGACTTCCAAGGAATAAACATGAATTTTTCCCGCTTTTTCATCGACAAGCCGATCTTCGCGGCGGTGCTGTCGATCGTCATATTCGTGGCCGGGCTGCTGTCGATTTTCGGCCTGCCCATCTCCGAATATCCCGACGTCGTGCCGCCATCCGTGGTGGTGCGCGCGCAGTACCCGGGCGCCAACCCGAAAGTGATCGCCGAAACCGTGGCCGCGCCGCTTGAAGAGCAGATCAACGGCGTCGAGAACATGCTCTACATGTCCTCGCAAAACACCTCCGATGGCGCGATGATGCTGACCGTGACCTTCAAGATCGGCACCAACGTCGAGCAGGCCGAGACGCAGGTGCAGAACCGCGTGCAGCGCGCCTTGCCGCGCCTGCCCGAGGAAGTGCGCCAGATCGGCGTGACCACCGTCAAGTCCTCGCCCAACCTGACCATGGTGGTGCACCTGGTCTCGCCGAACAAGCGCTATGACGACATGTATTTGCGTAACTACGCGGTGCTGAACGTCAAGGATCAATTGGCCCGTCTGCCCGGCATGGGCGACATCCAGATCTTCGGCGCCGGCGACTACGCCATGCGCATCTGGCTCGACCCGCAAAAAGTGGCGGCGCGCGGCATGACGGCCAATGACGTCGTCGACGCCATCCGCGAGCAGAACGTACAGGTGGCCGCCGGCGTGATCGGCGCCTCGCCAGCGAAGAACTCGGACTTCCAGCTGACCGTCAATACCCAGGGCCGTTTGCAGACGCCCGAGGAATTCGGCGCCATTATCGTGCGCACCAATGCCGACGGCGCCGTCACGCACCTGAAGGACGTGGCGCGCGTGGAAATGGGCGCCAACAGCTACTCGCTGCGTTCGCTGCTGAACAACAATCCGGCCGTCGGCATGGGTATTTTCGAGGCCCCGAATGCCAACGCGCTGCAATTGTCGTCCGACGTGCGCGCCAAGATGGACGAACTGAAAAAAGACTTCCCGCAAGGCGTGGAATACCGCATCGAGTATGACCCGACGCAGTTCGTGCGCTCGTCCATCGAAGCGGTGATCCATACGCTGTTAGAGGCCATCGCCCTGGTGGTGCTGGTGGTGATCATCTTCCTGCAAACCTGGCGCGCCTCGATCATCCCGCTGCTGGCAGTTCCCGTCTCCATCGTGGGCACCTTTGCCGTGATGCTGGGCTTTGGCTTCTCGATCAACACCCTGTCGCTGTTCGGCCTTGTGCTGGCCATCGGTATCGTCGTCGATGACGCCATCGTGGTGGTGGAAAACGTCGAGCGCAATATCGAGGAAGGCCTCTCGCCGCGCGACGCCACCATCCAGGCCATGAAAGAGGTGAGCGGTCCCATCGTCGCCATCGCCCTGGTGCTGTGCGCCGTGTTCGTGCCGATCGCCTTCGTGCCAGGTTTGTCCGGCGAGTTCTACCGCCAGTTCGCGCTGACGATCGCCATTTCGACCGTGATCTCCGCTTTCAGCTCGCTGACCCTGGCGCCTGCCCTGTCGGCCGCGCTGCTGAAACCGCACGATGCGCCGAAAGATGCGCTGACGCGCGGCATGGACAAGGTCTTCGGCCGCTTCTTCGCCTGGTTCAACCGCTTCTTCGGCCGTGCCTCGCACCGCTATGAAGCGGGCGTGAAGGGCGTGTTGGGCCGCAAGAGCGCCTCGCTGGGCGTGTATGCGCTGCTGGTCGTCGCCGCCATCTTCACCTTCAAGGCCGTGCCGGCCGGTTTCGTGCCGGCGCAGGACAAGCAGTACCTGGTGGGCTTTGCGCAACTGCCCGACGCCGCCTCGCTGGACCGCACGGAAGATGTCGTGCGCCGCATGTCGGACGTGATCAAGTCGGTGCCCGGCGTCGAATCGACCATCGCCTTCCCGGGCCTGTCGATCAACGACTTCACCAATGCGCCGAACTCCGGCATCGTCTTCGCCACCCTGAAACCGTTCGACGAGCGCACCAGCAAGGACTTGTCGGGCGGCGCCATCGCGGCCGAGATCAACAAGCGCCTGGGCGGCATCCAGGACGCCTTCATCATGGTCTTCCCGCCACCGCCCGTCAACGGCCTCGGTACCATCGGCGGCTTCAAGATGATGATCGAAGACCGCGGCAACCTCGGTTACGACGCGCTGTACAACGCCACGCAGGCACTGGCCGCCAAGGCCTACCAGACGCCGGAACTGGCGGGCGTGTTCTCGGGCTACCAGATCAACGTGCCGCAGCTGTTCGCCGACGTCGACCGCGTGAAGGCCAAGCAGATGGGCGTGCAGCTGCAAACCATCTACCAGACCTTGCAGATCAACCTCGGTTCGCTGTACGTGAACGACTTCAACCAGTTTGGCCGCACCTACCAGGTGCGCGTGCAGGCCGATGCGGCCTTCCGTTCGCATGCCCAGGATATCGCGCAGCTGAAGGTCCGTAATGACAAGGGCGAAATGATCCCGCTGTCGTCGTTGATGCGGGTCAAGGATACCTATGGTCCTGACCGCGTGCAGCGCTACAACGCCTACGCCGCAGCCGATTTCAACGGCGGCGCAGCCCCTGGCGTATCGAGCGGCCAGGCGCAAGCGGCGCTGGAACGTATCGCCAAGGAAGTGCTGCCGCAGGGGATTTCGTATGAATGGACGGAGCTGACCTACCAGGACATCTTGTCCGGCAATACGATGATCTACGTGTTCCCGCTGTGCGTGCTGCTGGTGTTCCTCGTGCTGGCCGCCCAGTACGAAAGCTGGACCCTGCCGCTGGCCGTGATCCTGATCGTGCCGATGTCCATCCTGTGCGCCTTGCTGGGCGTCAAACTGACCGGTGGCGACAACAATGTGTTCACGCAGATCGCGCTGTTCGTGCTGGTGGGGCTGGCGTCGAAGAATGCCATCCTGATCGTGGAATTTGCCCGCGAACTGGAAGACCATGGTCGCAGCGTCGTGCAAGCGGCGCTGGAAGCGTGCCGTCTGCGCCTGCGTCCGATTTTGATGACGTCGATCGCCTTCATCATGGGCGTCGTGCCCCTCGTGTTCTCGCACGGCGCCGGTTCGGAAATGCGCCATGCCATGGGCGTGGCGGTGTTCGCCGGCATGCTGGGCGTGACCTTCTTCGGCCTGTTCCTGACGCCCGTGTTCTATGTACTGCTGCGCACCCTGGCGCAGCGTTTTGAGAAAAAACCAGCCGCCGCTGCCGCCAAGCCTGTCGCCGCGCCAGCGCTGGACCTGGAAGGAGATATATATTGAAAACCAATTCAATCATCCGGCGCGCGGCGCCCGTCTTGAGCGCCATGGCCGCCGCAGTCCTGCTGGCCGCCTGCGCGGCGCCCGAGTTCAAGCAGCCGCAGATCGAGACGCCCACGGCGTTCAAGGAAGCGCAAGCGCCTGCCGTGCAGACGGCAGCCGATGGCACGCGCTGGAAGCAGGGCGTGCCAGCCGAGCGCCAGGCGCGCGGCGAGTGGTGGCTGGCCTTCAATGATCCGGCCCTGACTGGCCTGATCAACGATGCCACGCAGGCCAATGCCAACCTGGCCGTCGCCGCCGCCCGCGTCAGGCAGGCGAGGGCGATTGCCGGCATCGCCGAAGCGGACCGCATCCCGCAAGTGGGCGTGAACGTGGGGGCGCAGCGCAACCGCGCCTCCGCCATTTCGCTGGGCTTGCCGAACGGCGCGCCGGTCGCCGCCGGCAACGTCTACCAGGCCAACCTGACGGCCAGCTATGAGGTGGACCTGTTCGGCCGGGTGGCTTCGAACGTGAGCGCCTCGCGCAGCGATGCGCTGGCCGTGGAAGCGACCTACCGTTCCGTGCTGCTGTCCTTGCAGGCGGACGTGGCGCAGACCTACTTCCAGCTGCGCGCCACGGATGCGGAACTGGCGACCCTGGCCCGGACGGTGCGCCTGCGCGAGGAAAGCGTGCACGTGAACCAGCGCCGCTATGACTTGGGCGACATCGGCGAATTCGACCTGTCCCGTGCCCGCACGGAGCTGTCGACGGCGCGCGCCGAAGCCATCGGCCTGCAGCGCCAGCGCGCCACCAGCGAGCATGCGCTGGCCGTCCTGCTGGGCAAGCCTGCCGCCAGTTTCACGGCGGCAGCCAATCCGCTGGAAGACAGCGCCTTCCTGCCCGTGATCCCGGCCGGCATGCCGTCGTCGCTGCTGGAGCGCCGGCCCGACATCGCGTCGGCGCAGCGCACCATGGAAGCGTCGAATGCGCGCATCGGTGTGGCCAAATCGGCCATGTTCCCCGCCTTGACCTTGAATGCGTCCGGCGGCGGCGCGTCCGACACCTTCTCGGACATCTTCAAGTGGAGCAGCCGCTCCTGGCTGCTGGGCGCCCTGATGTCGATGCCCATCATCGACGGCGGCCGCAACAAGGCGGCCGTGACGCGCAGCGAAGCGCAGCTGGAAGAGTCGGTGGCGACGTATCGCCAGAGCGTGCTGGTGGCCTTCGCCGAGGTGGAAGACAACCTGGCCGGCCTGCGCATCCTGTCGGGCCAGACGCAGCAGATCGACGAAGCCGTCGTCTCGGCGCGCCGTTCGGCCGACCTGGCGCAGAAGCTGTACGACGCCGGCCGTTCCAGCTATCTCGATCTGCTGGACGCGCAGCGCAATCTGGCGACCATCGAGCGCAACGCCGTGCAGTTGCGCGGCAACCGCGCCGTCACCACGGTGGCGCTGATCCGCGCCCTGGGCGGCGGCTGGGGCGAGACGGAGCCGCAGGTGGCGGCCAACTGATTTCCGGCACCGCGGGCCGGCATTCCCGGCCCGCGGCAAGGAACATCGTCAAAACGGCGCCGTGCGATTGCACGGCGCCGTTTTTTTGTTTTCAGCGCGTTGAATCCGTTTGCGCAAAGGCCGCGTAAATACTCCTGCAATCACGCAAACGCAGTCATCCAGGAGATACCATCATGCGCACCTTTGTTCCCGCAGCACTGTTTGTCACGTCCATGCTGGCCGCCAGCGCCCCCTTTGCCGCCGACATGAGCACCATGGTGGGCGGCCAGAGCATGTACCCCAGCAAGGACATCGTCGACAATGCCGTCAATTCGGCCGACCACACGACCCTGGTCGCCGCCGTCAAGGCGGCCGGCCTGGTCGACACCCTGAAAGGCAAGGGCCCGTTTACCGTGTTCGCGCCGACGAATGCGGCCTTCGGCAAGTTGCCGGCCGGCACCGTCGAGACCCTGGTGAAACCGGAAAACAAGGCCACCCTGACGAAAATCCTCACCTACCACGTCGTGCCTGGCACCTACGACTTCAAGGCGCTGGCGAAGGAAATCCGCATGCATGACGGCAGGGCGACCCTGCCCACGGCCAGCGGCGGCAAGCTGATGTTCGCCATGAACGGCATGCATAACATCGTGGTCATGGATGAAAGCGGCAATAGCGCCAACATCAGTACCTATGATGTGTATCAATCGAATGGCGTGATCAATGTCATCGACACGGTGCTGATGCCGAAATAAAGAAACAGAGGACGAAAAAAAAGACAGGGAAAACCCTGTCTTTTTTGCCTGCGCGGCGCCGCTTACTTGGCTGGCGCTGCTGCTGGTGCGGAAGCTGCCGCTGCGGCTGGAGCTGCTGGCGTTGCCGGTGCTGCCTTCTTCGCCTTGTGATGCTTGGCTTTCTTGTGCGTGGCAGGCTTGACGGCGGCTGGCGCGGCTGGTGCTTCAGCCTTGGCTGCCGGCGCGACGGCGGCGGCAGGAGCTGCCGGTGCGGCAGAAGCGGCTGGCGCCTGGGCGAAAGCGGCGGTGGCGAACAGGCTGGCGATCAGGGTAGCGATAACTTTTTTCATGATGAAATCCTATAAGGTGAAGTGGCTGGTAAATTCGGGTACTGACGGACTGGATTACTTGGCTGGAGCCGCTTCAGCGGTGGCCGACGCCAGTTTCGCATCTGCCTTGGCCTTGGTTTTTTTCGCAGCGTGGTGGGCCTTGGCCTTGGTGGCGGCGGCTTCCGTTTTCGCGCTGGCGACTTCCGTTTTCGCGGCGACGACAGCCTTGGCTTCTTTCGCGTCCGCTTTCACGGCCGTTTGCGCTTCCTTGGCGTCCGCTTTCACGACGGCCTTGGTGTGGGCCGCTTCCACTTTGGCGGGAACCGAGGCTGCCGGGGTGGCTGGAGCCGCTGGCGTTTGGGCGAAGGCTGCGGTTGCGAACAGGCCGGCGATCAGGGTAGCGATAACTTTTTTCATGGTGCAGTCCTCAGTGGTGGTTTGTCTGGTAAGTCTGTTGGTGCCGGAATGATTCCCGTGTCACTGAGCATAAAACGCGTCCCCGGACGCTTGCGTTGACGACCATTACAAACGCTTACAACTACCGCGTATCCGCCGTCAGGATGGCTTTCAGGATGTCTTCCGAGCGGCGCTGCCCGTAGCCCTTGCCGTAGGCGCTGGAAGCCACGCTCACCACCATGCGGCGTGCGGGAATGACATAGATCTTGTTGCCGCCATTGCCCGAGGCGAAATGCACGGCAAGCGGCGTGCCCGCGATGTCCTGCGTCTTCGCATACCAGAAATAGCCGTAGCTGTCCGCGTAGCGGTCCACGGCGCCGATGGCCACGCGGGGCGCCAGTGCGGCGCGCAGCCAGGCGGCGTCGATCACGCGCTGGCCGGCGAACATGCCGTCGTCCAGCAGCATCTGCCCGATGTTCGCCGTGTCGCGCGCACGCAGCGACAGATTGCCCTGGCCCTTCGGATGGCCGGCCACGTCGCGGCCCCAGCTCCAGCGGGTGATGCCCAGTGGCGCGAACAGGGCCTTCGCGGCAAAATCATCGAGGCGCGCGCCGCTGGCGTTTTCCACCACGCGCCCGGCGATGTACGATCCCAGCGAGTTATATCTGTACGCGCTGCCCGGCGCCGTGGCGGCCGGCACGCCGCGCACGAAGGCCGCAGGGTCGGGCGCTTCATCGAGCTTGTCCTCGTTGCCCGGCGAGAGTTCGTCTTCATCGAAGGCGGCCAGGCCCGAGCGCATCGTCAGCAGGTCGTCGAGCACGACCTTGCCGGCCGGGCTGTTTGCCACCTCTGGCCAGTAGTCGCCCACCGTCTTGCCGGTGGCCAGCCGGCCCTGCGCCACTGCCGCGCCCACCAGCAGGGCGGTGATGCTCTTGCCGGCCGAGCGGATGTCGTGCAGAGTGTCGGCAGTCTCGCCGTTGTAATAGCGCTCGGCCACGATGGCGCCGTCGCGCAGCACGACGACGGCGCGCAGGTCGCCATGGCTGTCGCCGTCCCGGGCTTGCAGGACTTGCTCAATGGTGGCGGGGGGCGCGTCCTGCGCCAGGGCGGCGCAGGGCAGGAAGAGGAGGGCGAGCAATGACAGGGACAAGCGGCGCATGGACAGCTTTCGTGGCGATGGTCGGATTGCCAGTGTCGCCCATTCGCGCCGCCTTGTGGCGTTTTGCCCTGCCTATTTGCTGAAGTTTGCATGAAGGCGCACCATGCAAAAAGGACAGCCGAAGCTGTCCTTGGTATTCGGAGCGAAGCCACCACGGAAGCGCAGACCCGGCGGACGCGCTCCCGTGGCGATTGCCGCGATTACTTCGCTGGCGCCGGCGCTGCCGGAACTGCCTCTGCTGCTTTCGTTGCATCCGCTTTCACCTTGGCCTTGCTGGCCTTGTGATGGGCCTTGGCCTTGGTGGCTTTTGCATCGGCCTTGGCGCTGGCCACGTCGGCTTTCGCATCGGCGACGACGGCCGCTTCCTTCGCATCGGCTTTCACGACCGCCTTGGTTTCCTTGGCTTCCGCTTTTGCTACGGCTTTCGTATGGGCCGCTTCCGCTTTGGCGGGAACCGGCGCTGCCGGGGTGGCAGGGGTTTGGGCGAAGGCTGCGGTAGCGAACAGGCTGGCGACGAGGGTGGCGATAACTTTTTTCATTGTATTGTCCTGGAGAGTGGTAAGCGAAGGTGTGTCGATGATTACTTGGCTGCTGCCGGTGCTGCTTCAGCGGTGGCCGAAGCCTGCTTTGCGTCAGCCTTGGCTTTCGTGTGCTTGGCCTTGTGATGGGCCTTGGCTTTCGTGGTGGCGGCTTCCGCTTTGGCGCTGGCCACGTCCGTTTTGGCGGCGACGATGGCTTTCGCTTCTTTGGCGTCCGCTTTCACGACGGCTTGCGCTTCCTTGGCATCGGCTTTCACGACGGCCTTGGTGTGGGCCGCTTCCACTTTGGCAGGCACTGCCGGAGCCGCTGGGGCTGCAGGCGTCTGGGCGAAGGCAGCGGTAGCGAACAGGCCGGCGATCAGGGTAACAATTGCTTTTTTCATGGTGCAGTCCTCGGTGGTGGTTTGTCTGGTATGTCTGTTGGTGCCGGGATGATTCCCGTGTCACTGAGCATAAAACGCGCCCCGGAAGCTTACCGTTGACCTTGTTTACACTTTCTTACAATCAGGTGCTTTAAAAGAAATTACCGAAAGATGAAGGCATGAAAACGAAAAAAGACAGCCGAAGCTGTCTTTTTGTGTGGCGCAATAAAACGCGCGGAGGGGATTACTTGGCTGCTGCTGCGGTCGCTTCAGTCTTGGCTTCGTCAGCCTTGGCCTTGGCTTTTTTCGCTTTGTGATGGGCTTTGGCCTTGGTGGCGGCGGCATCGGCCTTGGCGCTGGCGACATCAGCCTTGGCATCGGCGGCAACGGCAGCTTCTTTCGCGTCGGCTTTGACGACGGCCTTGGTTTCTTTCGCTTCTGCTTTAGCCACTTCCTTGGTGTGCTTGGCTTCGGCCTTGGCAGGCACGGCTGGCGTTTGAGCAAAGGCTGCGGTAGCGAACAAGCCGGCGATCAGAGTAGCGATTACTTTTTTCATGGTGCAGTTCCTCGAGAAGTGGGTTGTAGTTCAGGAGATGCATTTCCCCTGTCACTGAGGCAAAAACGCGCCGTAGGGCAATTGCGTTGACACGTTTTTTCTTAATTACAAACACTTACATTTGCCGGGACAGGCACTCTGTTAGCTGGCGTACCGCGCCCAAGCCCCTGGCGGACTAGACTCGATGCCATCGTCACCGCATGGGTCCGCCATGAAAGCCGCCCTGAAAACCTATCAAGCCAAGCGCAATTTCGCCGTCACGCCCGAGCCTGCGGAGGGCGGCGAGGCGGCGGGCGAGGAGCTTACCTTCGTGATCCAGAAGCACTGGGCCAGCCGCCTGCACTACGATTTTCGCCTGGAACTGGACGGCACGATGAAAAGCTGGGCCGTGCCGAAAGGACCCAGCTACGATCCGCGCGACAAGCGCATGGCCGTGCAGGTGGAAGACCACCCGATTGCCTACGCCAGCTTTGAAGGCACGATCCCCGAAAAACAGTATGGCGCGGGCAAGGTCAACATCTGGGACAAGGGCACGTGGCAGCCGCAGCCGGCCACGCCCGATGCGCGCGCCGCGCTGGCGGCCGGCGAGCTGAAATTCACCCTCTATGGCCACAAGATGCAGGGCAACTGGGTGCTCGTGCGCATGAAGGGCAAGGGCGATAAACGCAGCGAAAAGCAGCCCGTCTGGCTGCTGATCAAGGAAAAAGATGAATATGCCCGGCCGGCGCTGGAATTTTCCGTCGTCGACGAATTCCCCGACAGCGTCAGGGACAAGGCCATGCCCAAGCGCAAACCAGGCGCGCAGCAGGCGGCAGCGCCGGCCGCGAAGCTGCCAGCCGCCCTGTCGCCGCAGCTGGCCACGCTCGTCGATGCGCCGCCGCCGGACGCGCAAGACTGGATTTTCGAGGTGAAATTCGACGGCTACCGCATCCTCGCGCGTTGCGATGGCGATCATATTGCGTTAATCACCCGCAATGGCAACGACTGGACGGCCAAACTGCCGAAGCTGCGGCAGGCGCTGGAGCAGCTGGGCTTGCCGCCAGGCTGGTACGACGGCGAAATCGTCGTCAACGACGCCGGCGGCCACCCGGATTTCGGCGCCTTGCAGCGCGCCTTCGATGCGGACACGAGCAGCGAGATCGTGTATTACCTGTTCGACGTGCCGTTTTTCGATGGCCACGATCTGCGGGGCCAGAGCGTCGAGACGCGCCGGGCGCTGCTGGAGCAGTTGCTGCAGCGCTTGCCGGCCTCGCCGCTGGTGCGCTTCAGCGGCGCGCTCGATGCCAAGCCCCGGCAACTGCTGGCCCATGCCTGCCGACTGGGGCTGGAAGGGGTGATCGGCAAGCGGCGCGGTTCGCCCTACGTTGCGCGGCGTTCCGGCGACTGGATCAAGCTCAAATGCGGGCTGCGCCAGGAATTCGTCATCGGCGGCTATACGGCGCCGCAGGGCGCGCGCGAAGGCATCGGTTCGCTGCTGCTGGGCGTGCACGATGCACAGGGCAAGCTGCGCTACGCGGGCAATGTGGGCAGCGGATTTGACGCTGCGGCCTTGCGCGACTTGCGGCGCCGCCTCGAGGCGCTGGCCATCGGGACGAGCCCGTTCGCGGGCAAGGCGGGCGGCGTGCGCCAGCCCATCTGGGTCAAACCGGAGCTGGTGGCCGAGGTCGATTTTGCGCAATGGACCAGCGGCGGCGCCGTGCGCCACGCCGTCTTTCACGGCTTGCGCGCGGATAAACAGCCGGCCGCCATCGTGCGCGAGCGGCCACAGCGAATCGACAGGGAGAAGACGATGCAACACCAAGCCACGCCGGACAGCGTCTTGCCGGCCAGTTTCAAGGTCAGCCATGCGGATAGGGTGATCGACAAGGATAGCGGCGCCAGGAAGATCGACCTGGTGCGTTATTACGCGCTGGTGGGCAAGCTGATGCTCGTGCATTTGCGGGGCCGGCCCGTGTCGCTGGTGCGCGCGCCGGCCGGCGTGGGCGGCGAGCTGTTTTTCCAGAAGCATGCGGACACGTCCACCATGCCCGGCGTCAGGCAGCTCGATCCCGGCCTCGATCCCGGGCATGCTTCCATGCTGGAAGTGGCCAGCGTACAGGGCCTGTTGTCGGCGGCGCAGTGGAATGTGGTGGAATTTCACACGCAAAACGCGCTGGCCAGCGCCTATGACACGCCGAACCGCCTGGTGTTCGACCTGGACCCGGGCAAGGGCGTGGCCTGGCCCGCCATCCGCGAAGCGGCCGTGCTGCTGCGCGCCTTCCTGACGGAACTGGGCTTGCCCGCCTGGCTGAAAACCAGCGGCGGCAAGGGCTTGCACGTGGTCGTGCCGATCCGCCCGAAACACGACTGGGATACGGTCAAGGCGTTTTCGCAAGCCATCGTGGCGCACATGGCGCAGCTGATACCCCAGCGTTTTGTGCTGAAAAGCGGGCCGTCGAACCGGGTCGGCAAGATCTTCATCGATTATTTGCGCAATGGCCGGGGCGCCACCACCGTGTGTGCGTGGTCGGCCCGCACGCGTTCGGGGCTGGGCATTTCCGTGCCGCTGGCCTGGGAGGAGCTCGACAAGCTGAAGGCGGGCGATCAATGGAACGTGGGCAACGTCCACAGCCGCCTCGACGTGGGCAACGCGCCGTGGGCGGGCTATGCGCGCAGCGCGAAAGGGCTCGATGCGGCCATGAAAAAGCTGGCCTTTACGCCTCCGGCTTGAATGGCAGGGCGGCGCGCGCCAGTTGCAGGGCTTCGTCGATGGCGGCGTTGAGCTGGGGAATCTCGACGGGTTTGGTCAGGTAGCGGAAAAAGCCCGCGGCCAGGCCATGCCGGATGTCGCCTTTCATGGCGTTGGCCGTCAGGGCGATGACGGGGATGTGCGCCGTGCGTGGATCGTTGCGCAGGATGCGTTGCGCCTGGTTGCCATTCATGCCGGGCAGGTTGATATCCATCAAGATGACATCGGGATGGCGTTCCAGCGCCAGCGCGATGCCCTGGCGCGCGTCGGTGGCCGAGATCATGCGCAGGTGGGGCAGGAAGCTGACGATGTCTTCCACCAGGCGCAGGCTGGCCGGATTGTCTTCCACGTACAGCAGCAGGGCCTGGCCGCTGTCCTCGCCCCCCGCGTCGCCGGCAGGTTCGGATGGCCCCTCCTTGTCTACCGGCATGCTGTCGGGCGGCGCGGCCATGGTGTCGAGTTCGATCCAGAACACGCTGCCCACGCCGAGGCAGCTGTGCACGCCCATGCGCCCGCCCATCAGTTCGACCAGGCGCTTGGTGACGACCAGGCCGATGCCCGTGCCTTCCTCGCTGCCGGCCTCCTGCCCCAGGCGGTTAAACGGCTGGAACAGTTCGGCCATCTGCGCGTCGTCCAGCCCCTTGCCCGTGTCGCGGATGGCGATGCGCACGCACAGCGCGTCGGGCTGCGAGATTTCCAGCTCCACCTTGCCGGCAGGGCGGTTGTACTTGATGGCATTCGACAGCAGGTTCAGCAGCACTTGCTTGAGGCGCGTATGGTCGGCCCTGAGCGTCAGCGCGTCGCAGGCGGGAAAAATCAGGTGGATCTGGCGCTGCTGCGCCTGTTCTTCCACCATCACGCGCACTTCCTCGATCAGCGTGGGCAGCGTCACCGCTTCCATCGACAGGCTCAGGCTGCCTGATTCGATCTTCGCCAGGTCGAGGATTTCATTGATCAAGGTGAGCAGGTGGCGGCCCGAGGTGACGATGTTTTGCACGAAGGTGCGTTTTTGCAGCACGGTGGCGGGCAGGGCTTCGTTGGCCAGCAGCTGGGCAAAGCCGAGGATGGCGTTCAGCGGCGTGCGCAGCTCGTGCGACATACTGGTGAGAAAACGGTCCTTCGCCTGGCTGGCCCGCTCCAGTTCGACCTTCTGTTCGTTGAGCGTGCGTTCGATGCGCTTGCGCTCGGAGATGTCGCGGATGGCCGATGAGACGAGCACGCCTTCGTCCGTTTCCAGCGGCGACAGGCTGATTTCGACGGGAAATTCGGTGCCATCGCGGCGCAAGCCGTACAGTTCCAGCCCGGCGCCCATGGAGCGGGCGCGCGGCGCAGTGGAAAAGGCTTGCCGGTGCTGCGGATGATCCATCGCATAGCGGGCCGGGATCAGCACTTCGACATTGCGCCCGAGCAACTCCGCGCGCGAGTAGCCGAACAGGCGTTCCGTCTGCGAATTGACGAGCACGATCTCGCCATCGCCGTTGACGATGACGATGGCGTCCGGCGCCGATTCGAGCAGACCGCGGAACTTTTGCTCGGCCCGGCGGCGGTCGCTGACGTCGCGGATGGCGCTGATGACGAAGGTGCCGATTTCCGTCTGGATGGGCGACAGGCTGATTTCCACGGGGAACTCGACGTTGTCCTTGCGCAAGCCCAGCAATTCCAGGTCGGCGCCCATGGTGCGCGTGCGGGGCTGGTCGAAATAGCGCGCCCGGTGTCCCACGTGCGCATGGCGCAGGCGTTGCGGCAGCAGGCTGTCGATTTGCCTGCCGTTCAATTCGCCTTCCGCGTAGCCGAACAGGCGCTGCGCCTGCTGGTTGGCCAGCACGATGGCGCCCGTGGCGTTGACCATGATGACGCTGTCCGGCGTCGATTCGAACAGCACGCGGTAGCGCACCTCGACGAACTGGGCGTCGCGCGCCGCCTTCAGCAAGGTCGTGTCCTTCATGGTGGAAATCAGGTAGCGGGGGGTATCCACCCCGGCCTGTGCGGCCTGGCACGCCACGTCAACATGGATGAGTTCGCCATCCTTGCGCCGCCGCAGCGATTCGCGGTCGTAGCTGCCGTGCAGGGTCAACTGTTCGTCGATCAGCAGGGCCGCTTCGGCCTGTCCTGGCAAGGAGATCAGTTCCCACAGCGTGCGGCCCAGCGCTTCGTCGCTGGCATAGCCGAAGATGCGCTGGGCACCCACCGTCCAGCGCACGACGGCATGCTCTTCGTTCGTGATGACAACGCCGCCAGGGGCGCCGCTGAGGATAAGCTGATCTAACTCGGCATCCATTTTTTTCCGCACGCATGACAGGGCTTGCCGGGCGGCAGGCTGTGTGCATAACGTAGCGAGAACCTTGACCAAAGTCAATGTATTTATGATACGACATTCCTGCCAGGCCGGAATGCGCGGATCAGGCTGTCTTGCGCTTGCCGGCGGCCGTCTTGCGTGGCGCGGCCCGGCTCGCGCGCTTGCGCGGCGCTGCGGCGGGCGCCCGCTTGCCCAGACTTTGCTGCAGCAGGGCCACCAGGTCGATCACGTTGCTGCCGCGATCTTTTTCCGGCTCCGGCGATGGGGGCGTGATGGTCTTGGTCTGTTTCGCCTTGATTTTCTTCCTGACCAGCGCCAGCACGTCTTCGCGGTAGCTGTCGTGGTATTGCTCCGGATTCCACGCCTCGCTCATGCCTTCCACGAGCGACAGGGCCATCCTGAGTTCCTTGTCGCTGATGCCGGCCGCCTGCAGCGTGTTGCCCGGCAAGTCCAGGTCGTCCGTGGGGCGGAGCTCATCGGCGTAGCGCAATGTGTTGAGCACGATGGCATCGTCGACGCAGACGAGCGCGCACAAATGCTGCTTGGTGCGCATGACCACGCTGGCGATGCCCACTTTATTGGCCTTGCGCAAGGTTTCGCGCAGCAGCGCATAGACTTTCTCGCCGCCCTTGGCGGGCAGCAGATAATACGGGTGTTCATAAAAAGTCAGCGGCACTTCCGCCGCATCGACAAAGGTGAAAATGTCGATGGTTTGCGTGGCCTTCACGTTCGCCTGCCTTAAATCCTCGTCGGACAGCACCACGTATTCATCCGTCTTGTATTCGTAGCCCTTGATGATGTCGTCCCACTCGACTTCCTTGCCCGTCTGCTTGTTGTAGCGCTTGTAGCCGATGGGGGCGAAGTCGCGCCGGTCCAGCATGGACAAGTCCAGTTCATGGTCGAGGCTGGCAGAAATCAGCTCGACGGGAATGTGCACGAGGCCGAAGCTGATGGCGCCTTTCCACAGTGCCCGCGCCATGGCCTAGTCTCCCACCGTGCCGGTGACGGGCAGGACGATGCCCGTGATGTAGCTGGAACAGGCGGGCGAGGCGAGGAAGACGTAGGCGGGCGACAGTTCCTCGGGCTGGGCCGGGCGGTGCATGTCCGTGTCCTGGCCGAATTTCTCGATTTCCTCGGGCGACTTGTCGGCCGGATTGAGCGGCGTCCAGACGGGACCGGGCGCGATGGCGTTGACGCGGATGCCCTTGTCCAGCAAGTTGCCGGCCAGCGCCATGGTGAACGCATGGATGGCGCCCTTGGTGGTGGAATAGTCGAGCAAGTGTTTCGAACCCTGCAAACCCGTCACGGAACCCGTGTTGATGATGGATGCGCCCCGCTGCAAATGGGGCAGCACGGCCTTGGCCATGTGGAAGTAGCCATAGACATTGGTCTTCATGGTCAGGTCGAAGCGTTCCTCGCTCAGGTCGAGCAAGGACTCCGCGTGCTCCTGGAAGGCGGCGTTGTTGACCAGCACGTCGATGTGCGTGAATCTCTCCAGCACCTGGCTGACGGCTTGCTGGCAAAAGCCCTGGTCGCGCACGTCGCCGGGTATCAAAAGGCAGCTCTGGCCTTCCGCTTCCACGTAGCGCTTCGTTTCGTTGGCATCCGCATGTTCGTTCAGGTAAATGATGGCGACATCGGCCCCTTCGCGCGCATACAGCACGGCCACGGCGCGGCCGATGCCCGAATCGCCGCCCGTGATGATGGCCACCATGCCGGCCAGCTTGCCGCTGCCGCAATAGTCGGGCGCCAGGAAGCGGGGTTTCAACTGCATCTGCGCCTCGATGCCGGGCTTGTCCAGGTGCTGGGCGGGCAGGGGAGGCGTTGGCTGGCTGCGGTGGCCCGTCTGCACGTGTGGCTTGCTATCGCGCTTGTCCGGCTTGGCGGCATCGCGGCCATCCTGCTCCTGCTGGATGGCGCGCTGCAAGTTGCCGGCGGACTGGTCCTTGTTCTCGTTCATGCTGGCCTCCGTGGAAACGACAAGCCAGTATCGGCGCGGCAGGGGCGCCAAACGGTGCGCTTGCTAACAGAGTGGCACATTCCGGGCGAAAGTTATATGATGGTTGACATTATTGTGGGAGGCGACATGAAAGTGAGCAGAGAACAGGCGGCGCTGAACCGCGAACGCATCGTTGAGGTGGCGGCAAGATTGTTCCGCGAAAAGGGCTATGACGGCATCGGCGTGGCCGACCTGATGAAGAACGCGGGCCTGACGCACGGGGGCTTCTATGGTCATTTTGCTTCCAAGGAAGACCTGATGGTCGAGGCGTGCCAGCATGCGCTGGAGAAATCGCTGGACGGCTGGCGCGCGAAGATCGCCAGTAACCCGCAGCGGGCGCTGCCGGCGATTGTCGACAGCTACCTGACCACCCGGCACCGCGACGCGCCCGGCACGGGCTGCCCGGCGGCGGCCATGGGCGTGGACGTGGCGCGCATGTCGCCCGGCGCGCGTCCCGCCTTTGCGCAGGCGACGCGGCAGCAGTTTGCGCTGCTGGAAGGCTTGATGCCGGACGGCAGGCCAGAAGAGCGGCGCCAGCAGGCCATCACTGCCTTTGCCGCCATGGTCGGCGCCATGGTGCTGGCCCGCGCCGTCGATGACGGGGCGCTGTCGCAGGAAATCCTCGACGCCGTGAAGGCGCAATTGCTGCCGGAATAGCCTCGTCCCCCTGTCAGCCGGCCTCGTCGCATGATAGGCTTCGGTTTTCAGATTTTGGGATTTCATCATGCTGCTCTGGCTCAGGCAATACCGGCGTCCTCTGTTGGCCGGGGACATCACTGCCGGTATCGTTGTCGCCATGATGATGGTGCCGCAAGGCATGGCTTACGCGCTGGTGGCCGGTTTGCCGCCCGTGGTGGGCATCTACGCCAGCATCCTGCCGCCCGTGCTGTACGCCTTCTTCGGCAGCAGCATGACGCAATCCGTGGGACCCATGGCCATCGTCTCGCTGATGACGGCCGCCGCGCTGGCGCCGCTGGCCGACCCCGGTTCCTCCCTGTACATCGTGCTGGCCGCCCAGCTGGCCTTCATCAGCGGCCTCGTCCTGCTGCTGTGCGGCGTGCTGCGCCTGGGCTTCATGGCCAGCTTTTTGTCGCGTCCCGTGATCAGCGGTTTCAGCAATGGCGCCGCCATCCTGATCATCTGGGGCCAGATCACGCCCCTGCTGGGCGCCACCTGGCCCCACTGGCATGTGCCCAGCCTCGTCCTGGGACTGTCCAGCCTGGTCTTCCTGTGGCTGGCCAAACGCTACCTGTCGCGTTTGCTGCAGCGCTGCGGCCTGAACAAGGTGGCCGCCGACGTGGGCGCGCGCCTGGCGCCCATGGCGCTGGTGATTACGGGCATCATGCTGGTGACGTATGGCGGCCTGGAAGCCCTGGGCGTGCAGACGACGGGCCACGTGCCCAGCGGCTTGCCGGGCCTGAATATGGCCACCTCCAGCGCCCATTGGCGCACCCTGCTGTCGCCGGCGCTGCTGATCGCCTTCATCATCTTCCTGATGAGCATGTCCGCCGCCCAGACCCTGGCGCAGAAGCGCGGTGAAAAGCTGCATACGAACCGCGAACTGCTGGGCCTGGGCGCGGCCAACGTGGCCAGCGCGCTGTCGGGCGGCTTTCCCGTGACGGGTTCCATTTCCCGTTCCGCCGTCAATTTCCAGGCGGGCGCAAATACGCCGCTGGCCAGCATCATCACGGCGGGCCTGCTGGCGCTGGCGCTGGTGGCGCCCACGGGCTGGCTGGCCCTGCTGCCGTTGCCCGTGCTGGCGGCCACCATCATCTTTGCCGTCGCCAGCCTGCTGGACTGGGATACCTTGAAGCTGTCGTGGCGCTACGACCGCAGCGACGCCCTGGCCCTGCTGGCGACGACGGCCGGCGTGCTGGTGCTGGGCGTGGAAGCGGGCGTCGTGATCGGCGTGCTGCTGTCGATGGGCACGCTGATCTGGCGCGCCAGCCGCCCGCACATCGCCGTGCTGGGCCGCATCCCGAACAGCGAGCACTTCCGCAACGTGGAGCGCTACGAGGCGCAGACCCTGCCCGACGTCCTGCTGCTGCGCATCGATGCGGGCTTGTTCTTCGGCAATGTGGAAGCCGTCACGGAGCGCGTGGAAGACGAGTTGCGCGGCCATCCGACGGCGCGCCACCTGGTGCTGGTCTTGTCGGCCGTCAACCAGATCGACAGCACGGCCCTGCTGGGCTTGATCGAGCTCAACAGCACGCTGGCCAAGCGCGGCATCAGCCTGAACCTGGCCGAAGTGAAAGGCCCCGTGATGGACCGCCTGCGCCAGAGCAGTTTTTTGAAAGACCTCAGCGGCAAGCTCTACCTGAGCACGGCATTGGCCACGGCTGACCTGAGCGGAGGAAACGCATGAGCATGGAATTGAATCTGCACGGCGAGCCGCGCGTGATTGATGGCATCCTGGCGCTGGAACAGGCGCTGCAGGAGGCGCTTACCCTGGCCCAGTGCGAGCTGTGGCTGACCCTGGCGACGGACGCGGAGCAGGGCCCGGCCCTGTGCATGCTGCGCAATGGCGGCAACGCCTGGCTGATGTATCTGTCGGGCCAGGATGATCTCAGCTTTCACTCGCTGGGCGACGAGGAGGCGGACGGTGTTTGCAGCTATCTGCTGGCGAACGGGCAGGTGGACGAATATCCGGAAGCGTGGTGCGTGGAGGTGGCACAGTGCCAGCGGGCTTTGCTCGCCTTTTTCAGGACGGGCGGCGCGCGGCCTGCCGCCATCGCGTGGGAGGCGGATTGACATGCCGCACACCATCATCGCCGATATCGACCGGGACTTGCTGGCCGCGCTCAACGCCCGGGCGGGCTTGCTCGAGTTGCGCGCCATTTTGCTGCGCTACCACGCCAGCGGCGTGACGGCAGCGCAAGTGGCCGCCTTGCTGCAGGAGCTGCGTGCCGCCACGCAGGAAGGGCTGCTGGAAGACGTGATACTGGAAACCCTCGACATGGTGACGGGCTGGTGCGCGCCACAGCTGCGGGTATGGGACGAAAACCATGCATCCTGACAAGTTCAAGCAAGTGGCGGGGCTGACGTCCGCCGAACGCCATGCCTACTTCGTGCGCAAGGTGGCCGACACGCAGGCAGTGTGGGGTCTGCACCAAGCGGGCTGGGCCACGGCGCAAGCCCATGGACAGGTGGCGATACCGTTCTGGCCGGAAGCGGCGTTTGCCCAAGCGTGCGCCAGCGGCGACTGGGAACATTTCCAGCCGCGCGCCATCGCGCTCGGCGATTTCCTGCACAAGTGGCTGCCCGGCATGACGGGCAATGGCGAGCTGGCTTTCGTCTTTCCGGTGCCGCAAGGCAGCGCCAGCGTCGCGGCGCCTTGCGATTTGCTGGCAGATTTGAAAGAGGAGGCCGGACAATATGAGTGAACAACGCCTCGATGCCTGGTACGACGGCTCGGCCATCTGCCTGATCGCCGTCGGTGCGCACGGCGACCCGTTGGACCTGGGCGACGACGAAGTGCGCGCCCTGATCGAGAAATTGCAGCAATGCCTGGCCGAGTCCGAGGCGGGCGCGGTACCTGAATGAAGGCTCAGGCGGCCGCCAGCGCCTTTTCCATCGCCACGCTGGCCAGACTGATGCCGCTGGGATGCGCATACGCTTCCTCGCGCAAGGCGACGAATCCTGCCGCCCGGTAAAACGGCACGGCATTGAGCGAGGCGGACAGGCGCAGGCGCCCCATGCCGCGCTGTCGCGCCAACTGCTCCAGCGCCGCCAGCAGGCGCTTGCCGATACCCAGGCCCGCGCGCGCGGGATCGACGAACACGGCATCGACTTCCTGCCTGTCCGCATCGAGCATGGCATAGCCGGCGAGAACGCCATCCTGCAGCGCGACGATGCCGCCACCGGCAGCCAGCATGGCCGCATACGATGCCGGCACGGGTGAGGTCGTCCAAACAGTAATGTGCTCCGGCGCATAATGCGTGGCGCAACTGACGCGCACGGCCACCGTGCGCAGGGCCCACAGGGCGTCGATATCAGAGGGCAGGGCGGGGCGCAGGGTGACGGGCATGGACGCTTTCGGGCAAAAGGCCATGCTAGCGCAATGGATGGCAAGGCGCCAGCAGGGGCTTGTCCAGCCGTCACTGCGCCGGCTGGTCCGGATCGATATAGTAGGACCCCGGCGGCGCGCCCGGTACCTTCACCCGATGGAGAAAGTCACATCTGGCAAGCTGGGTAAGTAAATACCTACGTCGTCTATTTCTTGATATTTATACTGATTTTCAATCATGAATCCATGTTCCACGCAAAGGCCTGGTTCGACCGGAATTTCTTCTGTAGCACGCAAGCGCAGACTCTTTGCTTGAAGGAATTGTCCTTCCGCAGTTGCCCTTTTGGTGTCGCCATCACCTATTGCATCGTGCCAGCTGGCATAAAAGGGCTGAAGCTGGAATTGTTCGGTATCAGCGGTACCGCTGCGTAACGATGGATGGCGTTGCGAGCGGTTGTATTGTCAAATGTTTTTCCTAAGCAATAGACTTGCCCCGCCAGTTGACGTTATCATGTTTTTGTAAGTGTCGGTGGCCGCGCAGTCGGCGCATCGATGACACGGGATGACAGGCGAAAGCGAGCATGGGCATGGCGAATGATGCGTGACGTGCCGGGCGGCTTGCGGCCTGGCGGCGGGATGGGCAGGGCAGCGGTGCGCCGCTGCCGCCGCCCATTGCTGTGGCTATTGTGTGCCGCCGCCGTTGCCGCACCGGTGTCCGCCGCCGCGCCACCGCTGCGCAGCCAGCGCGTGCTCTTCCTGAACGCCTACGATTACGGCCGCGCCGGCGTGGAATCGTACACGCGCACCTATGTGGCGGCCATGACGGCGGCCGGCCTGGCCAGCGAGAATGTCATGGTCGAGCATCTGAGCCTCAATACCCAGGGCGATCCGGCACTGCGCGGCGAGATGCGCGATTTGTTGCTATTAAGATACACTCATATGATGGGGCGCAAGGCCGATTTGATCGTGGCCATGCAGCAGCCGGCACTCGACTATCTGCTGACGGAACTGGCGCCCCTGGCGCGCGGCGTGCCCGTGCTGGCGATCAATACCTCGGGCAAGGCCTTGCCGGCCGGCAGTACCGGCGTCATCTGGCAGCAGAAGGCGAATGTCGACTTTCCCGGCACCCTGGCGCAGGCGATGGCGCTGTTTCCCGATACCAAGACCATCGTCATGGCCGTCGGCGCCAGCGAGGCCGACCAGGCCCTGAAGCGCAGCATGGAGCAGGCGGCGCTGGCTTGGCAGGGCCGGGTGGCCATGCAGTATCTCGACCACCTCACCCTGGCGCAGATGCGCGAGACGGTGGCGCACCTGCCTGCCGATACGTTGTTGGTGGCGGGCAATGTCAACCGCGACGTGGCCGGCAACCTCGCCACGCCCGTGCAGTTTGCGGGGCAGCTGGCGCGGCTGGCGAACGTGCCTGCCTTCGGCATGTACAACGCCAGCGTGGGCCAGGGCATCCTCGGCGGCTCCATCCTGCATATCGAACGGGCCGCGCAGCAGGTGGCGCAGCTGTCGCTGGCGCTGCTGGCGGGCAAGTCGCCCGGCGCGCCCGGGACCCTGCTGCCGCCGGCACGTCCCGTGCCCATGTATGACTGGGAGCAATTGCAGCGCTGGGATGCCGACGTCAGCCGTCTGCCGCCGCAAACCCTGTTCGTCAACCGTCCGCCACAGCTGTGGCATGAGCACCGCGTTGCCGTGCTGTCCGTGGGCGCCGTGTTCATCGTGATGGCCGGCCTGCTGAGCGCCTTGCTGCTGCAGCGGCGCCGCCTGCGCCGCGCCGAGAGGGAGGCGCGCGAAAGCGAGCAGCGCTTCCGCATCCTCGTGGAGCACGCGCCCGAAGCCATCGTCGTCTACGACCTGGACCTGGACCGCTTCATCGACGCCAACAGCAGCGCGCAGCGCATGCTGGGCCTGTCGCGCGAGCAATTGCTGCGCAAGGGGCCGTTCGACCTGTACAGCCCGGAGCAGCCCGACGCCTTGCCGCTGGGCCTGATGGTGGAGGAGCATTTGCGCCGCGCCATGCTGGGCGAGCCCATCCTCGTCGAGCGCAACGTGCGGCGCGCCGACGGCACCGTCTTTCCCTGCGAGGTGCGGCTGGTCAAGCTGCCGATGGAAGGGCGGCGCCTGGTGCGCAGCGGCATGGTCGACATTTCCGAGCGCAAGCACAGCGAACAGGAACTGCTCGGCTACCGCGACCACCTGGAAGAGCTGGTGCAGCAGCGCACGGCCGCCCTGTCCGTCGCCGTCACCGAGGCCGAATCGGCCAACCGCGCGAAAAGCGTCTTCCTCGCCAACATGAGCCATGAATTGCGCACGCCCTTGAATTCCGTGATCGGCTTTTCGCAGATGATGGCCGATTCGAGCAGCATGTTCGAGGAAGAAAAGCATAACCTGGCCATCATCAACCGCGCCGGCCACCATCTGCTGACCCTGATCAATGACATCCTGGAACTGTCGAAGATCGAGGCGGGCCGCATGCAGCTGCAAGCGGGACCCGTGGACTTGAACGGCTTGCTCGACGAAGTGCTCGAGATGGTGCGCATGCGCTCGGGCGACCAGGGCATCGCGCTGCGGCTGGAGCGCTCGGGCGTGCCGCCACTGGTGCGCCTCGATGGCGCCAAGCTGCGCCAGGTGCTGCTCAATCTGCTGTCCAACGCGCTCAAGTTCATCGAGCAGGGCAGCGTGACCCTGGCCTTGCACTGCCAGGCGCAGGACGATGGCCAGGTGGCGCTGGCGTTCGCCGTGCGCGATACGGGCAGCGGCATCGCCGAGGCCGACCTGGAACGCATCTTCGAGCCCTTCGTGCAGGCCGACAGCGCCGTGGCGCAGGCGGGCACGGGCCTGGGGCTGACCATTTCGCGCGAATTCGTGCGCCTGATGGGCGGCGAGCTGCGCGTCGAGTCGGCCCTGGGGGCAGGCTCCGTGTTCCGCTTCGACCTGCGCGCGCCGCGCGTGCTGCAGCCAGCCGCGGCGCTCGCGGCGCCGGGCCGCGTGGCGCGCCTGCCGCCCGCGCAGCGGGGGCGCACGGTGCTGCTGGTAGACGATGACGAGAATTGCCGCAAGCTGCTGGCCGGCCTGCTGGCGCCGCTCGGTTTCCAGCTGCACGAGGCGGCGGGCGGCGCGCCGGCCCAAGCCATGCTGGCGGCGCAGCGCTACGACATGGTGCTCAGCGACTGGCGCATGCCGGACATGGACGGCCTGGCGCTGACGCGCTGGCTGCGCGCCCAGGCGCACCTGGCGCAGCCGCGCCTCGTGATCATGACGGCCTCCGCCTTCGAGGAAGAAAAGCAGGAAGCGCTGGCGGCCGGCGCCGACGGCTTCCTGCGCAAGCCGATCGAGCAGGAGCACCTGTTCGCCATGCTGGAGCAGCAGCTGGGCCTGCGCTTTCAGCGCGCCGAGGCGCAAGGGCCCGCTGCGCCCGGCGCCGCCCTTGACCTGGCGCAGGCGATGGGCCGCCTGGGCGCGGCCGAGCGGCAGGCGCTGCTCGAATCGGTGCAGGCGCTCGATTTGCGCCGCAGCGCCATCGTGCTGGCCGGCGTGGCCACCCGCTGGCCGCAGCTGGCCGCGCATCTGGCCGCCATGCTGGAACAGCACCAGTACCAGCCGCTGTGCGCCCTCCTGGCGCAGCTGGCCGGCGAGCCGCAAGGCACGGACGCATGAGCGTGCACGTGCACCGGCGCGCGCGCCTGGACCGCGTCTCCGTCGTGCTGGCCCTCAGCGTGTGCCTGACCCTTGCCGTCACCGCGCTGCTGCTGGTGTTTGCCGTGCTGTTTTACCAGTCCGAGCGCGAACAGCGCTGGCAGCAGCTGCACCGCAGCCTGTCCCTCAGCGCGGACCAGCTGGCGGTGGCCATCGAGCTGCCCCTGTGGAACCTCGATGAACGGCAGATGCTGGCCATCATGCGCAGCACCCTGGGCAACGGCGAACTGGTGGCCAGCACCCTGGCGCCGGGCTTCGGCAAGGAGGCGCTGGTCCTGCGCCGCACTGCGGCGGGTGCCTTCGAGACGCTGTCCGCGCCGCCCGGCGATGCCGGCCTGCTGGTGCAGCGCCGCGCGGTGACGATGGGCGGGCAAGCCATCGGCAGCGTCGCCGTGTACGCCACGCCGGCCCTGCTGCATGCGCAGCTGCGCCAGCGCGCGCTGGCCATCGGCGCCATGATCGTGGCGCTCGACGCGATCCTCGTGGCCAGCATCTGGCTGCTGATGTGGTACCTGATGATCAAGCCCCTGCGCGCCATCGGCCAGTACGCGGCCGGCGTCAAGGCGGGGCAGGGCGACGCATGCGCCGCCCCGCCGAAAGCCTGCTTCCTGGGCGAGCTGCGCACCCTGTACCGCACCATCCGCGACATGGTGGCCCTGCTCGACAGCCGCTACCGCGCCCTGCAGCGCAGCGAGGAGCGCGTGCAGATGGCCACCGGCGCGGCCAGCATCGGCATCTGGGACTGGGACGTCATCAGCGACGCGCTGGAGTGGGACGCGCAGATGTACGCGCAGTTCAAGGCCGATGCGCACGGCGCCACGCCGGCGGCGGCCATCTGGCGCGCGGCGCTGGTGCCCGACGACGTGCCGGCGGCCAAGGAAGCCCTGCGCGCCGCGCTGGGCGCCGGCCACGCCTTCACGCACGAGTACCGCATCCTGTGGCCCGATGGCGCCATCCGCTACATCAAGGCCGACGCCGTGATCTTCCGCGACGGGCAGGGCCGGCCCATGCGCCTGGTGGGCTCGAACTACGACATCACGGCGCACCGCGAGGCGGAACTGGAGCTGCTGCGCCACCGCCACCACCTGGAAGAACTGGTGGCCGAGCGCACGGGCGCGCTGTCCGTGGCCGTCAGCCAGGCGCAGGCGGCGAACCGCGCCAAGAGCACCTTCCTGGCGAACATGAGCCACGAACTGCGCACGCCCTTGAATTCCGTGATCGGCTTTTCGCGCCTGATGGCCGCCTCGCCGAACATGCAGGCCGATGAAAAGCGCAACCTGGCCATCATCCACCGCTCGGGCAATCATCTGCTCACCCTGATCAATGAAATCCTCGACCTGTCGAAGGGCGAGGCGGGGCGGCTGCAGCCGCAGGCGGAAGTGGTGGCGCTGGCGCCGCTGCTGCAGGAAGTGATGGACATGCTGGGCATGCGCGCCGAGCAGCAGGGCCTGGCGCTGCAGCTCGACTGCGTGGCCGTGCCGGCGGCGGCGCTGCTCGACGCCACGCGCCTGCGCCAGGTGCTGCTGAACCTGATGTCGAACGCCGTCAAGTTCGCCGGCGGCGGCCGCATCACCCTGCGCGTGCGCGGCGAGCGGCTGCACGACGCGCAATGGCGCCTGTCCTTCGCCGTCAGCGACACGGGCATCGGCATCGCCGCCGCCGACCAGCAGCGCATCTTCGAGCCGTTCGTGCAGGCCGACAGCGCGGGGCCGAAGGACGGCACGGGCCTGGGACTGGCCATTTCGCGCGAGTTCGTGCAGCTGATGGGGGGCGAGCTGACGCTGGAGTCCATGCCGGGCCAGGGCGCCACCTTCCGTTTCAGCATACCCGCGCAGGCGGCCCAGGCGCCGTCGCCGGCCTCGGTGCCGCCGGCCGTGCCGGCGCCGGCCGGGGCGCGGCCCATGCTGCAGGCGGGCGACCTGGCGCTGCTGGACCATGACGCGCGCGCGGCCCTGCTGGTGGCGCTGCGCGAATTGAACCTGGCCCGCGTGGCGCTGCTGCTGTCGGCGCTGCCGCCGGCGGCAGCGCCGCTGGTGCCGGGCTTGCAGGCCATGCTGGAGCAGCACCAGTACCGCCAGCTGTGCGCCCTGCTGGAAACGGACGGCGCCCTGGCGGCGGTGTGAAGTGTGGACGGCCAACATCGCTTTGGATAAAAAGGCCGCCAAACGGCCGGCGATGGATGGTGCTAAATTGCAATAAAGATTATGATGATGGTACGTAGTTCACTGCAAAGAAATGTCTTGTCCAGCGCGGCAACCGAGCGCCGCGCCTCATCCAAAGCTGAGAGAACTGCTACATGCACCGCGATTTTTCGGAAGTGAACTCGAAGGGCGAAGTACTGATCGTTGAAGATACGCCGGCCTCGCTGAAGCTGCTGAGCGATTTGCTCGGCGGCGCCGGCTATGCGGTGCGCCAGGCGCCGAACGGCGAACTGGCCCTGTGGACGGCGCAGGCGCGTCCGCCGGAACTGATCCTGCTCGACGTGCGCATGCCGGGGCTGGATGGCTTTGAAGTGTGCCGGCGCCTGAAGGAGATTCCCGCCCTGCGCCAGGTGCCCGTGATTTTCCTGTCGGCGCAGTACGATACGGACGACAAGGTGCGCGGCTTTGCGCTGGGCGCCGTCGATTTCATCGCCAAACCGTTCCAGGCCGAGGAAATCCTCGCCCGCACCGACGCGCACGTGCGCCTGGCGCGCGCGCAGCTGCAGCTGGCGCAGGAGCGCGCCAACCTGGAGTGCCGCGTGGCCGAACGCACGGCGGAACTGGAGCAGGTGGCCAGCACCCTGGCGCGCGAAGTGCAGATGCGCCGCGCGAATGAAGAATTGCTGCGCCTGTCCGGCCAGGTCTTCGAGGCGACGCAGGACGCCATCCTGATCACCGATCCGGCCGGCGTCATCGTCACCGCCAATCCCGCCTTTACGCGCATCACCGGCTACGCCGCGCAGGAAGTGGTGGGCACGGACATCATGCGCCTGCATGCCGAATACACGGGCGAAGCGGTGCTGCAGGCCATGCGCCAGGGCTTGCGCAGCAGCGGCTGCTGGTCGGGCGAGGTGCAGACGCGGCGCAAGAGCGGCGACACCTATCCCTGCCTGCTCAGCGTCTCCACCGTGCACGGCCCGGACGGCGCCGTCGTCAACTACGTGGGCGTCTTCCTCGACATCAGCGAGCGCAAGGCCGAGCAGCACTTGATCGATTTCCTCTCCTACCACGACGCGCTGACCGGCTTGCCGAACCGCGTGCTGCTGCGCGAACGCTTCGAGCAGGCGCGCGCGAACGCCGCGCGCGACGGCCAGCAGGTGGTGCTGATGTGCCTGGACCTGGACCGCTTCAAGAACATCAACGATTCGCACGGCCAGGCGGTGGGCGACAAGGCGCTGCAGGTGGTGGCGCGCTTCCTCTCCGGCTGCGTGCGCGAAGGCGACACGGTGGCGCGCCAGGGCGGCGACGAATTCCAGATCCTGCTGCAGGACGACGCCCTGCTGGGGCGCACCCTGGGGCTGGCGCAAACCATCCTGGCCGGCTTGCGCGAAGAACTCAGCGTCGATGGCGAACGCCTGGCCCTGACCACCAGCATCGGCATCGCCATGTGCCCGGCCGACGGCGACAGCCTTGACGACGTGCTGCGCCACGCCGACACGGCCCTCGTGCGCGCCAAGGAAATGGGGCGCGACCACTACGCCTTCTTCACGGAGCGCATGGGCAGCGACATCCGCGCCCGCCTGGCGATGCAGCAGCAGCTGCGCGGCGCCATCGGCCGCGATGAATTCGAGGTGCATTACCAGCCGCAGATATGCTTGCGCACGGGCGCCATGCTGGGCGCCGAAGCCCTGCTGCGCTGGGACAATCCCGTGCTGGGCAAGGTGCCGCCGGGCCTGTTCATCGCGCTGGCCGAGGAGTACGGCTCCATCACGGCCATCGGAGAGTGGGTGCTGGAAAGCGTCTGCGCGCAGATCCGCGCCTGGCACGATGCGGGCCTGGGCAGCATCAAGGTGGCCGTCAACCTGTCGGGCAAGCAGTTCGCGCAGGACCGCACGGTGCCCTTCGTCGAGGCGGCCCTGCGCAAGTACGGCATCGCGCCTGCCTGCCTGGGCATCGAGATCACGGAAAGCACGGTGATGGGCGACCCGGACAAGGCGGTGGCGGCCCTGACGCGCCTGAAGGACATCGGCGTGGGCATTTCGCTCGACGACTTCGGCACCGGCTATTCCAGCCTGGGCTACCTGAAGCGCTTTCCCATCGACGTGCTGAAGATCGACAAATCCTTCGTCGACGACGTCACCACCAGCAGCAGCGACGCGGCCATTGCCCGCTCCGTCATCTCGCTGGCGCACAACCTCGACATGCGCGTCATAGCCGAAGGCGTGGAGACGCGCGCGCAGGTGGATTTTTTGACGGAACACGGCTGCGACGAGATGCAGGGCTATTACTTCAGCCGTCCCCTGCCGGCGGACGCCTTCACGGCGCTGCTGCGCGAAAAAAGGATGCTGGCGCCGGCGTGAGCGGGTATGCTGGCTCTTTTTCTTTTGGGCAAGTATTTCGTGAAAAGACTGATACCCGCGCTCCTCGGCGCATGCATGCTGTTCAGCGGCCCCGTCTTGGCTGCTGCCGCCGTACCCGCCACCGTGTTGCCTGCGGGCGCCGCCGGCCAGTTCCAGCAGATTTACAGCGCCGAATGGCAATGGCGCCAGGAGCACAAGCGCGACGCCGGCCTGCCGCGCGTGGACGCCGCCACGCAGGAGACGCGGCGCGCCTACTGGGAGCGCGTGCTGGCGCAGCTCGACGCGCTCGACGCGGCCAGCCTGCAGGGCGAGGATGGCGTCAACTTTGCCGTCTACCGCGCGCAGGTGGCGGCCTTGCTGGCGGCGCAGCAGTTCCGCGAATACGAGCGGCCCCTCAATGCCGACACGGCTTTCTGGAACGAGCTGGCATACGCGGCCCGCAAGCCGCGCCGCACCGGCGCCGACTACCGCGCCTACCTCGCGCAGCTCAATGACGTGCCGCGCTATTTCGGCGAGCAGATGGAGAATATGCGCGCCGGCCTGCGGCGCGGCTTCACGCCGCCCCGCGTGACCCTGGCCGGGCGCGAGCAGGCGCTGGCCGAAGTGGCCCACGCGGCCGATGCGCGCGCCACCCTGTACTACCAGCCCTTCCTGCAGCTGCCGCCCAGCATGCCCGAGCAGGAGCAGTCGGCCCTGCGCGCGGGGGCCGTGCAAGCCATCCGCGACGCCGTCATGCCGGCCTTCGGCGAGCTGCTGGCCTTCATGCGCGACGAGTACATTCCCGGCGCGGGCACGACCCTGGCGGCGGAACGCCTGCCCGACGGCAAGGCCTACTACCAGTCGAAGATCACGGAATTCACCACCACGGCCCTGAGCGCGGCGCAGATCCACGCCATCGGCCTGCGGGAGATGGCGCAGATCCGCGCCGAGATGGATGCCACCATCGCCAGGACGGGCTTCCAGGGCGACTTTGCCGCCTTCCTGCAATTCTTGCGCAGCGATCCGCAGTTCTATGCCCGCACGCCGCAGGAGCTGCTGATGCGTTCGGCCTGGGTGGCGAAGAAGTTCGATGCCAAGGCGGCGCAGTATTTCGGCTACCTGCCGCGCCAGCGCTTTGCCATCATCCCCGTGCCGGACGAGCAGGCGCCCCATTACACGTCGGGCCGCGGCGGGCCGGGAGTCTACCTGGTCAACACCTATGACTTGCCGTCCCGGCCCCTGTACAGCATGCCGGCGCTTACCCTGCACGAATCGGCGCCCGGCCACGCCTTCCAGATGCCGGTGGCGCTGGAGCAGAAGGGGCGGCCGGCCTTCCGCCGTGCCTACATCTCCGCGTATGGCGAAGGCTGGGCCCTGTACTGCGAGCGCCTCGGCGCCGAGATGGGCATCTACGAGAATGCCTATGAAACCTTCGGCATGCTCAGCTACCAAGCCTGGCGCGCCGCGCGCCTGGTGGTCGACACGGGCATCCACGCGCAGGACTGGACGCGCGCGCAGGCGCAGGCCTACCTGCACGCGAACACGGCCCTGTCCGCGCATGAAATCGAGACGGAGGTGGACCGCTACATATCCTGGCCGGGCCAGGCGCTGTCGTATTACCTGGGCGAGATGGCCATCCTCGACGGCCGCCGCAAGGCGGAAACGGCGCTGGGCGAGCGCTTCGACATCCGCGCCTTCCACGACATGGTGCTGGAAATGGGGTCCGTGCCGCTGCCCGTGCTGGAACGGCGCATCGACGGCTTCATTGCCGACGGCGGCAAGAGTCCCTACCTGGCGGCGCCGTGACGGCGTAGCGCACGCCGCGCGGCCAGTGCACCAAGGTGGTGCACTGGCCGCGCGCTGCTCAGGCACTTGTGACTTTGAAGTGCACGATTCTCACTTTCCCATCCCTTGACGGTGCGCCGCGCCGTCCAATACGCGTCTCCTTCGTGACTGGCACATTTTCTGCTTTGTTGATCGTTATTTACACGATCGCAGCGCATGCCAGACAGCTCCCATCCCGCAACGCTCCTTGACACCGGCACGCACAGCGCTTGGCAGGCGCAGCTGCGCCTGGGCTTTGCGCTGCACGATGGCGTCAGCCGCCTCGTCGAGCGCACGCACAGCGGTCCCCTGCGCGTGCAAAAGCCCCTGTATCCGGAAGGCGATGACGTCTGCCACGCCATCATCATCCACCCGCCCGGCGGCGTGGTGGGCGGCGACCAGCTGGCCGTGCATGCGACGGCGGGCGAGGGCGCGCATGCCTTGCTCACTTCCCCCGGCGCCGCCAAGTGGTACTGCGCCAACGGCCACGTCTCGGGCCAGCATGTCGTGCTGCGCGCGGACAGCGGCGCGGCCATCGAGTGGCTGCCGCAGGAGAGCATCTTCTTCGACCAGGCCTGCGTGCGCCTGCGCCACGAAGTGGAGCTGGCGGCCGACGCCAGCTACATCGGCTGCGACATCGTCTGCCTGGGCCGCAGCGCCTCGGGCGAGACGTTTAACACGGGCAGCATCAGCCAGCACGTGCAGATCCGCCGCGGCGACAGGCTGCTGTGGTGGGAACAGGGCGTGCTGGCGGCCGGCGGTGCGCTGATGGCCAGCCCCCTGGGCCTTGGGGGGCACACGGTGTGCGCCACCCTGATCGCCGTCGGCGCGGCCCCCGCCGTGCTGGCCGCCTTGCGCGAGATCAAGGTGCCGGCCGGCGCCCTGTTTGGCGCCACGCAGATGAAATCGCTGGTGGTGGTGCGCCTGCTGTGCGGCGACAGCGAGGCGGCGCGCCGCGTCATGCTGGCCGCCTGGCAGCTGCTGCGCCCCGCCATGCTGGGGCGCGACGCCGTCGTGCCCCGCATCTGGAACACTTAATCAGGAAAGAAGCGCAAGGAAAACCATGGACCTGACACCCCGCGAAAAAGACAAGCTGCTCATTTTTACCGCCGCGCTGCTGGCCGAACGGCGCCTGGCGCGCGGCCTGAAGCTTAATTACCCGGAAGCGGTGGCCCTGATCAGCGCCACCATCATGGAAGGCGCGCGCGACGGCAAGTCCGTGGCGCAGCTGATGTCGGATGGCACGCAGATCCTGTCGCGCGCCGACGTCATGGACGGCATCGCCGAGATGATCCCCGACATCCAGGTGGAGGCGACGTTCCCGGACGGCAGCAAGCTGGTGACCGTGCACCACCCGATACCGTAGTTTTTCGAGCGGCCAGGGCGCCACCCGCGCCTTGGCTGTTTTTGCGCCGGCGATCCGCCGGCCAGCGACCAGCGCATAGAGGAAGGAAACCATCATGACACCAGGCGAATACAGATTGGAAGAGGGCGAAATCAGCCTCAATGCGGGCCGCGCCACGGCCACCGTGGTGGTGGCCAACCGGGGCGACCGGCCCATCCAGGTCGGCTCGCACTTCCACTTTTTCGAGGTCAACCCGGCGCTGGCCTTCGAGCGCTGGCGCGCCTACGGCATGCGCCTCAATATCACGGCCGGCACGGCCGTGCGCTTCGAACCGGGCCAGCAGCGCACGGTGGAACTGGTGGCGCTGGCGGGCGAGCGCAAGGTCTACGGCTTCAATGGCGAAGTGATGGGCGAATTGCAGGATACTCCACCGGGAAAGGATTGAGATGGCCAGCATTCCCCGCAGCGCGTATGCCGAGATGTTCGGCCCCACCAAGGGCGACCGCATCCGCCTGGCCGACACGGAACTGTTCATCGAGATCGAGCATGACTACGCCATCTACGGCGAAGAAGTGAAATTCGGCGGCGGTAAAGTCATCCGCGACGGCATGGGCCAGTCGCAGCGCTGCGCGGCCGAGGTGATGGATACCGTCATCACGAATGCCGTCATCCTCGACCATTGGGGCATCGTGAAGGCCGACATCGGCCTGAAAAACGGCCTCATTTTCGGCATCGGCAAGGCGGGCAACCCGGATATCCAGCCCGGCGTCACGCTCGCCATCGGCGGCGCGACGGAAATCATCGCCGGCGAAGGCATGATCGTCACGGCCGGCGGCGTCGATACGCACATCCACTTCATCTGCCCGCAGCAGATCGAGGAAGCCCTGATGAGCGGCGTGACGACCATGCTGGGCGGCGGCACGGGACCGGCCGTGGGCACGGCCGCCACCACCTGCACGCCGGGACCGTGGCATCTGAACGCCATGCTGGCGGCCGCCGACGCCTTCCCGATGAACCTGGGCTTCATGGGAAAAGGTAATGTGAGCCTGCCGCTGCCGCTGGAAGAACAGGTGCGGGCGGGCGCCATCGGCCTGAAACTGCACGAGGACTGGGGCAGCACGCCGGCCGCCATCGACAATTGCCTGTCCGTTGCCGACCGCATGGATATCCAGGTGGCGCTGCACAGCGACACCCTCAACGAGGGGGGCTTTCTCGAGCATACCCTGGCCGCCTTCAAGGACCGCACCATCCACACCTTCCACACGGAAGGGGCGGGCGGCGGCCATGCGCCGGACATCATCGCCGCCGTGGGCCAGGCCAACGTGCTGCCATCGTCGACGAATCCCACGCGCCCGTTCACCGTCAACACGCTCGACGAGCACCTGGACATGCTGATGGTATGCCACCACCTGGACCCGGCCATCGCGGAAGACGTGGCCTTTGCCGAGTCGCGCATCCGCCGCGAAACCATCGCCGCCGAAGACATCCTGCACGACATCGGCGCCATTTCCATGATGTCGTCCGACTCGCAAGCCATGGGGAGAGTTGGCGAAGTGATCATGCGCACCTGGCAGACGGCGCACAAGATGAAGGTGCAGCGGGGCGCCCTGGCGCCCGACACGGCGCGCAGCGACAATTTCCGCGCCAAACGCTATATCGCCAAGTACACCATCAACCCGGCCATCACGCACGGGATTTCGCACGTGGTGGGATCGCTCGAGGCGGGCAAGATCGCCGACATCGTGCTGTGGAAGCCCGCCTTCTTCGGCGTCAAGCCGTCGATGATTCTAAAAGGCGGCATGATCGCCGCCGCGCAGATGGGCGACCCGAACGCGTCCATCCCCACGCCGCAACCCGTGCACTACCGCATGATGTTTGGCGCCTTCGGCGGCGGCCTGAAAAAGTCGTTTACCTTCGTGTCGCAGGCGGCCTACGAGCTCGATATCGGGCACCAGCTCAAACTCAACAAATCCGTCATCGCCGTGAAGAACATGCGCGGCTTGCGCAAGACGGACATGATCCACAACGGCGCCACGCCGCACATGGAAGTGGACCCGGAAACCTACGCCGTGCGCGCCGACGGCCAACTGCTCGTGTGCGAGGCGGCGTCCGTGCTGCCCATGGCGCAGCGTTATTTTCTATTTTAAGCGGGAGACAAGCATGCTCACTTTGCATACCAAATTAGGTCCCGACGATGGTCGGGCGCCCACCGCGCAACTGGTGCTGCCTTATGACCAGCGCGAAAAATGCCGGCTGCGCGCCGTGCTGTCGAATGGCGAGGACGTGGCCGTGTTCACCGTGCGCGGCACGGTGCTGCGCGACGGCGAGCGCATGACGGGGCCCGGCGGGCAGGTGGTGCAGATCGTCGCCGCGCGCGAACCGACCTACCTGGTGCGCTGCGCGGACGCCCACACGCTGCTGCGCTGCGCTTTTCATCTGGGGAACCGCCACACGCAGGCGCAGGTGGGCGACGGTTTTCTGCGCATCCGCAAGGACCCGGTATTGAAGGAGATGCTGGAAGGCTTGCAGGCATTGGTGACGGAAGAAAGCGCGCCGTTCGAGCCGGAAGCGGGCGCCTATGGCGGCGGCCACGGCCACCACGACGGCCATGGCCAGCACTTGCTGGCGCCCGTGCCGCTGCGGCAGAAAATCCACCGCCCCGGTGATACGCCGGGCGCCGCCTGATGCAAGCCCCGGCCCTGTTGCATCTGCTGCAGTTCGCCAGTCCTGCCTTGCCGATCGGCGCCTACAGCTATTCGCAGGGGCTGGAGGCGGCGCTCGAATCGGGGCTGGTGACGGATGCGGCCACGGCGCGCGAATGGATCGCGCAACACCTGGAGCAGGTGGTGGCGCGCTGGGAAGCGCCCCTGTGCTGGCGCTTGATGCTGGCATTCGAACAGCAGGACCTGTGCGCCGTGCGGTGCTGGAGCGAGCGCTTTATCGCTTCGCGCGACACGGCGGAGTTTCGCGCCGAGACCATCCAGATGGGCTATTCGCTGACCAAATTGCTGGCCGAACTGGGCGTGGCCGACGGCGTGCTGATCGACATGCTGCAGGGCCAGCCCGAAGTGGCCCTGCCCACCGCCTATGCGTGCGCCGTGGCGGCGCTGGCCATCCCGCGCGAGGAAGCGCTGCTGGCCATGCTGTTCGCGTGGGCGGAAAACCAGGTGCTCGTGTGCGTGAAATCCGTGCCGCTGGGACAGGTGGCGGGCCAGCGCCTGCTGCTGTCGCTGCGGCCGGAGCTGGAAGCGGCGGCACTCACGGCGCAAACCTTGCACGACGACGAGATGGGCAACTGGGCGCCAGGCCTGTCCTTGCTGTCGATGCGGCACGAAGTGCAGTACAGCCGCCTGTACCGTTCCTGAACCTTACAACCAGAGAGCAAACATGACTTCACCACCTTCCAATCCCCTGCGCGTGGGCATCGGCGGCCCCGTCGGCTCGGGCAAGACGGCTCTGTGCGAAATGCTGTGCAAGGGCATGCGCGAGCGCTACGACATGGCCGTCATCACGAATGACATCTATACCAAGGAAGACATGGAAATCCTGCTGCGCGCCGATGCCTTGCCGGCCGAGCGCCTGATGGGCGTGGAGACGGGCGGCTGCCCGCACACGGCCATCCGCGAAGACGCGTCGATCAACCTGGAAGCGATCGCGCGCATGCAGGCGGACTTTCCCGATCTCGACTTGATCCTGGTCGAATCGGGCGGGGACAATCTGGCCGCCACCTTCAGCCCGGAACTGTCGGACCTGACGATTTACGTGATCGACGTGGCCGGCGGCGAAAAGATCCCGCGCAAGGGCGGCCCCGGTATCACGCGCTCCGATTTGCTGATCATCAACAAGACGGACCTGGCGCCGTATGTGGGCGCCAACCTCGACGTGATGGCGCAGGATGCCAGGCGCATGCGCGGCGAGCGCCCCTTCGTGTTCACCAACCTGCGCAGCGGCGATGGCGTGCAGGTGGTGATCGATTTTATCCGCGAGCAAGGTTTGCTCGACCAACCCGGCAAGGAGCTGCAATGAGTGCAAGACTGATGAAACAAACAGCCGCCGTGGCCGCATTGTGCCTGCTGGCCTTGCCGGCCATGGCCCATCCCGGCCATGGCGAGAATGCAGGCTTCCTGGCCGGGCTGGCGCACCCGTTCACGGGCATCGACCATTTGCTGGCCATGCTGGGCGTGGGCATCTGGGGCGGCCAGCAGCGCCGCGGCCTGGTCCAGCCCGCCACCTTTCTCGGCATGATGCTGTTTGGCGCGCTGGCCGGCATGGCGGGCTTGCCGGTACCGGGACTGGAAACGGGCATCGCCGCCACAGTGGTGCTGGTGGGGCTGGCCATCGCGCTGGCGCTGGCCGTGCCGAACTGGCTGGCCGTGGGCCTGGTGGGGATCTTTGCGCTGGCGCATGGGAATGCGCATGGACAGGAATTGCCGGCCGCCGCTGCCGCCTTCGGCTTCCTGCTGGCCTCGGCCATCCTGCTGTTTGCGGGCCGCTTCATCGGCCAGGTGCTGGCCGAGCGCGTGCTGCGCCTGGCCGGCGTGGCCCTGGCCGCCGCCGGGGTAGTGCTGATGGGAATGAATTAACCGGGCTTGCGTTCGGACAGCACGATGGGCGCTGCGTTTTCCGGGTGCAAGCCCTGGTGGCCCGCATACGCGGCGGCGATGGCCGCCATGTCGGCCTCCTTGTCGCCCGTCAGGTACAGATGGTCGACGACGCCCAGCACCTTGTTCGGGTAGTCGATGTAGACCAGCAGCAGCGGGACCTTGGCGGCCAGCGCCAGGTGGTAAAAGCCGCTTTTCCAGCTGGGGCGGTAGCTGCGCGTCGCTTCCGGCGTGATGGCCAGCCAGTACCAGTCGGCGGCCAGCATGCGTTCGGCCTGGCGCTGAATCGTGCCGCTGGTGGTGCTGCGGTCGACGGGTTCGCCGCCCAGGTAGCGCAGCACCTTGCCCATGGGGCCGCGGAACAATGAATCCTTGGCCAGCCAGCGGAACGGCAAGGACAGCGCCCATTTGCCGAACAAGCCCACCATGAAATCCCAGTTGGACGTGTGCGGGTAGACGACGGCGATGCCGCGCGGCCCCGGCAAGGGGCGGAAGCGCATGCGCCAGCCGAACAGGTGCAGCACGCGCAGCGCGCAGCGCTGGTGCCAGGTCGGCAAGTCGCCCGCTTGTACAAATAAATCGTCCATCGATACCCTTCAGTGACACTGTTTTAATGGGATGGCGCTGGTGGCCATTTTCCTTGAAGCAAAAATTCTGCGCAGGCATTCTATACGGGGCTGGCGGTGGCGACAAGCAGCCGAGGCCGCTATCCATGCGGTGTCGGGGCTGTTCGTACTGCCATTTTAACCATGCTTGCCTCCTGTGCCGGGCACTAAATGCACGGGATGTGGTCAAAACTTGATGCAAGGTTGATTCACCCGCTATGGAGCCATGGCATGAAAAACAGTAGCGATGATGTACATGGAAACAATGTCCGAACGGACAAAGTGATGGCCGAGCTCGTCGAGCGTGGTGTGGCGTTTCATCACGCCCTGGGCCGGACGGTCGCAACGGCCTATTTGCGCGAGCACGCCGTGCCGGCCGAAGTGATACGCCGCGTCTTCAGCAGCGTGCAGGCGCGCCGCCCGGCCCGGCCGGCACGGCGCCGATGGCGTTGAGGGGGAGCGAGTAGCGACCGAGTCGCGACGCAACAAGGCGGCGGGCGCCGCGATCATCACGCAGTCAGTTGCGTTGGTATCGTTGCGCCCGCCGCCATTGGGGGATGAGCAGCGCGGTGCTGCTCACGGTGCTCTCAGGACGTCGTTCAGGCTTGTGCCGCCAGCGCGGGGTAGTCCGTATAGCCCGCGGCGTCCGGCGCGTACAGGGTGTTCGGGTTCAGCGGGTTGAGCGGCGCGTCGCTGTGCAGACGGATGGGCAGGTCGGGGTTGGCGATGAACCACAGGCCAAAGGCCACGGCATCAGCTTCGCCCTTGGCCAGCAGGGCTTCGGCCGCCGCCTTGTCCATTTTCTCGTTGGCAATGTACACGCCGCCAAATTCCTGCTTCAGGTACGGGCCCAGGCGGTCTTCACCGAGCGCTTCGCGCGCGCAGATGAAGGCGATGCCCCGTTTGCCCAGCTCGCGTGCCACATAGCCGAAGGTGGCGCGCGGGTTCGAATCGCCCATGTCGTGCGCGTCGCGGCGCGGCGCCAGGTGCATGCCGACCCTGTCGGCGCCCCATACTTCGATGCACGCGTCCGTCACTTCCAGCATCAAACGGGCGCGGTTTTCAATCGAGCCGCCATAGTTGTCGGTGCGCAAGTTGGTGCTGTCCTGCAGGAACTGGTCGAGCAGATAACCATTGGCGCCATGGATTTCCACGCCGTCGAAGCCCGCTTTTTTCGCATTCTCTGCGCCCAGGCGGTAGGCTGCCACGATGCCGGGGATTTCTTCCGTGTCCAGCGCACGCGGCGTGACGAACTCCTGTTTCGGGCGGACCAGGCTGACATGGCCGGCCGGCTTGACGGCGCTGGGCGCCACGGGCAGGTCGCCATCGAGGAAGACGGGTGCTGAAATGCGGCCCACGTGCCACAGTTGCAGAACGATCAGGCCGCCCGCGTCATGCACGGCCTTGGTGATGTGTTTCCAGCCTTCCACCTGCTCGTCGGACCAGATGCCGGGCGTATCGGCATAGCCCACGCCCTGCGGCGTGACGGCCGTCGCTTCCGAAATGATCATGCCGGCCGAGGCGCGCTGCGTGTAGTACTCGGCCATCAGGGCGTTGGGCACGCGGCCCGGATTGCCGGCACGCGAACGCGTCAGCGGCGCCATGATGATGCGGTTTTTCAGTTGCAGGCTGCCAATGGTGATGGGGTCGAATAAAGTTGCCATGATTGTTATCTTTCCTGTCGAGAGTGCCGCGAACGGCGATATGGATGAGGGTGCTGTTACAAACCTTGCTGCATGTGGTCCAGAAAGGCCTGGATGGTGGCTTCATTGCGCTTGAAAAAGCTCCATTGACCAACTTTCCTGGCGGAAATCAAGCCGGCCTTTTGCAAGGTGGCCAGATGCGCCGAGACCGTCGATTGCGACAGCCCCAGCCGCCGGTCGATGAGGCCGGCGCAGACGCCGAAGTCGAGCGGATGGTCCTGTTCGCAAAAATACTGCTCCGGCTCCTTCAGCCACTGCAGGATCTGCCGCCGTACGGGATTGGCCAGCGCCTTGTGGATGGCGTCGATGTCCATGCTGTTTCTCCTGGTCGATGTTCGTCTTCAAACGATATATGTATCGTCTTTTATGAATTTCAATATCGGTATATTACGATATAAGTAAAAAACGTGCTGGCCAGTGGATTTTTCAGGCGGGGCGGGTGGAAGGGCAGCCGGTCGGCCGCCCCGGCAAGTTTCAGGCGAAGTGGAACAGCAGCAGGGCGATGACGGCAGGCACCGTTTGCAGGTAGAGGATGCGCGTCATGACGGTGGCCGCGCCCCACACGCCGGCCACGGCGATGCAGGCCAGGCCGAAGACGGTGAATGCATGGGCGATGGCCGCGTCCGGGTGGAAAAAGCCCAGCGCCAGCGCCGCCACGAGAAAGCCGTTGTAGCAGCCCTGGTTCGACATGGCGGGGCGCACGATATCCGCCTTTTCCTTGGACAAGCCAAACACCTTGCGTCCGCGCGCATCGAACAGCACGGTTTCCAGCAGCACGATGTAGACGTGCAGCAGCAGGATGAGGGCGGTAAGGATTTGGGCCAGTAGCAGCATCATTGTTCCCGAGAGTGAGTGGATGCAGCAATTATGCTGCCACAAGCATGTTTTTTGGCAATATTTGATTGGAGCGGCCGCACTAGAAAAAATGTGTTTGCGGCAAGGGTTTCCACCCGATGGTATACTTTTCCCTTTGCTCCTGTGGGGACGACCCCGCTCGAAGTGGGGGCTGCATGGCGGGGACGACCCTGCCGCCTCGGGAGAAATAGATGGCGTGGATCATTCTGGTATTGGCGGGCTTGCTGGAAATCGGCTGGGCCATCGGCCTCAAATATAGCGCCGGTTTTACACGCCTCGTGCCCTCCGTCTTGACGGCGGTGTCCATGCTGGGCAGCGTGGTGATGCTGGGCCTGGCCTTGCGCACCTTGCCGCTGGGCACGGCCTACGCCATCTGGACGGGCATCGGCACCGTGGGCACGGCCATCTTCGGCATCATGGTGCTGGGCGAACCGGCCAGCGCCGCGCGCATCGCCTGCATCGCCCTGATCGTGTCCGGCATCCTGGGCTTGAAACTGCTCAGCCCGCAATAAAGGATGCCAGCATGAGCCTCACCATGACGTATTTCTACCTGGCTATCGCCATCATCGCCGAAGTCATCGCCACCAGCGCCTTGAAGGCCTCCGAGGGCTTCAGCCGCTTGTGGCCCAGCGTTATCACCGTGGTGGGCTACAGCATCGCCTTCTGGTGCTTGTCGCTGACCCTGAAGGTCATTCCTACCGGCATCGTGTATGCGATCTGGTCGGGCGTGGGCATCGTGCTCATTTCCGCCGTCGGCTGGTTCTGGTTCAAGCAAAGCCTCGATACGCCGGCCTTGATCGGCCTGGGGCTGATCATTGCCGGCGTGCTGGTGATTAACCTGTTCTCCAAGTCGGTCGGCCACTAATCAAAAGCTGCTGGCCACCCGCGCCAGGTAATACCATTCGGCATTGGCTTGCGCGTTGACGTCCGGGAAGAGGATGTAGGCGTCGAATTCGGCCGTCACAGGCGTGCCGTCCGCGCGTACGCCGATCTGCTCGCCCTGTTTGACCTTGTCAAAGCTGGACCAGGTCTTGATGAAGCGGTCGCTTGCATGCAGCTTGTCGTGCACGACGACCATGTTCAGCGCTTCCATGTCGGCGTCGGCGATCGGTTCAGGCTGTGGTGCATCGATGAAGCCCAGGAAGGCGAGGGTGTTCATGATGGCGCGGTAGGCCACGTCCGGCGCGGCCGGGTCCGCGTGCTGGCCGCATTCCAGGGTCAGCGCATAACCGCCCGTCGAGCGCATGTATTCCGTCGTGCCCACGCCATAGCGCAAGACCAGGCCCACCTGGTCGCTATTGCCCAGGCGGCGCTGCACGCCCTGGCCATACGCATGCAGCCAGCCATCGACGAAGCGGCGCACGCCCAGGCGGCGCGCCAGCGCGCGTTCCTTGTCTTCGTGTTGAAACGGTTGCAGCGGGCCATCGTTGTTGCGCGGTCCCACCATGACGAAGGGCTGGCTGTCGGCATTGAACGAGTGCAAGTCCAGCAGCACGTCGTGCTGGCCCAGCAGAGGGCACAGCCAGTTGGCGATGCGGTCTTCGAAATCCTGCGGATTGTCGTTCGGAAACAGGTTGCGGTTCAGGTTGCGGTCGCCGCTGCGCACGCCCTTGGCGTAGGCGAGCGGGTTGGTGATGGGCACGAAGGTGACGCTGCCGGCCACGATGGAGAGGGCGCCGCTGTCGAGTTCAGCCATCACGCGGTGGATGCCCTTGGTGCCGCAGGTTTCATTGCCGTGCACGGCGCCGGTGACGATCAGGCGCGGGCCGCTGCCCTGGCCCGTGTAGTTGATGGATTTGAAGTGGAGTGCGCTGCTCATGCTGGACATATCCTATGCTGTTGCGGGAAGGGAAAGCGGGGTCGGCATATTTTAGCGGGATTCGCCGTGCACGCCTGCAAAAAGTTGGCCATGGCAAGGTGCGCCGTGGCATGATCGGCGCCACCGTTGTTTTCCCTTGCCGATCCCATGTCCAGTACGTCCCATCCTTCCCGCCTGTATGGCCTCGATACCTTGCGCGCGCTGGCCATCGTGCTCGTCTTCATGAACCACTATCTGCTGTTCGTCAGCGAGGGCGGGGCGTTCGGTTTCTGGGGCGAAATCGGCTGGGTGGGCGTGGACCTGTTCTTTGCCCTCAGCGGCTATCTGATCGGCAACCAGATCTTCGCGGCCTTGCGCAGCGAACACGGTTTTTCCCTGTCCCGCTTCTATGCGCGGCGGTTCCTGCGTACCTTGCCCAATTTCTATGTCGTGCTGGCTTTGTATTATTTGTGGCCCGGGTTTCGCGGCGACAGCGCGCTGCTGCCGCTGTGGAAATTCCTGACCTTCACGCAAAACATCAACCTGACGCCGGGCACGGCGTTTTCCCATGCCTGGTCCTTGTGCGTGGAAGAGCAGTTCTACGTGCTGCTGCCGGCCGTGGCGCTGGCGATCGCAGCCTGCCGCAAGTCCCTGCTGTGGGCGTGGCTGGCCGTGGCCGCCAGCTTGATCGTCGGTATGCTGGTGCGCGCCTATCTGTGGGAGGAATATGTGCACGTGCCGCGCGGCGGCCTCGGCTATTACAAGTACATCTACTATGCCTCGTGGTGCCGCTTTGACGAATTGGTGGCGGGCGTGGCGCTGGCCTTGCTGAAGAACTGGCATCCGGCCGCATGGACGCGCCTGACCGCCTATGGCAACCGTACTTTGCTGGCGGGAATCGCCGGCACGGCGCTGATGTTTTACGTGTTTCTCACCGATCACTACGGCTACTGGGTGACGGTATTCGGCTATCCGGCCCTGGCCGCCAGTTTTACCCTGCTGCTGGTCGCGGCGCTCAGTCCCGGCAGTGCGCTATATCAACTGCGCGTGCCGGGTGCGGCCAGCCTGGCCCTGTGGTCGTATGCGATCTACTTGTTGCACAAGCAGCTGTGCATCTTGCTGCGCCCCGTCTTGCAGGATATGGGGCATGGGCCGGATGGTGCGCCGGCAATACTGATCAGCATTGCTGTCAGCATCGCCACGGGCTGGCTCCTATATAGAGTGGTGGAAACGCCGTTCATGCGCTTGCGGGCGCGCTACGTGCCCGCCAATCATGCCTGACGGCTACATGTCGATCACATCGAGTCCGCGCGGTGTGCCTACAAGCAATTCCAGGATGGCATGCACGCGCAGATTCGTGTCTTCCTGTTCCGTGTTGTAGATCAGGCTGCGCAAGCCGGGTACGGCTTCCGTGATGTGGGGACTGGCGTAGGCATTGATCAACAACAAGACCAGGTCCGTGGCGCCCGCGCCGGGCTGGCGCCGCAAGCGGTCGTGGATCACGTTCAGCAGCGCGCGCTGCATGCGCGGCGTGGGATTGGTGATGTAGGCGAAGACGCTAGGCGTGTTGGCGATGGCCGTGCAGATGCGCCGCTCCATCTCGTCCGGCTTCACGTCGGAAGCGATATCGAAATACGCGGCTTCCCAGCGCGTGCGCGCATACGGGTGGCCGGGCGGGAAGGAGTCGGCCGTTTCAAAACCGCAGATGCGGCTCAGTGTTTTCAGCCAGGCTAATAAGGTGGAGTTCATGCCCCGATTCTAGCGGCATTCCAGGTGCCCCGGGCCTACTCTATATAAAGCAGGCTGACGCCCAGGGAAATGATTAAAGTTTCCTGTAAAAGAGCCCTTGTCATTCTGGGAAAGCCTCTCTATAATGCTGGTCTTCGGGGCGCGGTTAGTTCAGCTGGTTAGAATACTTGGTCGACATCCAAGGGGTCGGGGATTCGAATTCCTCACCGCCCACCAGAATTTTGCAGTAGATGGTTTTTAAGCTGGCGCAAGCCGCAAGCGGTCATTTGAAATACAATGATCAACAAAAGTTTTACGGGCGGTTAGTTCAGCTGGTTAGAATACTTGGTCGACATCCAAGGGGTCGGGGATTCGAATTCCTCACCGCCCACCAGAATGCAGTTAGAGAGAAAGGTAAAACCGGTTATGACACCGCGAACTACTACCAAGCTTTGGGAGTGACGCTAGTCGAACGGGTTTCCTTTGTCTCAAAAAAGTGAAAAACGCGGCTAGTCCGCGTTTTTTTGCGTCTGCGTTTTCCTTTCAGTTTTTCAGTCCACACCATTCATTGCAGTTTTACCTGGCGCCAGCGCCGATATGGAGATCAATATGCTTACAATCCGACTTCCCGATGGTTCCGCCCGTCAATTTGACGGCCCGGTCACCGTGGCCCAGGTTGCGGCCAATATTGGTACCGGCCTGGCCAAGGCTGCCCTGGCCGGCAAGGTCGATGGCAAGCTGGTCGATACTTCCTATCTGATCGAGCGAGACGCGGAACTGGCGATTGTCACGGACAAGGACGCCGACGGCCTGGAAGTGATCCGTCACTCGACGGCCCACTTGCTGGCGTATGCCGTCAAGGAATTGTTCCCGGACGCGCAAGTGACCATCGGTCCCGTGATCGACAACGGCTTCTATTACGACTTCGCCTACAAGCGCCCGTTCACGCCGGAAGACCTGGTGGCGATCGAAAAGAAAATGGCGGAACTGGCCAAGAAGGACGAGCAAGTCACGCGCAAGGTTGTTGCACGCGACGAAGCCATCGACTACTTCAAGGGCATCGGCGAAGCGTACAAGGCGGAATTGATCGGATCGATTCCGGCCGACCAGGAAGTGTCGCTGTATTCCGAAGGCAAGTTTACGGACTTGTGCCGCGGCCCCCACGTGCCATCGACGGGCAAGCTGAAAGTGTTCAAGCTGATGAAGCTGGCCGGCGCCTACTGGCGCGGCGACTCGAAAAACGAGATGCTGCAGCGTATCTATGGCACGGCCTGGGCCAGGAAGGAAGATCAGGAACTGTACCTGCACAACCTGGAAGAGGCGGAAAAGCGCGATCACCGCAAGCTGGGCAAGCAGCTGGACTTCTTCCATTTCCAGGAAGAGGCGCCAGGCCTGATCTTCTGGCATCCGAAAGGCTGGTCGATCTGGCAACAGGTCGAGCAATACATGCGCAATGTCTACCAGGTCAATGGTTATCAGGAAGTCAAGGCGCCGCAAATCCTCGACCGCGGCCTGTGGGAAAAAACGGGTCACTGGGACAATTACCGTGAAAACATGTTCATCACGGAATCGGAAAACCGCGCCTACGCGCTGAAACCGATGAATTGCCCTGGCCACGTGCAGATTTTTAACAACGGCATGCGCAGCTACCGCGACTTGCCATTGCGCTACGGTGAGTTCGGCCAATGCCACCGCAATGAGCCGTCGGGCGCCTTGCACGGCATGATGCGCGTGCGCGGCTTTACGCAGGATGACGGCCACATCTTCTGTACGGAAGAGCAAATCGCCGCCGAAGTGACGGCTTTCCACCAGCAGGCGATGGATGTCTACACGGCCTTCGGTTTTACCAATATCGACGTGAAGCTGGCCTTGCGTCCGGATAGCCGCATCGGCACGGAAGAATCGTGGGACAAGGCGGAAGAATCGCTGCGTTCTGCCCTGCGCGCCTGTGGCGTGGAGTGGACGGAATTGCCGGGCGAGGGCGCGTTCTATGGTCCGAAGATCGAATATCACCTGAAAGACAGTCTGGGCCGCGCATGGCAAGTGGGCACCGTGCAGATCGATCCGTCCATGCCGGGCCGCCTGGGTGCCGAATACGTGGCCGTGGACAATACGCGACAGGTGCCCATCATGCTGCACCGCGCGATCGTCGGTTCGCTGGAACGTTTCATCGGCATCCTGATCGAACACTACGCGGGCGCCATGCCGTTGTGGTTGTCGCCAGTGCAGGTGTCGGTGTTGAATATTTCCGACGCTCAAGCTGATTATGTACAAGAAGTAACAACAAAACTGCGCAAAGCGGGGCTGCGCGTACAGGCTGATTTGCGTAACGAGAAGATTACCTATAAAATACGTGAACATTCCGTACAAAAATTGCCTTACATCTTAGTAATTGGCGACAAAGAACGGGATGCCAATACGGTGGCCGTGCGGGCGCGGGGTAATGTCGATCTGGGCGTGATGTCCGTCGATGCCCTGATAGAGCGACTCAAACATGAAGTCGACACCAAGGCCTGACGAGGAAACTCGCTGCACGACCGTTCTACAAGATTTTTAAAGGAAATTACAATAGCTACTGACAAGTCACATCGCATCAATGGCGAAATCACTGCCCCTGAAATGCGTTTAAGCGGGGTCGATAACGAGCCACTCGGTATCGTAAGTTTGGCCGAAGCCTTCCGCCTGGCGGAAGAGGCAAACGTCGACCTGGTGGAAATTGCGCCTACCGCGCAGCCACCGGTGTGCCGTTTGATGGACTACGGCAAATTTAAGTATTCGGAGCAAAAGAAAGCTCACGAAGCCAAATTGAAGCAAAAGATCATCCTCGTGAAGGAAGTCAAATTCCGTCCGGGGACTGATGATGGTGACTACAATATCAAGTTGCGTAATCTCATCAAGTTCCTCGAGGATGGCGATAAAACCAAGATCACCTTGCGTTTCCGCGGCCGTGAGATGGCGCACCAGGATATTGGCTTCCGCATGCTGGAACGTCTGAAGGCCGATCTGGAGCCGTATGGCCAGGTCGAGCAGTTCCCGAAGATGGAAGGCCGCCAAATGATCATGGTTCTTTCGCCTAAGAAGAAGAAGTAAGCTACAATAGCGTTTTACTGTGGGTGGAAACTGCGCGTGCCAGCATTGGCGCGGCGTCAAACCCCAGGCAGAATTTGCGCGGCCCGGTCAGCAATGCCCGGGCCGCGTGAACTGTAGCGGACTCGCATCCGCTGCACAACATGTGAAAGCAGGCATCTAAGCGCAGCGTCGTGTTGCCACCTGCAATCCTGTTATAAATGGAGCTGTCCGTAAGAGGACAGATTGCTATGCCTAAAATGAAGACCAAAAGCTCCGCGAAAAAACGTTTTCGCGTGCGTCCAGGTGGAACAGTCAAGTCGGGTCACGCGTTCAAACGCCACATCCTGACCAAGAAAACCACCAAAAACAAACGTCAGTTGCGCGGTACCCGTAACATCAACGCATCGGATGTCACATCCGTCATGCGCATGATGCCGACTGCTTAATCTCACACTCAATTTAAGGAGTTACTATGCCTAGAGTAAAACGTGGGGTTACAGCTCGTGCCCGTCATAAGAAGATTCTTGTTCAAGCTAAAGGCTACCGTGGTCGCCGCAGCCGTGTATACCGTGTTGCCAAGCAAGCAGTTATGCGCGCTGGCCAATACGCTTACCGCGATCGCCGCAACAAGAAGCGCGTTTTCCGCCGCCTGTGGATCGCCCGTATCAACGCTGCTTCCCGTGAGCATGGCGTAACGTACAGCGTATTCATGAACGGCTTGAAAAAAGCAAATATCGAACTGGACCGTAAAGTCCTGGCCGATATGGCTGTGATGGACAAGCCAGCATTCGCTGCGATTGTCAACGCAGTTAAAGCAAAAATCGCTGCGTAAGCATCGGTCATTGCACAACGTCACCCACAGGGTGACGTCATAAAGAGCGGGGCAGGGGTGTGAACCTTATGCCCCGTTTCCGTTTTTGATTGTTGGACTTTTGATAATTAAGTCCAGAATTGATGTCCAAAACAGGAAATGCCGCATGAACTCCCTAGAAGAACTCGTCGTCTCGGCCCAGGCTGACTTTATCGCCGCCGCAGACGCTGCCGCACTTGAAAACGCCAAAGCCCGCTACCTGGGCAAGACTGGCCAGATTACCGAAATGATGAAGGGCCTGGGCAAGCTGGACCCGGACGCGCGCAAGGCGCAGGGCGCCCTGATCAACGCCGTCAAAGTGCAGATCGAGGACGCGCTGACGGCGCGCCGTGAGGCACTGGCAGATGCCCAGATGCAAGGCCGCCTGAACGCCGAAGCGATCGACGTGACCCTGCCTGGCCGTGGCCGCATGCCCGGCGGCATCCATCCCGTCATGCGCACGTGGGAGCGGGTCGAGGAAATCTTCCGCTCCATCGGTTTCGACGTGGCCGACGGCCCCGAAATCGAGAACGACTGGACCAACTTTACGGCGCTCAACAGCCCGGAAAACCACCCGGCCCGTTCCATGCAGGACACGTTCTACATCGATGGCAACGATACCGATGGCAAGCCTTTGCTGCTGCGCACGCACACGAGCCCCATGCAGGTGCGCTATGCGCGCACGCATACGCCGCCGATCAAGGTCATCGCGCCGGGCCGCACCTACCGCGTCGACAGCGATGCCACCCATTCGCCCATGTTCCACCAGGTCGAAGGCCTGTGGATCGCCGAAGACATCAGCTTTGCCGACCTGAAGGGCATCTACCTGAACTTCGTCAAGGCCTTCTTCGAGACGGACGACCTGCAGGTGCGCTTCCGCCCGTCGTACTTCCCGTTCACGGAACCGTCGGCCGAGATCGACATCGCCTTTGGCTCCGGTCCCTTGAAAGGCCGCTGGCTGGAAGTGTCGGGCGCCGGCCAGGTGCATCCGACCGTGGTGAAGAACTTCGGCCTCGATCCCGAGAAATTCATCGGTTTTGCTTTCGGCTCCGGCCTGGAACGCTTGACGATGCTGCGTTATGGCATCAACGACCTGCGCCTGTTCTACGAAGGCGATTTAAGGTTCCTGAAGCAATTCAACTAAGCGTTGTTCCGTTTGATTCATGGCGCTGGAGCGCCTGTGCGCTCGCGCTGTGAGCTTTGACCATTTGAAGGCTTGATTATGCAATTTTCCGAAAACTGGCTCCGTACCATGGTCGATCCGAAGATGACTTCGGACGAACTGGCCCATCTGCTGACCATGTCCGGTCTCGAAGTCGAGGACGTCGATCCCGTCGCGCCCCCGTTCTCGAACGTGGTGGTGGGCCTGGTCCTGGAGATGGAGAAACATCCGAACGCGGACCGCCTGAACGTGTGCCAGGTCGATGTGGGCACGGGCACCATGCTCAACATCGTCTGCGGCGCGCCGAACGTGCGCCCGGGCTTGAAAGTCGTGTGCGCCATGGCCGGCGCCGTGCTGCCGCCGGGCGCCGATGGCAAGCCGTTTGAAATCAAGGTGGGCCAGCTGCGCGGCGTCGAGTCGCAAGGCATGCTGTGCTCCGCGCGCGAATTGAAATTGTCGGAAGAAAACGCCGGCTTGATGGAATTGCCGGACGACGCGCCCATCGGCCAGAATTTCCGCGATTACTTTGCCTTGAACGACTTGAAATTCACCATCAAGTTGACGCCGAACAAGGCGGACTGCCTGTCCGTGCTGGGCGTGGCGCGCGAAGTGTCGGCCTTGACGGGCGTGCCCCTGAATGCGCCGCAATTTGGCACCGTGCCCGTCACCAGCGATGAAATCCTGCCCGTCAAAGTGAGCGCGCCGGACCTGTGCGGCCGTTTCACGGGCCGCGTCATCCGCGGCCTGAACGCCAAGGCAGCCACGCCGGACTGGATGAAGCAGCGCCTCGAGCGCAGCGGCCAGCGTCCGCTGTCGGCCCTGGTCGACATTTCCAACTATGTCATGCTGGAACTGGGCCGTCCCAGCCACGTGTTCGACCTGGCGAAGATCCACGGTAGCCTCGACGTGCGTTGGGGCAAGGCGGGCGAATCCGTCAAGCTGTTGAACGGCAACACCGTCGCCGTCGACGAGTGGATCGGCGTCATTGCCGATGAGCAGGAAATCGAATCCTTGGCCGGCATCATGGGCGGCGACGCCAGTTCCGTGTCGGACGATACGGACAGCATCTACCTGGAAGCGGCTTTCTGGTGGCCGAACGCGATCCAGGGCCGCGCGCGCCGTTTGAATTTCTCCACCGATGCGGCGCACCGCTTCGAGCGCGGTGTCGACTTCGCCACCACCGTCGAGCACATCGAGCGTATCACGGCCCTGATCGTGGAAATCTGCGGCACGCCAGCCACCACCGTCGGCCCCGTCGACGACCACGTGGTGAACCTGCCGCAACGCCAGCCCGTGACCATACGCACGGCGCGCGCGCAAAAAGTCATCGGCGTGCCCCTCAACGATGAGCTGATCGCCGACATCTTCACGCGCCTGGCGCTGCCGTTCACCCTGGCGGACGGCGTGTTTTCCGTGACGTCGCCCAGCTACCGTTTCGACATCGAGATCGAGGAAGACTTGATCGAGGAAGTGGCGCGCGTGTACGGCTTTGAAAACATCCCGACCCTGCCGCCCGTGGCAGCGAACGTGATGCAGATTGCACCAGAAAATACCCGCTCCTTGTTTGCGGTACGTCATGTGCTGGCCGACCTGGGATTCCAGGAAGTGGTTAACATGAGCTTTGTCGATATGGCATGGGAGCGCGATTTCTCGGGCAACACGCAGCCGATCAAATTGCAGAACCCGATCGCCAGCCAGATGAGCGTGATGCGTTCCTCGCTGATTGGCAGCCTGATCGCCAACGTGCGCTACAACCTGAACCGCAAGACGAACCGCGTGCGCATCTTCGAAGTGGGCGCCATCTACCAGCGCGACGACAGCGTGGAAAACGGCCCCCTGTCGGTAGCCGGCTACGCCCAGCCGAAACGCGTGGCGGCCATGGCCTACGGCGCCGTGGCGGAAGAGCAGTGGGGCCAGCCGTCCCGCACCGTCGATTTCTTCGACGTGAAGGCGGACCTGGAAGCGCTGTTCGCGCCGCTGGTCCTGCGTTTCAGCAAGGCGGAGCATCCGGCCCTGCATCCGGGCCGTTCGGCCAACGTGGAACTCGATGGCAAGGTCATCGGTTTCATCGGCGAATTGCACCCGCGCTGGATGCAGAAGTATGACTTGCCGCTGGCGCCCGTGGTGTTTGAAGTCGATGCCGCGGCCCTGACGCAACGCAAGGTGCCCGTGTACCAGGAAATCTCGAAATTCCCTGGCGCCAGCCGCGACCTGGCCGTGGTCGTCAAGCAATCGGTGGCCGTGCAGGATGTGCTCGACAGCTTCCACGCCGCCGCCAAGGCTAGCGCGGCAGCACGTATCGTGCAAGCCATTGTTTTATTTGATGAATATCGTGGAAAAGGGCTGGAAGCGGATGAAAAAAGCCTTGCTTTCCGGATTAGCTTGCAAGATACTCAAAACACCCTGCAAGACGATGTCGTCGATGGCCTGATGGCTGTCCTGATCGATGCCGCGAAGCAGGGCCACGACGCGAAACTGCGTTCGTAATTACCGGACTGGCCGTCGCCTTGGGTGACGGCCTTTCCGTCGTCAACCGTAGACGGGCCTGCCATGTGGCGGGTTCGGGCGCACAGAAAAGGCAGGGCAGGAAAATTAATAATAGCGACGTTGATTCCGCCGTACTGCAATCCGCACTGGCCGCCGATCTGCATCGGGCCATGCTGGTTGCCAAGGTGCGCCAGGAAGCGGAAAAAGATCTACCCACCTTGACCAAGGCGGAACTGGCCGAACTGCTGTTCGAACAGGTGGGACTGAACAAGCGCGAAGCAAAAGATATGGTCGAGACCTTTTTCGACGAGATCCGCAATGCGCTCGAGCGGGGCGAGGCCGTGAAATTGTCGGGCTTCGGCAACTTCCAGCTGCGCGACAAGCCGCAGCGGCCGGGCCGCAACCCGAAGACTGGCGAAGAGATTCCCATCACGGCACGCCGTGTCGTGACCTTTCATGCCAGCCAGAAGCTGAAGAGCATGGTCGAAGAGACCAGTCCGCTGGCCCGTGCTGCCTGAGTGAGTGGCGATGAACGAGCGCATCAGTAAAACCGAGTTGATCGCCTTGCCGCCCATTCCGGCGAAACGCTATTTCACGATCGGCGAGGTGAGCGAGCTGTGCGGCGTCAAACCGCATGTATTGCGCTACTGGGAGCAGGAGTTTTCCCAGCTCAAGCCGGTCAAGCGGCGCGGCAACCGCCGTTACTACCAGCACCACGAAGTGCTGCTGATACGGCGCATCCGCGAACTGCTGTATGAACAGGGTTTCACCATCAGCGGCGCGCGCAACAAGCTCGACAGCCGTGGTGCAGCGCATGCCGTCATCGACGATGTGCCGCTGTTGCCTGCCGCGCCAGTGCCGCCACAGGAAGCGCCGCTGGACCGCCGGTGGATACGCAATGAATTAATTGCGATTTTGAACTTGCTAAAATAAGATTTGTACCAATATAGGCCGGGTTGTGCGATACCGGCAGATTATACTGGGTGCTTGCAGCGCCGCTAACGTACGGCGCGCCGCATTTTGAATATAATGTTAATGTTGCGTTTTTGTTAGTAACGCTGAACCGGAGCAGCGTTCAGGTTCCGGTAGTCTTTCCCAGGCCAGGAAAATTTAAGGGGAAACAATGATACGCGTTGCCATTTGTGATGATCACCAAATAGTACGAGCTGGATTCAAACAGATTTTTTCGTCGTCAGGCGATTTCAGTGTCGTGGCGGAAGCCGGCACGGGGCGCGAGGCGCTCGATATCGCCCGCCGCGAGATATGCGACGTGCTGTTGCTCGATATCGCCATGCCCGACCAGAGCGGCATCGATACCTTGCGCACGATCCGCCAGGGCCAGCCGGAATTGCCCGTGCTGATCCTCAGCGGCTATCCTGCACAGCAATATGCGCTGAACCTGTTCAAGATGGGCGCCAATGGCTACCTGAACAAGGAATGCGAGGCGGACGAGCTGATGACGGCCGTGCGCACCGTGTTCCAGGGCCGCCGCTATGTCAGCTCCACCGTGGGCGAATTGTTGGCCCAGTCCTTCGACCGCGATACGAATGCCGCGCTGCATACGGAATTGTCGGACCGTGAGTTCCAGGTCTTCCTGCGCCTGGCGCGGGGCGCCACCGTGTCCGATATCGGCGTCGCCTTGTCGCTGAGCATCAAGACGGTGAGTACCTACCGTACGCGCATCATGGAAAAAATGGGCTTGCAATCCAACAGCGACTTGACCTATTACGCAATGAAAAACAATTTGCTTGACTAGCGCGGCGGTGCGATCATGGATTCATGATCGCCAGGCATGCCAGCCAGGCACAACTTGATGTTGTGCAGTGCAGCAGTTTGTGGCGAGGATTATAATTGGCCGGCGCCGGCGCTTTCTCCCGCGCCGAACCTTGCTAAGGATGCACATCAGGATGTATTTCACCGTTGAACCGGCCCCGAATCACCGCCTGCCCCTGTACAAGACGATACTGTGCATTGTTTGCGCCTTGCTGCTTGTACTCAATGGTTTCAGTCTCTTCCATAATCTGCAGTCGCTGAAGGGCACGAATGCCTTGCTCAGCCAGAGCGCCCGCGTGGCCGACCGCCTGCAATATCTGAACGTGCTCGTGCTCGATGCGGAAAGCAGCTTGCGCGGCTATTTCATTTCCGGCTCGGAAACCTACCTGGGACCGTCGAAAACGGCGGCCACGGAAATCGAGAATGAATTCAATGAGCTGCAGACCTTGCTGGCAGGCAGCCCCACGCAGCTGAAGAACCTGGCCCAGCTGAAAACCTTGATTCGCCGAAAGATGTCGATGTTGCAACAGTCGATCGAGGTCTACAAGCAGGGCGGGCTGGCAGAGATCGTCAATATCTCGCGCGTCACCGATGACCGCGCCACCATGGACGAGATCCGCCTGCAGGTGGTCATCATGACACGCGAACAGAATGAAGCGCTGTCGTCCGGCAGCGCCGCCTTTTACCACGAGTACCAGAAGGCCGTGCTGTTGGGCATCGGCATCAATGCGCTGGCCATCCTCGTGCTGATCATGTTTTACCAGCTGGTGCGGCGCAGCTTCCAGAACCGCGCGGCCGTCGAGTATGCCTTGCAAAATGCCAACGACACACTGGAATCGACGGTGACCAAGCGTACGGAGCAGCTATCCGTGCTGTCGCGGCATTTGATCAGCGTCAATGAAGTGGAGAAGGCGCGCCTGGCGCGCGAGCTGCACGACGAGCTGGGCGCCAACCTGACGTCCATCAGCATGGACCTGGGCGCGGTCACGCAGCAGCTGGCGCACGCACAGCCTGAACTGGCCGCGCAATTGCGCCGCGCCAAGGCGACCCTGCTGGAAACGGTGGAGTTGAAGCGGCGCATCGTCGAGGACCTGCGCCCCAGCTTGCTGGACAACCTGGGCCTGTGCGCCGCCATCGAAAGCTATTGCGAGGATTTTACGCGCATGAGTTCCGTGCGTTGCGATACGGACGTGGCCATCAATATCGACAACCGCGAAGCGACCCTGACGATTGCCCTGTTCCGCATCGTGCAGGAGTCGCTGACCAATATCCTGAAATATGCGCGCGCCGGCATGGTCAGCGTCACCCTGAAGCGCAACGAGCACGGCCTCGTGCTGCGCGTCATCGACGACGGCATCGGCATCACGGAAGAGGCGCTGCAAAAGCCTATGTCGCACGGCTTGCTGGGCATGCGCGAGCGGGCCCTGTTGCTGGGCGGCACCCTTACCGTGCGCCAGGGACCGGATGGCAAGGGTACGTGCGTGGAAGCCGTGATTCCCTTGCCGCTGACACCGGAGCCGGAAGAACTCGACGAAGACGCCAGCGTTTGAGTCGTGACGGGCAAAAAAATGGCCGGGCATGCAGCCCGGCCATTTTTTTATCCATGCCGCCCGGTCAGGGGCGGTCCCGCATCAGCAGCGCGACACGTCGCGCAGCAAACGGTCGTATTCCGTCTTGGCGACCTTGTAGCACTCGCCCGCGTAGCACTCGAGGCCGGCGCGGTCCAGTACCGTGATGTTGCCGCGGCGATAATGGATCAAGCCTTCTTCCTGCAGCTTGCCGGCGGCGGCCGTGATGCTTTCGCGGCGCACGCCCAGCATGATGGAGATCAGCTCCTGCGTCACTTTCAATTCGTTCGATGGCGAACGGTCCAGGCGGTCCAGCAGCCAGCGGCACAGTTTTTGCTCGATCGAGCTGTGGCGGCCGCCGACGGCGTTCTGCGCCATCTGGGCGAACAGGGCATTCGTGTAGCGCATCAGCAGCTGGGGCAGGGCGCCGCCTTGATTAAAGGCATCGCGCAGGCTTTGCGTCTTCAGGCGGTAGCCGTAGCCGGCGCTTTGCACGACGGCTGTGCACATGGCCCGTTCGCCTGCCAGCAGCGAGGCACCGGCCACGCCTTCATGGCCGACGACGGCGATTTCCGTCGTGGCGCCGTCTTCCATGACGTACAGCAGCGAAATGATGGCGGTGGTGGGGAAGTAGCTGTATTCCAGGTTGTTACCGTAGGCATACAGTTCCTTGCCGAAGGGCAGTTCCACCAGTTCCAGGTCCTGGAACAGCGATTCGAGCGCGGCGCGCGGCAAGGCGCCCAGCAATTCATTCTGTTGAGCACTACTGAGGCTGACCCGGGACGCAAGCTTGATCTCCCGGCCCGCCGCCGGCATGGCGCGTGGCAGCAACTGGTTCTTCTGGACCGGGGTGCTAAGTTGAGTATGGTTCATAGTATTCCTCGCAGGCTTTTTTACATCGGAGTGCGACTGCTGCGTTGCTGGCCGGAGCTGACGCCATCTCCATCGGTGAAGGGAGGCAACAGCGTTTTTTCCGGCCGCGCGGTGCAGATCGCGATGTAGCTACTTTAAAAGCTTATGTAAGTGGCGAACATAAGATTAGCAGTCGCCGCTTTGTAGTCTCTTTTGAGGTGGAATTGTAGTCCTTGTCCTACATGAGCACGGTTGCCTGTCAAGCCTTGCGCCGTTCCCCGCGATTTTGTGATATTACGCGCGGTTTATTGGCGCTCCACAGGCCTGCCGGACGCACGCTGGGCAGGCTGTCGCGCGCCGCCGGCGCCGCTGCCTGGCGCATGGCGGCGGCCCCATTGTCGCCCAGGCGGAAGCGGCTGACGGCCTGCGTCAGCGCCTCGCCTTCCTCGTGCAGGCGCAGCGAGCCGGCGCGGGCTTCGTCGACGAGGCCCGCGTTCTGGCGCGTCATGTCGTCGATCTGCGCCAGCGCCACGTTGATCTGCGCAATCTCGCCATTCTGCTCGGCGCCGGCGCTGCTGATGCGCCCGATGACCACGGCCACCTGCTGCACCGCGTCGACGACTTGCCGCATGGTGCTGCCCGCTGCGTTGACCAGGTCGCCGCCGGCGTCCACCGTGGCCACGGAATCGCCGATCAGGCGCTTGATCTGCTGCGCCGCTTCGCTGGAGCGCTGCGCCAGGCTGCGCACCTCGGCCGCCACGACGGCAAAGCCGCGCCCCTGTTCCCCCGCGCGCGCCGCTTCCACTGCCGCGTTCAGGGCCAGGATATTCGTCTGGAAGGCGATGCCGTTGATGACGCCGATGATGTCGACGATCTTGTGCGAGCTGGCCTTGATCGAGGCCATGGTCTCGACCACGGCGCTGACGGTTTCGCCGCCGCGCAGGGCCACTTCGGCGGCCGACGCCACCAGGGTGCGTCCCTGTCCTACGTGGGCTTCGTTGCGGCCCACGGTGGCCGTCAGCTCGCGCATGGAGTCCACGGTGGCGCCCAGCGCCTCCGACTGCGTGGCCGTATGGCCGGACAGGGCCGCGTTGCCCTGCGCGATATCGGCGCCGGCCGCCGCGATGACGGCTGCGCCGCCGCGGATTTCCTGCACCAGCGTGGCCAGGCCATGCGTCATGGCGCCAAAGTCGCGCACCAGGTCGCCGATCTCGTCGTGCGCCTGCGAGGTGATGCGCTGCGACAGGTCGCCCGCCGCCGCCGCGGCCACGGCCGTGCGCAACTGTCCTACATCGCGCGCAAAGGCGGCATAGAAGCCCGCGCACAGGTAGGCGGCGGCCAGCAGCACCAGCAGCATGGCGGCCAGGATCAGGGCGCGGCGCGCCTCGTCGCGCGCGATGCGCTCCCGCAGCAAGCCGTCCAGGGCATTGGCCGAGGCGCCGGCGAGCGCGTGCAGGGCATCGATGGCCTGCATGCCGGCCGCGTGGAATTGCGCGCCCGACGTCTGGTCGTAGGAGTTCGTCACTTCATTCTTCGTGCGTTCGAGGAAGGCCAGCGCGGCCGGCACGGCTTTCAGGGCTGGCTGCAGGCTGGCGGCCAGTTCCGGCTTGGCGGCGATGATTTCCGCATAGCGGGCCGGCAGGCGTTCCAGTTCGTGGCGCGCGATCAGCGCCGTGGCGTTGACCAGCTGGTCTTCATTGGCCTCGAACAGGCCCGTGTCGATGTAGGCGGCGCCGCGCCCGGCGATGTCGGCCAGGCTCTCGGCCAGGTCGGGCAGGGTGGCGGTAAACACGGCGCTCAGGTGGTTGGCGCCCGCATCCGGGTCCAGGCTCAGGTGCGAGCGGTCGGCCACCAGCTGGCCCAGCTTGCCCGCCTGGCGCAGCAGCGCCGTGTGCGCCGCGTAGCTGTCGCGCGCCGCCAGGCCCGCCTGCCGGCCCAGCAAGGCTTGCCACTGCTTGTTCAGTTCGGCCGCCTGCGGCAGGCCCGCGCCGGCCGGCAGGCGCGCCAGGGCGGCCAGAGAAGCCGTGATGCGCGGCGCCAGGGCCGCGTTGTCCATGCCCGCCTTGCCGCTCAGGCGCAAGTGTTCCAGGCCGCGCCGCTGCTGCAGCAGGCGCGTGGCCTCCTGCAACTGGCGCACATAGGCCACGCCCCGCTGCGCATCCTGCGCCTGCGCCAGCGACTTGCCCAGTTCCGAGATCAGCAGGGTGGTCGCCAGCGCCAGCGGCAGCAGGAAGACGAGGCAGACGAGCATGAACTTGGGCAGCAGGCGCAGGCGCTGCATGAGGCGGATGGCGGGGGTGAGGAGGATTTTCATCGGATTTCCAGGGTAGGGTGGCAACATTTCTGCAGCGCAATGTTGCCTGCGGATTGTGACCCCTTGATGAAGTGGCGGGTACGCAGGGCCGATTTTGCCGTCCGCCAGAGTGAAGCAGTTCACACGGAAGGCCGATCCTTCTGTAAAATCGAGGGTTTTTTGCGAGGGCCATATTATGGTCACCAATATGGCCAACGAGAACGACAGCAACACCCCCGATTCCACCGACAGCGCGGACAACGCCGCGGCATCCGTCAGCAGCAAGGCGCCGGCCGTGATCGCGCGCGAAGTGCAGCGCCGCCGCACCTTCGGCATCATTTCCCACCCGGATGCGGGCAAGACCACCTTGACGGAAAAGCTGCTGCTGTTCTCGGGCGCGATCCAGATGGCCGGTACCGTCAAGGCCCGCAAATCGGGCCGCCACGCGACGTCGGACTGGATGGAGATCGAGAAGCAGCGCGGCATTTCCGTCGCCTCCTCGGTGATGCAGTTCGAATTCCGCGACCACGTCGTCAACCTGCTCGACACCCCGGGCCACCAGGACTTCTCGGAAGATACCTACCGCGTGCTGACGGCCGTCGACTCGGCGCTGATGGTGATCGATGCGGCCAAGGGCGTGGAAGCGCAGACGATCAAGCTGCTGGCCGTCTGCCGCATGCGCAATACGCCCATCGTCACCTTCATGAACAAGATGGACCGCGAGACGCGCGATCCGCTGGAACTGCTCGACGAACTCGAATCGGTGCTGAAGATCCAGTGCGCGCCCGTCACCTGGCCGATCGGCATGGGCAAGAACTTCCGCGGCGTGTACCACCTGCTGAACGACGAGATCATGCTGTTCAAGGCCGGCGAGGAAAAGGCCGACGGCGCCTTTGAAATCATCAAGGGCATCGACAATCCGCGCCTGCAGGAGATGTTCCCGCTGGAGATGGATCAATTGCGCATGGAAGTGGAGCTGGTGCACGGCGCCTCGCATCCGTTCAACCTGGAGGAATTCCTCTCCGGCGTGCAGACGCCCGTGTTCTTCGGCTCGGCCATCAACAACTTCGGCGTGCGCGAGATCCTCTCCGCGCTGGTCGACTGGGCGCCGGCGCCGCGCGAGCGCGACGCCACCGTGCGTTCCGTCGATCCGACCGAGCAGCCGTTCACCGGCTTCGTCTTCAAGATCCAGGCCAACATGGACCCGGCCCACCGCGACCGCATCGCCTTCCTGCGCGTGTGCTCGGGACGTTTCGAGCGCGGCATGAAGGTCAAGCACCTGCGCCTGGGGCGCGAGATCAAGGTGTCGAACGTGGTGACGTTCATGGCGTCGTCGCGCGAACAGGTGGAAGAGGCGTACGCCGGCGACATCATCGGCTTGCCAAACCATGGCAACATGCAGATCGGCGACAGTTTTTCCGAAGGCGAGATGCTGACGTTTACGGGCATCCCGTACTTCGCGCCGGACTTCTTCCGCTCGGTGCGCATCCGTAATCCCTTGAAAATCAAGCAGTTGCACAAGGGCTTGCAGCAGCTGGGCGAAGAGGGCGCGGTACAGGTCTTCAAGCCCGTGCAGGGCGGCGAACTGGTGCTGGGCGCCGTCGGCGTGCTGCAGTTCGAGGTGGTCGCCAGCCGCCTGCTCAACGAATACGGCGTCGATGCCGTCTTCGAAGGCACCAGCATCAGCAGCGCGCGCTGGGTCAGCTGCGACGACAAGCGCATCCTGCAGGATTTCGAGAACGCGCTGGGCCACAACGTGGCCTACGATGCGGCCGGCAACATGGCCTACCTGGCCACGTCCGGCGTCAACCTGCGCCTGACGGAAGAGCGCTGGCCGAAGCTGAAGTTCCACGCCACGCGCGAGCATTCGGCGAAACTGGCTTGATGGACATGCACTAGGTGCGAGGGAGGGCGGAACCGGCGGTTCTGCCCTTTTTTTTACACCGGCAGGATCGTGCGCGTGCTCCAGTCGCGCCGCTCCAGCAGCAGCGCCGTCAGCTGCGCCGCGGTCATGGGGCGGGCGAAGAAGAAACCCTGCACGTTGTCGCAGCCCGCTTTGCGTAAGAATTCCACCTGCTGCAGCGTTTCCACGCCTTCGGCCACCACTTTCAGATGCAGGCTGTGCGCCATGGCGATGATGGCCGTGACGATGGCCTCGCCCTCGCCGGGCAGGTCGTGCACGAAGCTGCGGTCGATCTTCAGCTGGTCGATGGGCAGGCGCTTCAGGTAGGACATCGAGGAATAGCCGGTGCCGAAATCGTCGATCGACAGGTGGATGCCCGTGTCCTGCAGGCGCCGCATCAGTTCCACGTTGGCGTGGACATTGTCCATCAGGACCCCTTCCGTGATTTCCAGCTCCAGCAAGCCATGCGGCAGCTGCGTTTCGTGCAGGATGGCGTGGATGTCGTCCATCAGGCCCGGGTCGCGCGCCTGGCAGGCCGACAGGTTGACGGCCACGTGCTCCAGCGAGTCGAGCAGGCCCGCCTTGCACCAGCTGGCCGCCTGGCGGCAAGCGCTTTGCAGCACCCAGCGCCCCAGGTCGACGATGATGCCGCTTTCCTCGGCCACGGGGATGAATTCGGCGGGGCTCAGCTGCCCCATCTCGCGGCAGTGCCAGCGGATCAGCGCTTCCACGCCGACGATGCGGCCGCTGCGCAAGTCGATCTGCGGCTGGTAGTGCAGATACAGTTCCCCGTTCTGCAGCGCGCGGCGCAAATTGGCCTCCATGCGCAGGCGGCGCTGGGCGCGCAGCTCCATCTCGGACTGGAACACGGCGTAGCGGTTCTTGCCCTGGTGCTTGGCGTGGTACATGGCCGTATCGGCATTGCGCGTCAGGGTGGCCACGTCGTGCGCGTCGAACGGATACAGGCTCACGCCGATGCTGGCGCTGACGTACAGCTGGTGGCCTTCGAGGGCGAACGGCTCGGCCAGCACGGCGAGGATCTTGCGTGCCACGCTGGCCATTTCCGAGGCGTCGTCGGCCGGTTCGACGATGACGACGAATTCGTCGCCGCCGATGCGGCAGATGATGTCGGTGGTGCGCAGGATGGCCACCAGGCGCTCGGACACCAGTTTCAGCAGCTGGTCGCCGCAGTGGTGGCCCAGCGTGTCGTTGACCACCTTGAAATTGTCCAGGTCCAGCAGCAGCAAGCCCACGCTGCTGTCCTGGCGGTCGGCGCGCGCCAGCGCGTAGGCCAGCGCATCGTTGAACTCATGCCGGTTTGGCAACTGCGTGACGGGATCGACGTGGGCCAGGTAGTGCAAGTGGTTTTCCGCCTGCTGGGCGGCGAGGCGCGTGCGGCGCACCAGCAGGGCCGTCAGGCCGAAGGCGCACAGGCTGACGAGTAGGGTGAAGGCGGCGAAGTGCGCCAGGCTGCGGTATTGCTGCGCCAGGCTGGTGCGCAGGAGCAGCGCGCCCCCGCCAGGCAGGGGCTGGACGAAAGTAGCGTTGCCGGTCAGAAAATCTACCTGCATGCCCGCGTGCGGCGCGGCGGGCGCGGCACCGGCAGCGCTGCGCGCATAGCGGGCAAATGGCTGGCCTCCCGGCTGGTACAGCAGCGCCTGCTCAATGTGGGGGGCGGCGGCAAGGGCAGCCAGCGTTTGCTCTGCGGCAAGCAGATTGTCCTGGCGCAAGGCCAAGGTGGCTGCCGGGGCCAGCATGCCGGCCTGTATCTGCAGGTTGCGCTGCAGCGATGCTTGCAAGAAAAACCATTGGAACAGCACCAGCAGCAGGCTGGCGGCCGCCAGCATGGCCGCCGCGGCCAGCAGGTTCAGCCTGGCTACCTTGTCCCCGCGCAACTGTGCCGAGGGCAGCATCAACGGCGCCATCATGGCGCCCTTCCTTGCCGGCCCCGCCTGCCGCCGCCCCGTGTCATCCCGCCTAGCCCTGCCATACTTTACGTTCCAGTCTGATGAAAACCGATGTGAGCCGGAACTCTCAACGTTGTGTTAAGGCCGACATATTGTCATTTTGCAGCGTGAAAGTACAGGGGATGCAGCCATGCGCGTGCCACGGCGTCCGGATGGCCGGCAACACAACCACGGTTGCCGGAAAAAACGGCGGCGCCAGCCTGCGGTACGGACGTGTCTTTCTAATAATAATTCATCCTGATTTTAATCCTTTTTTTGGCAGCATGTTTTTCCCCCTCAAAAATATGCTCACCGTAAATACAATGCCGCATGGAATATCTCGCCCCGCCCTGCGGGAATGTGCGGGCATTGCCGCATTTTTTGGCGGAGATAAATATTACATTGCAAGTCATTGATTTTTATAAATTTTAATGGGGAATGTGCAAACGCTATGGCCTTGCTCCGCGAGTTCGTCCATAATCCGCTGATGATGGACGTCCTGATGCTGTTTGTTTTGTCTGTTGCGGCCAAGTCAGCTGCCGCCAGCAAAACCGGACGCCGCCCTAATGATCAATAGTGAGGATATCTTGGAAAAAATACCAAAAATTATTTTGTCGTCACAAGACCTGGAACGACTGGAAGCGTTGTTGTATGCCTTGGGAAATAATCTGTCGCCGGACAAGGCCGCTTTGCTCGATGAGCTGGGCCGCGCCGAGGTGCTGGAACCGCAGGAGATTCCACCGACCGTCGTGACGATGAATTCCACCGTGCGCTTCACGGTGGAAAACAAGGAAGAGTTTTGCCTGACGCTCGTGTATCCGAAGGACGTGGAAGGCCATGCCGACCGCATTTCCGTGCTGGCCCCGGTCGGCAGCGCGCTGCTGGGCTTGTCCGTGGGCGACAGCATCGCCTGGCCCATGCCCGGCGGCGTGGTGAAAGTGAAGATCGAGGAAATCGTTTATCAGCCTGAACGGGCCGGCGAATACCACCGCTAAGCAGTGATGGCGGACGGCGCCTGCCGTTCGCCTGCCAGGCCGTGTTGCCAATAGTCAACTATTGCGTTGCACGCGCACCACCAGCCATCCGGCCACGACTGTAAACGTGACGATGATGGCGACGATGATCCAGAAGCCCTGCGGATGCTGGGCCAGCGGAATCCCCCCCACGTTCATGCCCAGCATGCCGGCGATGATATTGATCGGCAAGGCCAGCACCGTGACGATGGTCAGCACGAACAGGCTGCGGCTGTTTTCCTCGTTGACCCTGGCGGCAATCTCTTCCTGCAGCAGCTTGATGCGTTCCTGCAGGGACGACATATCGCTGAGCACCACCGAAAATTCCTCCGTCGACTGGCGCAGTTCCAGGCTGTCGAGCTCCGATACCCAGGAAGGCGGGCGCTGCAGCAGGCGGAACAGGGCCGCCGGTTCCGGCGCCAGCAGGCGCTGCAGCCGTACCAGCACGCGGCGCATGGCGCCCAGGTCCTCGCGCTTCGGCACCAGGCGCCCGGCCAGCAAGTGATCCTCGATATCGTCGACCCGCGCCACGGCGTCGCGCACGATGTTGACCAGCACGTCGGCCTGGTCGCGCAGCAGGTGAATCAGCAGTTCCACCGACGAGCGGATCGGCTCGTGGTTCTTGATGACGGCCTGGCGCAGGCGCTCGATCGATTGCAGCGGCGCGCGCCGCGCCGTGATGACGAGGTTTTGCGCCACGCTGGCCCACATGGTGGAAATATCGGACGCTTCGAACGAAAAATTGTGCACCACATCGTTGACCACGGCGATCAGGGTGTTTTCCGCCTGTTCGATGCGCGTGGAGCGGGAACCCTGGTGCAGGGTTTCATAGAATTCGTCGGCCAGCTGCGTATGCGCCGTCAGCCATTTTTCGCTGGCCGCATGCGACAAATTGAAATGCAGCCAGACGAATTCGTGCGCCGGGTGGGCCGCGCCATCGGCCAGCCAGGCCAGGGCGGCAGAGGAGTCCAGCGCCAGCGGCTGCGCCGCGCGGCCAAACAGGAAGCCCCAGACGAGGCCCGAGGTGTCCGAACCGTAGGTAAAGCCGGCATTGTCCATCGCCATCGTGAATCTTTCTCGCGCAGTGTGATTGATCGTCGCGCGATTTTAATACACGGATGTGTCCGGAAAATGACAAGGCCACCGCGATGGGTGGCCTTGGCGGGGACTACAGCCGCGTATTAATTGCGATGGGGATTATCGGGACGGCGGTCGTCGCGGTTCGGGATGCCGTCGCCGTCGCGGTCATGGCGGTTGCCATTGTCGCGGTCATAGCGGTTGGGGATGCCGTCGCGGTCACGGTCGCCGTTCGGGCCCCGTGGCGACCAGCGGCCCTGCTCCATCTGCCAGCGGCCATCGCGCTGGTTCCAGGCGGGCGGCGCATACACATAGCCGGGACGTTCGGCGATCCACACGCCCGGGGTCCAGGCGTAGCGCTGGCTGCGCCATTCCCAGTGGCCGGGCGCCCAGATGTAGCCGTGGCGGGCGCGCGGGATGGCTTCGCGGCGCGGCGGCGGCGGGGCGATGCGGATCTCGTCATAGCGCACGGGCTGCACCTGCGCGGCGACCCAGCCGCCACGGTCCAGGCGCCAGCGGTTGTTCTCCTGTATCCAGGCGGCGCGGCGGTACTGGTTGCCGCCCCGTTCGCGCAGCCATTCGCCGCCTGTCCAGACGTGGCGCTGGCCGTTCCAGTTCCAGTAGCCGGGCGCCCAGACATAGCCGGCGCGCGGTGCGGGCACGCTTTCAAACCGTGGCGGAGGCGGGGCGTTGCCGACGACAATGCTGACGCCGAGCTGATTCTGTGCCATGGCGTGCACGGGCAGGAAGGCTGCGGTGCTGATGGCCAGCATGGCTGCTGCGTAGAGTGCGATGGGTTTCATGATGTGCTCCATTTCGGTGATTGCGTGAAATGGACTATAGGCGCTTGCGGGCGTGCTGATCGCCTTTGATTCAACTTATTACAATTGACACAATGCTGTGTGTCCGTGTATCCGCGGCAGATACAATGAGATGCAAATGGCGGCCTGGCGCGGCGGTCTTCAAACTGGCGCCAGGCGGCATAGGGTCAGCATGGACGGCTCACAGGGTGCTGGCGGTGGCGTTGCCCAGCAAGGCCTGGCGTTCCTCGATCAGCGAGATTTTCTTTTCCTGTTCCGTCAGGCGCTTGGCGCTGACGACGACGACGGGGATGGCGTTCGCCTGCGCCGTGGCGGCGGCCTTGGCGGTCGATGGCTGCATGAAGCTGGCGTAGCTGGCACCGCAGGCGATGGCGACGGCGACGGTGAAGATGGCTTCCATGTTTTTCAAGGCTTTCATGATGATTCCTTTCGGGTGGCGGGTGGCGATGTGTGTACTGTAGCTATGCGCATGCCGGCGCGCCATGCGCATGCGACCAGCCGTGGTTTTGGCGGGACGGCCTGCAAAAAAACGGCACTGAAATGCCGCTGCCCCGCTCCGGCGAGCCGACCGCTTGAATTGAGGCCTAAATAGCCCTGTATCCGGGCATATGAATGTAATTGCCGCATGGCATTATTTGACGCTGCACCATGCCGTGCCCATGCCGTGCGCGGCCAGTGCTGCGTCAGCTGTCCTGCTAGAATCGGCATGGCGGCACGCTCGCGTGCACAATCATTCTCATCAGGAGTCACACATGTTCCAATTGTTTGGTTTTGGCGGCGCCCGCTGTCCCCGTTGCGAGCACAGGAATGGCGCCGCCGCCAGCTACTGCGCGCAGTGCGGTCTGTCGCTGGGCGCGCCCGACAGCGATGCGGTGCTGCATGCCAACCAATGGCGCCTGGCCGACGAGCAGCTGGCCCTGTTCTTTGGCGTGCGCGAACTGTCTTCCCTGTTCGGCAGCGCCGCGCGCCGCCTGCAGGTGCCCGCCGAATCGCGTGCCTGGATCGTGCAGACGGATGCTTTCACCTTGATACCGCCCGGCGACTACGACAGCGCCGCCTTCTTTGCCCGCCTGCCGGCCCTGCTGCCGGCGCGTCCGGCCGAAGTGCTGATCGCCCGCGCCGATGCGCTCGGCCTCGAATTCGACTTGCCCGACCTGGCCAGCACGGAAATGCTCGGCGTCGCCGCTGCCCTGCGCATCGACGTCGCCCTGGGCCAGCCCGATGCGTTTGCGCGCCAGTTCATGCGCGCGCCGGGGGCCGTCACGCGCGCCCACCTGCACGCCTTGCTGCTGCCGTCCGTGCGCCAGATCGCGCTGGAATTCATCGGCAGCCGCGCGCTGCGCGAGATGGAGGCGCATGCCGACCTGCGTCCCGAATTGAACGAGCGCCTGCAGTCGGCGCTGATGCAGCGCCTGGCGCCGTCCGGCCTGGCCGTGGCGCGCGTGGAGACCCTCAGCCTGCGCCACGACAAGCGCGCAAGCGGTGCGGCAGAGAGCATCGGCACCCTTTGGCTGGGCGGCGTGCCGGCGCAGGAACTGGAACGGCACAGCCTGGAGCGCATGCAGCAGCTCGACCAGCTGTATGACGAGGAAGAGTGGCAGCGCATCCGCCGCGAGGAAATGGCGGCGCGCCACGCGCAGCGGCGCGCCGAGCTGCAGCAGGACGCCACGGTCGGGAAGGCCGAGCTGGGCCACCAGGAAGCGGAGCGCCTGCAGGCGCTGCGCGGGCGCCAGATCGACCTGTATGGCCGCATCCTGGAAGCGAAGTCGCGGCGCCAGGCGCTCGACCACGGCGCCGCGCTGGCGCTGGGCGAGCTGGAACAGGAACTGGCGCAGAAGGGCGCGCAGCGGGCCGACGAGGCTGCCAACTGGGAGCACGTGCGCGCGCTGGCCGCCATCAAGATGCGCAGCGAGCTGGAACTGTCGCAGCTGAACGGGCGCGAACAGATCCAGATGGCGCAGCAGCGCTTCACGCACCAGGTACATTTGCAGTCCATCGCGCAGCAGATCGAGAGCGCGCTGCTGATCGACGACGAGGCGGGCCGCCGCGCCCAGCTGGCGCGCCTGCGCCAGGCCGAGATGGAGGCGGCGCAGCGCGAGGCGCAGCTGGAAGCGGAACAGCACAAGGCCGCCTGGCAGGGCCTGATGCTGGCGAATGCGGCGCGCAAGCGCGAGGCGGAGCGGGTGCAGGAGTGGGAAGAGCAGATGCAGCTGGCGCGCCAGCGCGAACTGCTGCGCGCCGAGGCGCACAAGGACGAGGCGGCGCAGGTGCAGGCGGCGGAAATCGCCGAGAAGGTCGCGGCGCTGCGCCGCGGCGGCGCGCGCGAAGACGCCATCGCGCAGCAGGAAAAGCTGCTGCGCACCATCGAGGCAGACGGCGTGCACGCGCGCCAGCTGCAGCAGCAGGCGCACCTGGCGCAGCTCGACGCGCTGGCCGTCGAGGAACAGCGCCAGCAGCTGCGCCAGCTGGAACAGGAAGCGCAATGGCAGCGCGACTTGCTGGCCATGGCGCAGCAGCGCGAAAGCGATTACGCGCGCTGGAAGGGAGAATATGAAGCCTTGCTGGCGCAGCAGGCGCATGCGGCCGAACTGGCGCGCATCGACATCGACCGGATCGAGAAAATCGGCACCCTCAGCGACACGGGCAAGGTGGCCATGGCCCCCGGGCAGAACGCGGCCGCGCTGGCGCAGGTGCTCAGGGTGCAGCTGCAGGCGGGCATGAGCGCCGAGCAGATCCACGCCTTGGCGGCCCTGGCGGCGGCCGAGAACAGCATCGCGCCGCTGGAGGCCATGCGCATGGCGCAGGACAGCGTGGCGCAGGAGCGCGGCTACCTGGAAGGCCAGGCGGAGCGCGAACGGCGCCAGCAGCTGGACCTGATCAACCTGCAGAACGCGGCGCATGCGCATGGCCTGTCGGCGCAGGCGCAGGTGGGCGTGGCCGTGGCGCAGGCGCTGCAGCCGGCATTTGCAAGCGCCGCGCCGGCGCGCTGCAAGAACGGCCATGCGCTGCGCGCCGGGCATCCGGAAGACAAATTCTGCGCTGCTTGCGGCGTCCCCCTGCAGCCTTGATTGGGAAGCGTTTCGCCTTAGATGATGCAAAAAGCACGAGACAAGCTGCGTGAACTGCGCGCCCTGCATGACGACGGGTTGCTCAGCGAGCAGGAATTCGAACGCCGCAAGAACGCCATCCTCGACGCCGAGTATGCGCCGCCCGGCGCCGCTCCCGCGCCCGCGCCGCTGCCCGTGCGCCAGGGCACGGAGCTGGGCTTCATGGCGGGCCAGGAAATCGGCCCGCAAAACCGCCGCTACCGGCTCGAACGGCTGATCGGCACGGGCGGCATGGGGCAGGTATGGCAGGCCACGGACCTGGCCACGCATGCGGAGCTGGGCAGCAGCGAAATGGTGGCCCTGAAGATCCTGCCGCCGCAGCTGACGCAAAGCGCCACGCATGCCAAGCTGCTCATCGAGGAAGCCACCCAGGCGCGCAAGCTCGCGCATGAAAACATCGTGCGCGTCTACGAGTGGGCGCAGGACCCGGCCACGGCCAGCTATTTCATCATCATGGAATGCCTGGACGGCGAAGACCTGGAACATTACCTGGGCCGCCAGGGCGCGCTGCCGCTGGCCACCGTGCAGGAGCTGCTGCGGCCCGTGGCCGACGCCCTCTCGTATGCGTGGGAAAAGCACAAGCTGGTACACCGCGACATCAAGCCGGGCAACGTCTTCCTGACGGCCAGGGGCGACGTCAAGCTGCTCGACTACGGCATCGCCTCGCGCGTGCGCAATGCCGGCAGCAGCCTGGCGCTGGAAACGCCGAACGCGGGCACGCAGGGCTACCGCGCGCCCGAGGCGGGCGCGCACCAGCGCCAGCCCAGTCCGCGCCTGGACGTGTATGCGGTGGCCGTGATGATCTACCAGATGCTCGAAGGGCGCATGCCGTTCGACGACGCGCGCAGCGCCAGCTATCTGCCCTCGGCACCGCAGGCGCTCAACGCGCCGCAGTGGCAGCTGCTGCAGAACGGCTTTTCGCTGACGGCCGAACTGCGGCCGCAGTCCGTGCAAGCCTTGCTGGAGGGCTTGGAACGGGCCGCCGGCCCGTCGCCCGAGGAACTGGCGGAACAGGCGCGCCAGGATCAGGCACGCGTGGCGCAGCAGCAAAGACAGGCGGCGCTGGCGGCCGAGCAGGCGCGCGAGGAAGAACTCAAGCAGGCGCGCCAGCGCCAGGAAGAGCTGGACCAGCGCCGCAAGGCCGAGATCCAGGCGGCCGCGCTGGAAAAGCAGCGGCAGGACAAGCTGCGCCGCGAGCAGGAGGCGCAGCGCCATTTCGAGGCGGAAGAGGCGCGCAAGCTGCGCAAGGAAGCGTTGCGCGGCCAGCTGCGCGCGCGCCGCGAGGCCGATGCGGCCACCGCCTTGCAGGAGCACCAGGAATTGCAGCGCAAGGCCATCGTCGCCAAGGCGGAAGCAGCCTACCGCGCGGAGCAGGAGCGGGCGCGCCGTGAAGAGGCCAGCCGCGCCGCAGCGCAGCAGCAGGCGCCCGCGGCCCCGGCACCGGCTGCGGCAGCGGCGGCCGACCATGCGGAACCGGTGGCCAACGCCGAAGGTATCCTGCGCGACGACTTTCTCGACGGCGCGGGCCAGGGGCCGGAACTGGTGCTCATCCCCAGCGGCCGTTTCCAGATGGGCGCGCACGAGCAGGAGCACAAGGCCGCCCTGCAGGCCGGCTCGCAGCAGACCTGGCTGGACCGCGAGAAGCCGCAGCACTGGGTCGGCATCGAGCGCTCGTTCGCCCTGGCGCGCCACCCCGTCAGCGTGGGCGAATGGCGCGCCTTCGTGACGGCGACGGGCTGGGAAGCGGGCGGCGCGGAGACGGACTGGGATAATCCCGGTTTCGTGCAGACCGACCAGCACCCCGTCGTGGGCGTCAGCTGGAACGACGCGCAGCTGTACCTGGCCTGGATGAGCGAGCGCACAGGCCGGCAGTATCGCCTGCCCAGCGAAGCGGAATGGGAGTACGCCTGCCGCGCCGGCACGCGCACGGCCTTCAACGTGGGCGACACCATCAGCACGGAGCAGGCCAACTACGACGGCCTGTACGTCTACAACGGCGGCCCGCGCGGCGTCTACCGGGGCGGCACCAGCCCCCTGGGCACATTCGCGCCGAACTCCTGGGGCCTGTTCGACATGCATGGCAATGTGTGGGAGTGGGTGCAGGACGTGGTGCACGACAATTACGAAGGCGCGCCCGTCGATGGCAGCGCCTGGGAGGCGGGCAGCGACAGCAGCCGGCGCATCCTGCGCGGCGGCTCCTGGCTGTACCACCCGCGTTACCTGCGTTCGGCCCTGCGCAACGGCTTTTCCACCGTGCTGTCTAACGACATCGTGGGCTTCCGCGTGGCGCGCACGCTCGATTGATTTATTGTTAAATATGTCATCTTGACGGATACTCCATGCACCTTAACCGTGCCGGAGTGTCCGTGTTCAAACGCCGCCTGCTGTCCATCGTGTTCGCCTGCCTGCCCATCTGCGCCCTGGCCGGCGACCTGCCTGCCTACCCCTTCATCCATGCGACGGGTACGGCCTACAGCTTCTTCCTGCCGGACCTGGGCGAGATCGACTTCGAAGTCAGCGCCTTCGATCCCGCGCCGGAGGCGGCCACGGCCCTCGTGCAGACGCGCATCGCGCAAGTCAGGGCGCTCCTGCTGGAGCAGGGCCTGGCCGAGGCGGCGGCCGGCATCGAGGTGCGCGACGTGCGCAAGGAAATCCGCAAGGGCGCCGAGCAGGACCCCGCCAGCCCGCAGTACCTGATCAAGGCCGGCGTGCATATCAACGTGGCGGACCTGTCGAAGTGGTCCGCCGTCATGCGTCCGCTGCTGGCCATGCCCAATCTCGATGCGTTTGCCACCACCTTCGGCAGCACGCAGCGCGTCCGCCTGGAAGAGGAGCTGATGGGCGAAGCCGTCAAGGACGCGCAGCGCAAGGCCGACGCCATGGCGCGCAGCTTTGGCAAGCGCGTGGGCGCCGTGGCCGGCATCTCGTCGGAGCAGCTGAAAAACCTGGGCAATGCGGTGGGCCTGGTGCCGTCCGACCGCTACAGCCGCGCCAACAGCCGCGAGCGGCAAAACCCCGACGACATGCTGATCGTTACCAGCATCAAGATGGCGCAGACGGTCGATGCCTTGTTCCGCATCAAATAGCCAGGTACCCCGGGAGCGGGCTGCGCAAAGCGGGCAAACGGTGTAAATTGTGGCTTTCCACACGCACCAAGGAACGCCATGACCATCAAAGCCATCCGCGACCAGTCGCAGCCCATGCGCCACATCGTGCACGTGCGCGACCACATCATTTCCGCCGACGCCTCGGTGGAGGAGGGCGGCGGCGATGCCGGCCCGTCGCCGCACGACCTGTACGACGCGGCCCTGTCGGCCTGCAAGGCCCTCACCGTCGTCTGGTACGCCAAACACAAGGGCATCCCGCTCGAGCACGTGGAAGTGAGCACGGAGCGCGATGCCAGCGAGGAGCGCAAGGGCGTGTACCGTCTGGCCGCGACCCTGCACCTGACGGGCGAACTGACGGACGCGCAGCGGCAGGAATTGCTGGCCGCGGCCGGCAAATGCCCGCTGCACAAGCTGATGACGGCCGTGACGACCGAAGTGACGACGGTGCTGGCATGAGCGCGGCCATCCTGAAAAGCCACGAAAAGGACCTCGGCGGCGGCTTCGTCGTGCGGCGCCTGCTGCCTTCCGCATTAAAACAGGCCGTCGGCCCCTTCATCTTCTTCGACCATTTCGGCCCCATCGACGTGGCACCCGACGCCAACCACGACGTGCGCCCCCATCCGCATATCGGCCTGGCCACCGTCACCTATCTGTTCGAGGGCGCGATCGACCATCGCGACAGCATCGGCTCGTACCAGCGCATCGAACCGGGCGCCATCAACTGGATGACGGCCGGGCGCGGCATCGTGCATTCGGAGCGCACGCCGCACGACCTGGCCGGCCAGCCGCACCGCACGCATGGCTTGCAGCTGTGGGCCGCGCTGCCGAAGGCGCACGAGGAAGATGAACCGAGCTTCACGCACACGCCGCAGGCCGACATTCCCGTCGTGCCGCTCGATGGCGCCGTGGTCAAAGTGTTGATCGGCACGGCCTTTGGCCAGACCTCGCCCGTGCGCACCTACATGCAGACCGTGTACCTGGACGTGGAGCTGGAAGCCGGCAAGGCGCTGCGGCTGGAAGGCTTGCCGGCGGAAGCGGCCATCTATCCCATCAGCGGTGAGGTGCTGCTCGATGGCGTGGCGCTCGTGCCGCACACCATGGCCCTGCTTGAGGCGGGCGCCGTGCAAGCGGGCGCCGTGCCAGTGGTGACGGCAGGCAGCGGCCCGGTGCAGTTCGTGGTGATCGGCGGCGAGCCGCTGGACGGCCACCGCTACCTGTTCTGGAACTTCGTCTCGTCGAGCAAGGAGCGTCTGGCGCAGGCGGCCGACGACTGGAGCGCACAGCGCATGGGGCAAGTGCCGGGCGAGACGGAATTCATCCCGCTGCCGAAATCGCCCCTGCGCCCGGCGACCTGAGTCTTCCTTAGAAACGCGCGCGCAAGGTCAGTTGCGCCTTGCGCGGCTCGCCATAGAAATTGCCCCACGCAGGTGCGCCCACCGTCTGGTAGTAGCGCTTGTCGAGCAGGTTCGTCACGGACAGCGCCGCCGTCCAGTTGCGGTCGATCTGCCAGGCGGCGCGGGCGCTCCACAAGGCATACGCGCCCTGCGCCACCGTGACGGCCTGCGTCACGCGCGAGCTCTCCGTCTGGAAGTTCACGCCGCCGCCCACGCTCCACTGCTGCAAGGCGCCGGGCAGGCGGTAATCGCTCCACGCGCGCAGCATGTGGCGCGGCGAGTAGGTGCTGGCAAACATCACGCCCGCACTCGACGTCTGTTCCAGATATTTAAAATTGTTCAAGGTGTAGCCGGCGAACAGCTGCCAGCCGCGCGCCACTTCGCCGCTGATTTCCGCATCGACGCCCTCGCTGCGCACCTTGCCCGTCGAGAAATAGCATTCCGTGCCGGACGAGCAGGTATTCACCAGGTCGAGTTCCGCGCGGTTGCGCTGTTCGATGCGGAACAGCGCCAGCGAGGCATTCACCTTGCCGTCGAAGAGTTCCCCTTTCACGCCCGCTTCCAGGTTGCGGCCCTTGAGCGGGTCGAGCAGGGCGCCGCCGGCCGTGCGCTGGTTCTGCGGCTGGAAGATGTCGGAGACGCTGGCATAGCCGGACCAGCGCGGATCGAAGGCGTAGATCACGCCGCCGTACGGCGTGACGACGCCGTTTTCGCGGTAGGGATCGATGTACACCTCGCCCGTGTCGCGGTACACGCTGCTCCATTTGTAGTTCGACACGCGCGCGCCCGCCACCACGGTGAGCGGATCGCTGACGCTGAAGCGCGCCACGCCGTAGGCGCCCGTCTGCGTCATTTTTGTCACGCTGGGATCGCCCCGGTAGCTGTGTTCGCGGAACCAGGCGTCGCCCGGTTCGGCCACGCCGTGGTTGGGCTGCAGGGGGGTGTTCGGCTGCTGCAGCAGGGCCAGATTGAAATCGCTGTCGCTTTCCAGGCGGTTCGTGCTGATGCCGGCGCTGAAGCCGTGGCGCCGGCCGAAGGCGTTGAATTTGCCATCGAGCGACAGGTCGATGCCCTTGTTGGTGCTGCCGTAGTCGAACACGCCGCCATACATCATCATGCCGGCCAGGGTGGCGGGATCGAGCGCGCCCTGGCTGAACATGTATTTCACGTCATGCCGCTCGCGCGTGTAGTTGGCGCTGGCCTTGAACAGCCAGTCGGCGTCGAAGCGGTGCTCGAATTCGGCGAAGACGGCCGTCTGGCGGCTCTCCCAGCGGTTCCAGTCGGCGCCCAGGAAGGTCGAGCGGGGCAGGTGCGGGTCGCTGCCGTCGCGGTAACGGGGCATGCCGGAAAAGAACGGCGTGGACTTCAGCTGTTCATGGCTGGCGCCCGTCGTCAGCTTGCTGCCCGGCGCCAGGTCGAATTCCAGCACGCCATACAGCACGTCCGTGCGGCTGTCGGCCACGTCGTAGAAATAATCGCGCTGGTCATGCGCGGCCACGGCGCGGCCGCGGACGCTGCCCGACTCGTTCAGGGGGCCGGTGACGTCCACTTCGCCCCGTACGTCATTCCAGCGGCCCGCGCCCAGCGCCAGCTGCACCTGTTTTTCCGCCAGCGGGCGCTTGCGCACCATGTTGATGGCCGCGCCGGGCGAGCCCGTGCCCTGCAGCAGGCCCGTGGCGCCGCGCACGATCTCCACCCGGTCCAGCATGGCCGTATTGCTGGTAAAGCTGTTCGCCTGCGGGTAGTACATGGCGCGGTTCACGCCGTCGAACTGGTAGGTGTCCACCATGAAGCCGCGCGAATACACGTAGCGCCCGCCCATGGGGCTGTCGTACATGGTGATGCCGGTGGTATTGGCCAGCACGGCGTCGATGGTGTTGAGATTCTGGTCGTCCATTTTCTGGCGCGTGACGACGCTGACGGACTGGGGAATCTCGCGCAGGGTCTGCACGCCCTTGCCGACGGTGACGGCGCGCGCCGCATACGAGTTGCTGTGCTCACTGACGGGATCGCGCTCCATGCTGGCGCTGACCGTCACGGGGGCCATGGTCTTTTCCACGCCGGCCGCCGAGGCGGCGGGGAAGGCCGCCTGGCGCAGAACGTAGGCGCCGTTGGCCAGCTGCACGGCTTCCAGGCCGCTGCCGGCCAGCACCTGGGCAAAACCCTGGGCTACGCCAAAGCTGCCGCGCACGCCGGGCGAGCGCAGGCCGCGCGTCTGCGCGGGATCGGTGGACAGGCTGACGCCGGCGGCCACGGCAAAATCGTTGAGGGCGGCGGCCAGGGGGCCGGCTGGAATGGCGTAGGCTTGCGGCGCGGTGGCGGCGGCCTGGCCCTGCGCCAGCGCGGGGGCGGCGAGGAAGGCGGCTGGGGCGGCGCAAGCCATGGAGATGACGGCCAGGCGGATGGCGCGCGCGGCGGGATGAGGGACGGGGGTGGTCAATGGCATGCTCGGTCTTTCTGCTCAGGGTAAGGGCTATGGTGGATGAATCGGCTTCTTAACTATGAAGCCGAAGCAGCGCGCCGAAACAGCAACCCCTGACGCAAAAAAACTGAAAATAATTATGCCGCCCGGGCCGATACGGTGGCCCAGTAGCGCGTGAAGTAGGTCACCTGCAAGCCATGCGAGGCGCACAGGCTTTCCAGCACGGCGTCGATATCGTCGAGCCGGTAGGTGCCCGTGACGGGGCGTTGCGCCACGCTCGCGTCGCAGGCCAGGCGCCCGCGCCGGTAGCGCGCCAGTTCCTGCACCAGCTGTTGCAGCGGCCAGTCGGCCGCCACCAGCATGCCGCGCAGCCAGCTGTCCTGGTGCGCCGGCATGGCCTGTGCGTTATCGGCGCTGCTTGCCGTGAAGCGCAGCTGTTGCCCCGCCTCCAGGCGCCGCACGGCGTCAGGACGGGCCGCGCAGCGCACTTCCACCGCGTGTTCGAAGACGCTTACGCTGCTGCCCTCTGCATCGCAGCGCACGGAGAAGCGCGTGCCCAGCGCGCGGATCACGCCATGCGGCGTGTCGACGAGGAAGGGGCGCGGATCGGCTTTTGTCGCCAGCATGATTTCGCCATGGTGCAGGCGGATGCGGCGCTGCGTGGCGTCGTAGTCGACGTCGGCGGCGCTGTCCGTGTTCATGTCCATGCGTCCGCCGTCGGCCAGCGTCACGTGGCGGCGCTGGCCAGGCGCCGTGCGCAGCGCCGCCGTCCATGCCTGCCACGGCGCGGAACGCAGGCCGGCCTGGCCCAGCGCGATGCCACCGCCGGCCGCCACCAGCACGGCGAGGATACGGGCCGCCGCGCGCCGGCGCTGCTGCGCCGCCTGCAGGGCGGGCAGGGCCAGCGCTGGCGGCAGCGTGCTTAGTTGGCCATCCATGCGCTGCAGCAGGTCCCACGCCCGTTCATGTTCGGCGCTGGCGTCGCGCCATGCCTGCAGGGCGGCCGGGTCGGCGCTGCCGCATCTGAGTTCCACATGCCAGTGGGCGGCGGCGGTCAGCACCTTGCGGGGAATTGGGGCTGGATGCGGGGCGGAAGGGGAAAACATCAGCCGGCCGCCAGCAGCAGGCATTCCGTATAGGCGCGCACCAGGTGCTTCTTGACGGTCGGCAGGGAGACGCCGAGGCGCCGGCTGATCTCCATGTAGCTCAGTTCCTCGATCTGCGCCAGCAGGAAGATGGCCCGCGTGCGCGCGCCCAGGCGGTCCAGCAGGCGGTCGACGGCGAGCAGCGTCTCGATGATGATGGCGTGCGTCTCGGCGCTGATGCTTGTCGCTTCGGCCTGCTGCGCCAGCGCTTCCATGTAGGCTTGCTCCAGCGCCTGGCGCCGGTAGCGGTCGATCAGCAAGCCGCGCGCGATGGTCGCCAGGTAGCCGCGCGGCTCGCGCAGGGGCGCCAGCGGTGTCATCTCGCGCTTGCCCAGCAGGCGCAAAAAGGTGTCCTGTGCCAGGTCGGCCGCCTCGGCACGGTTGCCCAGCTTGCCGCGCAGCCAGGCAAACAGCCAGCCGTGGTGCTCGCTGTACAGGGTGGTCAGGGGAACGGCGTGGATGGGATGGGCGGTGCTCACTGCGGACTCCAGGCAAAGAATGAGCTGGGCTGACGGAGCGCGTGGCACCGGCTGGCTAGGCTATTGAGAATGATACTCATTATCACATTGCCATGGCGACGGCGTCAATTACTGCCCGCCGCCCAGGCGCCAGCGTTCCTGCCACTGTTGCAGATCCGCCCAGGCCGTCTGGAGTGCGCTGGCGGACCAGTGCAGCAGGCTGTCGAGCGCCAGCAGCGTGCGCCGCAGGTGGATGCCGTCAAAAAACACATGGTCGGCCACGACGGTGGCGGCCAGCCAGGCGGCGATAATGACGATGATGTCGTGGCGGCCGCTCTTCCACCAGCGCAGCGAGTGGCGGCGGAAGATCCACGGCACGCCGAGCGGGTTGGGCCAGTCGGCCAGCAGGTGCATGATGCCGCCCGCGGCAAAGCCGAACAGGGGCGGCGCCCACAGGTGGTACGGCAATTGCAGATACGTATAGACGAGCAGGGCGATCCAGGCCAGGCCCCAGTGTGTCCACGTGCGGTGCGTGATCCACAGCCGGTGCGTGCGCGCCCACCAGGCCACTTCCAGCCAGTCCGGCGCCGTGCCGCCCAGCGCGCCCATGACAAAGGCGAGCATGCTCAGCACTTGATACGGGCCGCCGGCGCCAGCGTGCGCGACGAGGGCCGCGGCAATCACGCCGGCAGCCCAACCTGTCGCATGGTGCGCTTTGTTGGAGGCCATAGGAAATGTAAAACGCCATGCTGGCGCTGTGTGAGGTGCGGGAAATATTAACTGGATGAATATACAGTATGCAGGGGCGTCGATGGGCGCTATTTGCGAAATTTCTGCCGATAATTTGTTAAATTGTGTGTCGCGGCGGCATTTCCAGCGAACGCGGCACCTCATGCCTGGCGGTCAAGTATGTTGTGTTGTTGATAATGCATTTGGCGCGCGGCGCGCTATGCTGATAGCAGTCGCATGATTTGAGGAGGTATCGCCATGAAAATCCCGCGCGAATTGCAGATTCCCGCCATCGTGTTTACGCTCGAAGCGGTGTTTATTCTGGGCCTGTCGATGATTTTTCTCGTACTGGTGCCCCGCTAAGTAATCCTCGGGAATGCAGTGTGAATTGATGAAGAACAGAACCGGCTGCTATGCAAGCACTGCGAACAGTGAGCACGCCTCGTCGGCCACCTTGCAGAGTGTCGGTTATGCAAGTCAGAAATCACCATCATTTATTGGGGGGGACTTAGCGCCTATCCCAGTAGATGAATACATCCTCCGCTGGCGCCCCGCCGCAGCGGGGACTGCGTTGCTTGTCGTCGCGTGGTTCGCCACGCGTCCTCCTCACGCCTTGTCCGTGCTCCGGCTGAACTGCCAGCAGAAGCAGCAGAAGACGCGCCCTACTGGCATAGGTTCTTCACACCCGAAAAAAGCCATCGCGGCGTTGCACAGCTTCGCCGTACCATGCGGCCAGTCGATGAGTGCTTTGCGTACAAGTGCCTCGGTGTGCCTTGCGGATAACGACACATTGACAACACTGAACAAAACCGTAGCGAGCGGAAAGGGAGAGATGCTCGAGAAGCGCAAGCGTGCTGGAGTACGGGGCGCATCGCAGGCGGCCTATGCCGACGCGCAGCAGGTTCGCTTGAGCGTTACTATGCAGTTTGCACGCTGTCGCACAGGGCCGCGCCCTCGGTGCGGATGATCCAGCATTCCGGATACGGTTCGCTGGCAAAACGGTTGTGCCGGGCAAATCCGGCGAGCTTGTCGAGGGCCGTGGCGGGCGCCAGCGGCGTTTCCTTGCCGCTGGCCGTGTCCAGGTGCCAGAAACCGCCGTTGCGGTGGAAGAGCACGGGCAGCGAGGCGGCCTGTGGCGTGGTCAGGTGGCTGGCCGGCGCGGGCCGCGCTTCGGGCAGCAGCAGGTAAAAACACTCGGCGCGGGCGCCGTGGTCGATGCGGTGCAGGATCACGCCGTGCGCCAGCAGGGCCGTGACACTGAGCACGACGATGCCCTTGATGCTGGCGGACAACTCGATGCGCATGCCCAGGCGCAGGGCGACGGGCTTGTGCTTGCCGGGCCAGACGCCGTCGAGCAGCATGCCGTAGCGCGACACGTCCTCGATTTCAAAGCCTTGCGGGCCGCGCCGGATGATGGCGTGGCGTCCCGACAGGCGGCGCGTCAAGCCGTTGTTGTCCTGGCCGTCGGGGCTGAAATGGCTGAGCAGGACATCGGCTTCCGGATCGACCAGCTCGAAGCGCCCCAGCATGCACTCTTCCAGCGCGAACAGGCGGATCTGGCGCTGTTCGCCCGTTTCCGGCGCCGCGTTCACGAGGCAGGCGGCCTGGCTGGGATGCGGGTGGCACTGGCTGGCGGCAGGCAGGTCGACCTCGATCAATTCCTCGTCCCAGGCGATGGTGGCAAAGCCCATGTCGATCTTGCCTTGCGGCGCGGACAGGTCCACATGGGCGATGCCGGCATTGCGCGCCGTCACGTCCAGGTTGCAGCCGTCGCCGCCGGTGACCCTGGCGATGGAGGCGTCGTCGGCCATCACGCGCACATTCTTGTGCGTGCTGAGGAAGATCTGGTGGATTTCCGTCAATGTGGCATCGCGGCGCGGCACGAGGATGACGAAGGTGCACACCCATTTTTGCGCCACGGCGCCATCGATGTGGCTGTGCACTTCCACGTCGATCTGGTATTGCCCGTGTTCCTTGTTGCGGGAAGAAAATTCGACAAACACGGGGCGCCAGTCGCCGCGCGTCGTGCGCACGAAGTCATGCTGTACGGCGCCACGGGGAATCAGGTCCGAGCGCAGGCGCAAGGTCAGCTGGGGCGCGCAGGCGGCGCTCATGCCGCGCAATTCCATTTTCAGGGTTTGCCGTCCGCCCGCCGCGCGGGGGTCGAAGCCGCTGATGTGCAGATGGGCCTGGACCAGCTGGTAGGCGGCGCGGGCAGCCGTTGCCGGCGCAGCAGCAGGCATGGCAGCGTGTGCCAGTCCTGGCGCGTGGGCCTTGGGCGGCAGGGATGCGCCAGCGGACATGGCGCTGCCCGTACCCATGGCGGGAGCGGTCAGGGGAGGAGCGGTCATGCCGGCAGCGGTATCGGCCGGAGTCGCAACTGCCGGGACGCGCGGAAGCGCCGTTGCCGATGGCTCGGAACGGGCGCTGCGCAGTGCGGTCAACAGGTCGTAGCTGCTGGGAGCAATCGTCGCTTGCGGGTGGCTGGCCGCGCAGACGTTTTCCCCAGGCAAGACCCAGAACGTACAGTGCGGGTGCTCCGGGTTGCTGCATTTTTTCATGACATTCTGACTCGAATCGAGCGGGGGCATTTTGCCCTCTGTTATACATGAGAGCTTACGCGCTTTTGCGCCCGCTTGGCAACTCTTGCAGCGCGCCGGCGCCCTGTTTTTGTGCGAATTCATGCCATTGATGACAGGCGCTCATGCTTGCCATGGAAACAATTGCCTTAAATCACATTTTATATCTTTTCGGATATGTTATTTTGCTATCGGCGCTCACGCTCGCCGCTTGTCGACGATCACCTCCAGATATTCGCCCGGCACCACCAGCGACTGGGGGCCGGCCGTATTCAGGCGCTCGAGCAGGGCGCGCACTTCCTGCTCCAGCGCGTCGGCGCCGGCCGGGTCCAGTGCGGCGAAGGCCTTGTGCACGGGGCCGTAGTACTGGCGAAACACGTGCAGCCAGTGCCTGGCGGAGGCGTAGCGGAAGTTGAAGAACTTGCGCTGCGCGTGGATCTGTTCCGCCGCCGGGCCGAACAGGTCGCGCAGGTAGCCTTCTTCGCCCCAGCGGGCGGGCGAGATGAGGCCAGCCGGTGGCGGCACGTGCTTGCCGACGATCCGGAAGAGCTGGCCGATGAAGCCGTCCGGCGTCCAGTTGGCCAGGCCGATGCGTCCGCCGGGCCGCAGCACGCGCAGCATTTCGGCGGCGGCGCGCCGGTGGTCGGGGGCGAACATCACGCCAAAAGTGGACAGTGCCGCGTCGAAGCTGGCATCGGCAAACGGCAGTGCTTCCGCATCTGCTACCTGGAACGTCACGGCGAGGCCTTCCGCCTCGGCGCGTGCGCGGCCTTTCTCCAGCAGGGCCGGCACGTAATCGGTGGAAACGACGCGGGCAAAGCGGCGGGCCGCGGCCAGGGTGGCGTTGCCATTGCCTGCGGCAACGTCGATGACGTCTTCATGGGCGCGGATGTCGGCCGCCTCGGCCAGCGACTCGCCCACCAGTTGCAGGGTGACGCCGATGACGGCGAAGTCGCCGCTGGCCCAGCCGGCCTGCTGGCGCTGCTTGACGGCGGCATAGTCGGGGCCGCCAGGCGGTACTGGCGCAGGGGAAACGGGATCGCTCATGGCTTGCTCCTGAGGCGAGGTGGATGCTGCTCACGCTTGAGCATCAGACCGCGCGCCGTGGCGGTGGTTCACTTGCAGGCGGCCTTTTGCCGTATGCTGGCGCTACAGTTCCCCTCGCCCTTGACCAGGAGCACAATCATGCCGACGCAACGCCCGTTTCAGCTCGCCCTTGCCTACGGCGCAGCCCTGCTTGCCTTCCTGCTCCTCGATGCCCTGTGGCTGGCGGTGCTGATGGGTCCCGTCTACGCTGCCGCACTGGGTCCCTTGCTGGCGGCGCAGCCCCGCTGGGCGCCGGCCGCCGTGTTTTATGTGCTGTATGTGCTGGGGCTGCTGGTGTTTGCCATCGTGCCCGGCTTGCGCGCGCGCCGCTGGCGCACGGCGGTGGTCCTGGGCGCACTGCTGGGCCTGGTAGCCTATGGTACGTATGACTTGAGCAATTATTCGACCTTGCAGGGCTGGCCGCTGGCCCTGACGGCCATCGACATGGCCTGGGGCGCCGTCCTGTCAGCCGTGGCTGCCTTGGCCGGTTACCTGGCCGCCAGCCGTGCCGGCCGCTGAGCGGGGCGCAAAGCGCAGGGCCAGGACGGTGATGTTGTCGCTATACAAACCTGCGGGCGGGCGGTTGTGGAAATCGCCGAGCAGGGCGCTGACGGCCTGTGCTGCGCTCTTGCCTGCGCACAAGCTGGGCCAGCGGGCAACGAGGGCCAGCGGGTCGGCGCAGGCCCAGAAACCGTCGCTGGCCAGCAGGTAGCAGGCGTCGCGCCGCACTTGCAGCACGCGCCGGTCGCCCAGGTGGGCCAGGAAGGGCGGCAGGTTGCCCGCATCGAGGGCGCGCAGCGGTGTGTCGAGCTGCAGCGCGTCGCCCAGGGCATTGCCCAAAATAAATGCCTGCGAGATTTGTGGATGGTGTTCGCCATGCACGCTGGCGCGCCAGCGGGTCTCGTCCAGCGCGCCGCGCATGGCGTACACGGTGGCGGGCACGTGGTCGACGGTGAGCACGCTGGCCGTCCCGTCGCTGATTTCATACAGGCGCGAATCGCCCACGTGGTACAGCAGCGGCGCCTGGCCGACCGGGATTTCCAGCAGGGTCAGCGTCGTGCCGGGCGGACGCGCCTGTGACGGACCCGCCGTGGCGAAGTCCGCTTGCAGGCGGGCATGCAATTGATCGAGGTGCGCGGACAGGCTGGCCGTGTCGTGGCAGGCAGGGATGCCCAGCAAGCCCTGCACGGCTGCCTCGGCCGCTTCGCGCCCGTTGCCATGGCCGCCCATGCCGTCGAGCACGGCAGCGCGTGCATGGCCCCGGGGCCAGTTTGGCACCTGGCAGTGGAAGGGCGCCTGCTGCGACAGGCAGACGGCGTGGCCGCTGGCGTCGATCAGCAGGAAATTGTCCTGGTTCTCGCGCCGCAGCAGCAGGCCGGCGCCCACGCTGCTGCCGGCGGCAGCGTCGAGCCAGGGGCCGAAGTCGAGCTCGTCTTTGATTAAATGCATCGTTTGCTGCGGTCCAGGCGGCCCAATGTTGATCATGGCACACAGCTTAGCCGATATTGTACGTGGGCGATACCTTGCATATTCATTAAAAAAACCTGCGGCAGCAGGCTGGCGCAGGTTTTTCAAGGGAGCCGGGCAAGGCTTAGCGGCGGTGGCCCCAGCCGTGACCGCGGTCATAGTAGTCGCGGCGGCCATGGTCGTGGTAGTAGCCGCGGCCTGGTTGCACGTAGACGACGGCTGGCGGGCCGTAGTAGCGTGGCGGCGGGGCATAGTACACGGGCTGCGGCGCTGGCGCGTAATACACGGGCTGCGGTGCAGGAGCGTAGTAGGTCTCGCGGTAGCCGCCGCGGTAGCCGCCACGGTCGTAATAGCGGTCATTCGTATCGATGCTGTTGCCAACGGCGGCGCCAATGACGCCACCGACGATCGCGCCGTTCCGGCCGCCAGTGCTGTTGCCAATGGCTGCTCCGACGACGGCGCCTGCAACGGTATTGAAGTCGCGGTCACCGGCGACTGCGGCCGAAGACACCGCCACTGCCGCTACCATTACCGCACCCAGGAGTTTCTTGTTCAACATGGCATTTCCTTCCATTCCGGCGAGATCACAATGATCTGCATGGAGTGGACTATATCTGCTGCTGGCGGCTTGATCCATGTCTAATACAACTTATTACATTCATGCCCGGGCGGTAACAAGTCAGCGCACGCGCGCCTGCCACTCGGGGCGCAGCAAGCTGTATATTTTGACATCGTGCATGCTGCCGTTGATGAAGAAGGCCTGGCGCATCAGGCCTTCCTGCGTAAAGCCGCTCTTTTGCGCGATGCGCTCGGACGCCGTGTTGTGCGGGTCCATCAGCAGTTCCAGGCGGTGATACGGGTAGGCGTTGAACAGGTAGTCGACCAGCAGGCGCGTGGCCTCGCTGATGTAGCCGCGCCCGCCCCGTTGCGGATCGAACAGGCGGTAGCCGATCTCGCGCGCGGCCGGCGTGCGGCTCTTGAAATGCGTGATCGTGCCGATGATGTTCTGGTGGTGGTCTTCAATCAGGAACAGTTCGCTGTCCTCGCTCACAAAGCCCGATTGCAGGAAGTCGCGGCGCATCGCCTCGGGCGACTTGAACTGCATGGAAAAGAAGGCGCCGCGCGAGGGCAGGTCGTTGACCAGCGCGATAAAGGCGCTGAGGTCGGCGGCAAGCACATGCCGGACGGTACACAGTGTTCCCTTGAGCATGACGGCTTCCCGTGGCGATCGTAGCTTGCATGGTAATCCAGCATCCCCGCCGCAGGCAATCGCCGTCTGGCAAAAGTTGCTGCAATGACAGAATAAATGCGTTATCGTAGAAAGCTGCGCCGTGCCCCTGGCCACGGCGTATCCGCCCCGACCCTGTTGACTGGATTTGACACCCTATGATTACCGTTCCGACTGGCGCACCGCTGCGCCGTTCCCTCGTCTCCCTCGCCCTTGGCTGCCTTGCCGGCACGGGCGCCCTGGCCGCCGCGCCGGGCAATGCGCCGCAGGCGCTGGCGCAGGTGCGCGATACGGCCCTGCAAAGCGACTGGGCGTATGCCCGCCTGGCCGACATGACAGACCTGATCGGGCCGCGCCTGTCCGGCTCCGCCGGCGCGGCGGCGGCCGTGCAGCAGGTGGCCGAAGCCATGCGCCAGCTGGGCGCCACCGTCACCCTGCAGCCCGTGAAAGTGCCGCACTGGGTGCGCGGCGTGGAAACGGCGGAAATCGTCGACTACGCGGGCCGTCCGCAGGGCGTCTCGCAGCGCGTGGTGCTCACGGCCCTGGGCGGCTCCGGCGCCACCCCGGCCGCCGGCCTGACGGCGCCCGTGATCATCGTGAAAAGCCTGGAAGAACTCAAGGCGCGCGCAGCGCAGGTGAAGGGCGCCATCGTGCTGATCGACACGCCGTTCGACCAGGAGATGGCCGAGCGGGGACTGGCCGGCGTCACCTACGGCCAGGGCTCGCGCTTGCGCTTCAACGGGCCGAAGGCGGCGGCGGAACTGGGCGCGGCCGCCGCGCTCGTGCGCTCGATCGGCGGCGCCAACTTCCGCATCCCGCACGCGGGCGCCACGGGACTGGAAGAGGGCAAGCGCATTCCCGCCGCCGCCGTCACCGTCGAAGACGCCCTGCTGATCGGCCGCCTGGCCGCGCGCGGCCCCCTGACCATGCACCTGACGCTGACGCCGCAAAACCTGCCCGACGCCGACAGCTACAACGTCATCGCCGACTGGCCGGGCACGGACAAGGCCGACGAAGTGGTGGTGGTCTCGGGCCACCTCGATTCCTGGGACCTGGCGACGGGGGCGCACGACGACGGCGCCGGCGTGGTGGCGGCCATGGGCGTGGTGGAAACCCTGAAAAAGCTCGACTACCGCCCGCGCCGCACCATCCGCGTGATCGCCTGGATGAACGAGGAAAACGGCGGCCGCGGCGGCCAGGCCTACTTCGAGGCCCACAAGCTGGCGCTCGGTAAACAATATGCGGCCATCGAGATGGACAGCGGCGCCGGCCGCCCGTTCGGCATCCTCGCCAGCGTGGGGCCGAAGGCGGAAAAATTGTTCGCGCCGCTGCGCGCCGCCCTGCAGCCCATGGGCGCGCACGCGTTTACGCGCCGCGACGCGCTGGGCACGGGTGACCTGCACCGCCTGGAAACGGCCGGCGTGCCCAGCTTCGAGCCGCTCGTCGACAGCCACAGCTACTTTCACTACCACCACACGCCGGCCGACACCCTGGACAAGGTCGAGCCGGAAAACCTGAAGCGCAATGTGGCGCTGATGTCGTCGCTGGCGTGGTTCCTGGCCAATCTCGATGGCGAGATCGGGCGGGCACCGGAGCAGGGCGAGTAAGCTTCCCGCGAACGGCCGTGCCGCCTGACTGGCGCGGTCTCTTGCCGGCATGCCGGCCATTCCTCACTGTCAACGCAGAGAACTCTTATGGCGCAACCATCTTCCGACATCGAGCACGCGGCAGTCGACGCGATCCGCAGCTATCTGCACCGGTATCCAAACAGCGCCGATACGCTCGAAGGCGTGGTGCAGTGGTGGCTGGGCGGTGATTTCCCGCAGGAAATCACCGCCGCCGCGCTGGAGCACCTGCTGGCGTCGGGCGAGCTGGAACGGCTCAGCTTCGGCCAGCACCAGCTGTGGCGGCGCGCGCGGTCCGCGTAGCGTCGCAGCGCCTTATTGCGAATAGCCCTGCATAGCGTCCGCCGCATCGTGGCGGATGCCCCACCACGGCAGATAGGCATGGTTTTCGCCGCGCGCGCGGAACCATGGCTGGTCGTGGGCGATGGGGCGGACCTTGTCCGGCGGTGAAACCAGCACGCCCGTGACGCTGTCCGGATCGCTGGTGCCCGCCACCAGCACGGGCTGGCCGACGTGGTTGGCATGGGCGATGGCGAGGGCGACGTTGGTCAGCGCCGTGCCGGCGCCCATTTCGCCCAGCAGGGCCGGGGTATTGAAGGTTTGCGGCAGGAAGTCGAAGCCCGGCACTTCCAGGTTCAAGGCATGCGCCAGCTGGCCCAGGCGGTCGGAGGAGGCGGGCAAGGTCTTGTTGGCGTCGTGGATGACGTAGCCGATCTCTTCTTCCGTCTTGCCGCCCTGGCGCGCCGCCTCGGCAAATGTCGCCTGCCACGCCTGCACGGCGCGCGGCGGCTTGTCCCGGGTAAGTTCAAAATCGGCCACATTCTGCGTGGCCGGATAGCCTATCCACGCCAGCGCCGCCCGCTCCGTTCTGTAGCCTGGGCCGGCCAGCACCAGCAGCACCAGGTTTTCATTGATCTGCATGGGCTTGGGCCGGCTTGGCGCGTCCCAGTTCATGACCCACACGGTTTCCTGCGGATGCGCTTCCAGGTAGGCCAGAGCGGCTGTCAGGGAGACGAAGCCCGCATTGTTGCCGCCCAGGGTGATGCGCACGTCGGGCCGAGTGGCGCGGGTCCAGAGGGTGGGGAAGTGGGTGTTGCCGATACTGAAGGTGTCAGTAATGGTTTGCTGAGTGAATTGGTGTACTTCTGTCAGATCGAATTTTCCTTCAGGCAGGGCATATTCGACGCGGATGCCAGCCAGCTCGCGCCAGTTCTGTTTCTGATCCTTGGGATAGACGTGGTAGAAGTAGGTGGGGCTGGAATAGTAAATGTCGTGGAAATTGGTCATCAGCTCGCGCAGATATTTATGGTGATAGCCCTTGAACGTTTCCCTGCCATCGATATCGTGGGCAATGGGGGCGACGGCCTGCAAGGTGCTGAAACCCCTGGGGTCCGTCCTGACCATATCGTCATTCTTGTTGGGTTTGGCCAGGCCTAGCGTCCAGAGCAGTTGCCACTCGGTCGGATAGTCGAGCCGTTGCAGCGGATTGAGCCACTGCAGGCCCACCACTTGTGCCCGGAAGGGAACGTGGGCCGTGATTGTTGGGAGATCGTCTTCTTTCTGCGCAGGTTGTACGGCACAGGCTGTCAACAGCGCAAACATGGCAAAAGCGGTGACGGTGGCCAATGTGCGCAGCTCGCGTTGATTTATTACGTAAGCCATTAATCCACCTCATTGTGAGTAGCCCTGCATGTCGTCCGCCGCATCATGCCGGATGCCCCACCACGGCAGATACGCATGGTTTTCGCCGCGCGCGCGGAACCACGGCTGGTCGTGATTGATGGGGCGTACTCTGGCTGGCGGCAAGACCAGCACGCCCGTGACGCTGTCCGGATCGCTGGTGCCCGCCACCAGCACGGGCTGGCCGACATGGTTGGCATGGGCGATGGCGAGGGCGACATTGGTCAGCGCCGTGCCGGCACCCATTTCGCCCAGCAGGGCCGGCGTATTGAAGGTCTGCGGCAGGAAGTCGAAGCCCGGCACTTCCAGGCTCAAGGCATGCGCCAGCTGGGCCAGCCGGTCGGAGGAGGTGGGCAAGGTCTTGTTGGCGTCGTGGATGACGTAGCCGATGTCTTCTTCCGTCTTGCCGCCCAGGCGCGCCGCCTCGGAAAATACGGCCTGCCACGCCTGCACGGCGCGCGGCGGCTTGTCTTTGGCCAGTTCAAAATCAGCTACGCTTTTCGTGGCCGGATAGCCTATCCACGCCAGCGCCGCCCGCTGCGTCTTGTAGCCGGGGCCGGCCAGCACCAGCAGCACCAGGTTTTCATTGATCTGCATGGGCTTGGGCCGGCTCGGCGCGTCCCAGTTCATCACCCACACGGTTTCCTGCGGATGCGCTTCCAGGTAGGCCAGCGCGGCGTGGAGGGAGACGAAGCCCCCGTTGTTGCCGCCCACGGTGATGCGCACGTCGGGCGGGGTGGCGCGGGTCCAGAGGGTGGGGAAGTGGGTGTTGCCGATGTCGAAGTTGCTGCTAATTTCGTCTTTTATTGTCTGATGAACTTCTGCCAGATCGAATTTTCCTTCAGGCAGGGCATATTCGACGCGGATGCCAGCCAGTTCTCGCCAGTTCTGTTTCTGATCCTTGGGATAGACGTGGTAGAAGTAGGTGGGGCTGGAGAAATAGATATCGTGGAAATTGCTCATCAGTTCTTGTAAGTACTTCTGGTGGTAACCCTTGAACGTTTCCCTGCCATTGATATCATGGGCAATGGGGGCGACGGCCTGCAAGGTGCTGAAGCCCCTGGGGTCCGTCCTGACCATATCGTCATTCTTGTTGGGTTTGGCCAGGCCGAGGGTCCAGAGCAGCTGCCACTCGGTTGGATAGTCGAGCCGCTGCAGTGGATTGAGCCACTGCAGGCCCACGACTTGTGCCCGGAAGGGAATCTGGACAGTGGCTTTTGGGAGACCTTCTTCTTTCTGCGCTGGCTTCGTGGCGCAGGCTGTCAATAGCGCAAACATGGAGAAAGCTGCGAGCATGGGCAGCGCGAGGAACTGTTTCATGAGGTCTCCAGGTGTATGGGCATTCTGGTGGCCGGCATAGTCCGGCCAGATGGACCAGAGTGCCAGGAAAATGACGAAGAGAAATGTGGTGAGCGCCCAGGCCAGTCGCCGGCGCGGCGTGGCAATGAAATTACGCACCGTCAGTCCTCAGTGCAAAGTTGGTGGACGGCTCGGCAGGCCTGGCATTCTGGCGCTCGTCAATGATGTTTTCCGGCTTTTTGGCGGGGCTATCTTTATCATTTGCCCATTCAAATAGAGGCACGCCTTTAAATTTTCCCTTGTTGTAGTACTCGAAAAATTCTTTGTTTTTGTCGGTATTCTCCAGTCCTCCTAGTATTTGCCAATCCGCCGCCACCCTTAATTCGCGCAACGCCTCCTGCCTGATCGTGCACACCCCCACCGCCACGTCATACGCCAGCGCCTTTTCCGCATGCTCGGGATTGGTCATAATGGTCGAGTGGTCGGTGGCGTGGGTGTCGATATTGGCGGCCAGGTAGCTTTGGATTTCGTTCTTGCACCAGGCATTGAATTCCTTGCTAGCCTCCTCCGGCTTGTCCACGGCCGTCACGGGCCTGCCTTTTTCGGCCCAGCCGTCGCGCCTGGCCTGCATGCGCAGCATGCCATTCTGTTCGTAGCGCAGCGCCGCCTCGGTCTGCGCATCGCCCTTGCCCTGGGATCGGTAAGGCGCATACGCGTCATCGGCTTCGGCGGCGCGGTCCTTGTGCAGGGAGTCGGCGGGGGCATCGCAGCCTTCGTCAAATTGTTCGCTCGTATCGGAAAAGCGTTTCGAATGCGGCAGGAAGGGTTCGGGCAGCCTGGGCGCCTTCATCGGCAGCCGCCAGGTCTTGGGCGGCAGGGCGTTGATGCGCGTGCCGGCAGTCTTGGCGAGAATGATGACGATGGGCGCAAACAAAAAGGTCAGTATCTTGCGGCCGATACCTTTGCTGGCCCGCATGCCCTTTTCGATCGAGTACTCGGCGACCAGCGAGCGCGGGTGCCAGAAATCGAGGCTGTCCGGCGTCAAGGGCTGGCCATTGCGCTGCCAGATATCGTAGTCCTTTTCATTTTCCTGGCCGACAAGGTGATTTTGCGCAAACACGCGCTGGGTAAAGACGCCTTCGCCGCCCGTATCGGCAATTTCCTGTGCCGACATGCCGCGCCAGCCTATGCCTTGCACGGGCGTGGCGGAAATCACCTGGTCGTGCGGGTTGAAATACAGGGTAACCCGGCCATAGGTGGAGCCCTGCAAACCGTAGTCTGCCCGGTCGAACTCGGCCGTATAGCTGTCCTTGCGCGCAGGCTTGCGATTGGCGCTGCACTCGTCGACAAAGGCGGCATCCTGCTGCATGGCCGGGCGGGTGCGCAGGATGTTGAAAAACGCTTTCAGGGTTTGCGTGCGCGCCTCATACTTTTGCCGGCCCGTATTGCCATGCTCATCCTTCAGGTGGCCGCTGATCCAGTTTTCCGTGAAGTTACTGTCGAGCAGGCTGTAGGGCGGGTTGCATAGCACATAGGAGTCGGCCACGGCGGAGGCGCCCAGCGTTTCGCCGAGAAAGGCGGCCGCCATGGCGACCATATTGCCCTGGCTATGGCAGACGATGGTGACGGGCGCGTCGTGCTGGCGAGCGCGTATCGATTGTACGAGCCGCGCCAGGCGCCAGGCGGCGAACACGAAGTACGGGCGCGGCGGGCAGGCATACACTTGCCGGTCATTCGTCGGGTTCATGTGCTGGATATGCATCCACAGGAACAGTTCCTCGGACAAGCCCTGGCCCCACAGGTCGGGCAGGGCGCTGCAGCCGTTGGCGAACGGCCCGCCGCCCCAGTAATTCTTTTCGTTGAGATAGATGCCGTCGCCGAATGCCTGCAACTCTTCGCCGTTGGCCTTGTAGCCCCAGCGAAAGCGGATCACGGGTGAATTGCCATGGTCCGCCAGCAGGAAGGTGGTGGCATTGCGCTTGGGGTTGAGGAAACCGTCGTCCGTCAGTTCGCGCGCGTAAGTGGCGGCCTGCATCTGTCCGGCGGCCGGACCAGGTATCGCCAGATCCTCATCGCGGCGCTTCAGGCGGGCATTCAGCCCGGCGCACAGGCCTTGCTCGGCCTGTTCATACCATTCGCCGTCGGAATTGACGCCATGCACGAAGATGACGATGCCTGGACGCGGCAGGCGCGTGACGGCCTGGAGCAGCGCGTGGCTGAACAGGGCCGTGCCTTCGGCTTCGGCGAGCAGGATGCAATGCGTATCGAGCGTAGGGTCGGGCGACATGCGGGCGCTCCGTCAGTGTCAAGCAGGATAAGGCGGCGCCAAAGTGAACTCGGGCAATCTTCACTGTATGCGGATTGCCCGGAGTGGGACTTGCGTGACGTCAAGAATGACGTGCGGGGGAGTCAGATGGCGTTGAGCGGTATCTTCAGATAGCGCACGCCGTTGTCTTCCGGCTCGGGCAGCTTGCCCGCGTTGATGTTGACCTGGATGGCGGGCAGGATCAGGGTCGGCATGTCGAGGGTGGCATCGCGCCTAGTGCGCATGGCCACGAACTGTTCTTCCGTGATGCCGTCGTGCAAGTGGATATTGCTGGCGCGCTGTTCCGCCACCGTCACTTCCCAGCGCGGGGCGCGGCCGTTGGGCGGGTAGTCGTGGCACATGAACAGCCGCGTCTGCGGCGGCAGCGACAGCAAGCGCTGCACGGAGCGGTACAGCAGGGAAGCGGAACCGCCGGGGAAATCGCAGCGGGCCGAGCCGACGTCCGGCATGAACAGGGTATCGCCGACAAACACGGCGTCGCCGATCTGGTAGGCCAGGTCGGCCGGCGTGTGGCCGGGCACGTGCAGGGCGCGCACTTCCAGCTTGCCGATATGAAATACCTGGTCGGGCGCGAAGAGCTGGTCGAACTGCGAGCCGTCGGCCCGCGCGCCGTCCTGGTGGTAGACCTGGGCAAACGCCTGCTGCACCGTCTGGATGGCGGCACCGATGGCGACATCGCCGCCCAACTGCTGCTGCAGGTAGGGCGCGGCGGACAGGTGGTCCGCGTGCGCGTGGGTTTCCAGCAGCCAGCGGCACTGCAGGCCGTGCTCGCGCACGAAGGCGATGACCTTGTCGGCCGACGTGGTCGAGGTGCGGCCCGCCTTCGGATCGTAGTCGAGCACGGAATCGATGATGGCGCAGTCGCGGCCATCGGCTTCGTAGACGACGTAGGTGACGGTGGCGGTGGCGGGGTCGAAGAAAGCTTGGATTTGTGGAGTCATCACGGCGGCAAGGGACGGGCAAGGAAGGGCATTATATCGCCAGAGTTCGCTAAAAAAATGCTGCAAATTGACATTTGACATGCGAAAAACAGATATGCGGGCATGCATGCGCCCGTCACAGTCGTGCGCACCCTGACGCTTGCAGCATGGTAACCTCATTCTTCCAAGGAGGAATTCATGAACGATACCATTGCACGCAGCGAACAGTACCGCGGTTTTACGATTTCCGTGACCCCGCAAAAGGATAACGACGATTTATGGGATTTCACCTACCGCCTGCAGCGCGAAGGGGAGTCGGAGGTGCAAGCCATCACGCGCAGCCGCACCCTGGGCGGCTATGCGGCCCCCGAGACGGCCTGCGCGGCAGGCCTGGAAGTGGCGAAGACGGAAGTGGACAATCTGCTGCGCCCTTGAGCCAGCGTAAATCGTTTAGCCTGATTGCAGGGCGGCGCGTGAAACACGTCGCTGCCGGCCGCGCTTCATGCTACGATTTCCACTATTGAGTCAGTCACCGAGGAGGCACCCATGGATAGCAGTTCTAAAATTCACTATAAAGGCTGGGAAATCGTTCCCCTGGCCGTGCCCACCACCGACGGCAAATGGTCGGCCAGTTGCGACATCGAACGCGCCACGGCGGAAGGCCTGGAAGTCTTCGAAGGCTCGACCATGCAGTTCGTGCGCGATGATGAGGACGGCGCCATTGCCGCCGCCTGCGAGGAAGCCGTGCGCCAGATCGACAACATCATCGCCAATCCGCTCGTACGCCTGGCCTAGCGTATTGTTTTTTCATCTTGCAGCCGGCGCCCGCCGGCTGTTTTGCATGCGGCGCCTTGCCGCCTGCCCGTTCCTTTCTCCTGTTCCTCCCCTGCCTGATGGCCTGCCGGGCCAGCGACCCGCGTGGCGGGGCAGGCATGCTCATGTGTTTCGTGTTTCAATTCGATGTTCCAAATGGAATGATTGAAACAAATTTGAAACATTGTGGACAGCAAACGTGACATCGCTGTTCCTTGGCGTGACAGCGGGCGGGATGCGGCTGCGTGGCCATTTTCCCTGGTTTTCATAGTGGCGCGGTGGCGTTGCCGCAAGCTTGCGCGCTGCTGGCACGGCATTTGCACTACCAGTGTCCATAGCCACTCCGTGAAACATTCGGGACCATCCGAAACCCATAAGGTGAACACATGACTCAATACTCCGCAGGTGCCGCATTCCGCAAGGCCGTCCAGGAAGAATCCCCATTGCAAGTCGTCGGCGCCATCAACGCCAACCACGCCTTGCTGGCCAAGCGCGCCGGCTATAAAGCCATCTACCTGTCCGGCGGCGGCGTCGCGGCCGGCTCGCTGGGCTTGCCCGACCTGGGCATTTCCAGCCTGGACGACGTCTTGACCGACATCCGTCGCATCACCGACGTGTGCGACTTGCCGCTGCTGGTCGATGCCGACACGGGCTTCGGCGCGTCCGCCTTCAACGTGGCGCGCACGGTGAAATCGATGATCAAGTTCGGCGCGGCCGGCCTGCACATCGAAGACCAGGTGGGCGCCAAGCGCTGCGGCCACCGTCCGGGCAAGGAAATCGTGAGCAAGGAAGAAATGGTCGACCGCATCAAGGCGGCCGTCGATGCGCGCACGGACCCGAATTTCGTCATCATGGCGCGCACCGATGCGCTGGCCGTCGATGGCCTGGAAGCGGCCCTCGAGCGCGCCGTCGCCTGCGTCGAGGCGGGCGCCGACATGATCTTCCCGGAAGCCATCACGGACCTGGACATGTACGCCACCTTCGCCAAGGCCGTCAACGTGCCTATCCTGGCCAACATCACGGAATTCGGTTCCACGCCGCTGTTCACCCTGGACGAACTGCGCAGCGCCCACGTGGGCCTGGCGCTGTACCCGCTGTCGGCTTTCCGCGCCATGAACAAGGCGGCGGAAAACGTCTACCAGGCGCTGCGCCGCGACGGCACGCAAAAGAATGTCGTCGACACCATGCAGACGCGCATGGAACTGTATGAATCGATCAACTACCACGACTTCGAGCAAAAGCTCGATGCGCTGTTCGCCGCGCAAAAGAAATAAGTAAAGACGCAGGGGCCGCATGCCGGTCCCGCAGTGACGCACCCGAGACTAGTCAATTTTTGGAGAAACCTATGAATGCACCGCAAGCCGCCACTTTCAAGCCTAAAAAATCCGTCGCCCTGTCCGGCGTCACCGCCGGCAACACGGCGCTGTGCTCGGTCGGCAAGACCGGCAACGATTTGCACTACCGCGGCTATGACATCCTGGACGTGGCCGACAGCTGCGAGTTCGAGGAAATCGCCTATCTGCTGGTGCACGGCAAGCTGCCCACCGCCGCCGAACTGAAAGGCTACAAGGCCAAGCTGAAATCCCTGCGCGGCTTGCCGTCGGCCGTGAAACTGGCGCTGGAAGCGCTGCCGGCCGCCGCCCACCCGATGGACGTGATGCGCACGGGCGTGTCCGTCCTCGGCTGCACCCTGCCGGAAAAGGACGACCATAACGCGCCGGGCGCGCGCGACATCGCCGACCGCCTGATGGCCTCGTTCGGCTCCATGCTGCTGTACTGGTACCACTACAGCCATAACGGCAAGCGCATCGAGGTGGAAACGGACGACGACTCGATCGGCGGCCACTTCCTGCACCTGCTGCACGGCGAGAAACCGTCGGCGTCGTGGGAAAAAGCCATGCACACCTCGCTGATCCTGTACGCGGAACATGAGTTCAACGCGTCGACCTTCACCAGCCGCGTCATTGCCGGCACGGGCTCGGACATCCATTCGGCCATCACGGGGGCCATCGGCGCGCTGCGCGGCCCGAAACACGGCGGCGCGAACGAAGTGGCGCTGGACATCCAGAAGCGTTACGACAATGCCGACGAGGCGGAAGCGGATATCCGCGAGCGCGTGGCCAACAAGGAAGTGGTGATCGGCTTCGGCCACCCCGTCTACACGATTTCCGACCCGCGCAATGTGGTGATCAAGGAAGTGGCGCGCAAGCTGTCGCTGGAAGCCGGTTCCACGAAGATGTTCGACATCGCCGAGCGCCTGGAATCGGTCATGTGGGAAATCAAGAACATGTTCCCGAACCTGGACTGGTTCTCGGCCGTGTCCTACCACATGATGGGCGTGCCGACGGCGATGTTTACGCCGCTGTTCGTCATCTCGCGCACTTCGGGATGGGCCGCCCACATCATCGAGCAGCGCATCGACAATAAGATCATCCGCCCGAGCGCCAATTACGTGGGTCCGGAAGACCTGGAATTCGTGCCGATCAAGGACCGCAAATAATGAGCACCGCCATGAATACCTTGCACCGCAAACGCTTGCCAGGCACCCAGCTGGACTACTTCGACACGCGCGCCGCCGTCGATGCGATCCAGCCAGGCGCCTACGCCACCTTGCCCTACACCTCGCGCGTACTGGCGGAAAACCTCGTGCGCCGCTGCGACCCGGCCACCCTGGACGCTTCGCTGGGCCAGTTCATCGAACGCCGCCGCGACCTGGACTTTCCGTGGTTCCCCGCCCGCGTCGTCTGCCATGACATCCTGGGCCAGACGGCCCTGGTCGACCTGGCCGGCCTGCGCGACGCCATCGCGGCCCAGGGCGGCGACCCGGCCCTCGTCAACCCCGTCGTGCCCACGCAGCTGGTGGTCGACCACTCGCTGGCCGTCGAATGCGGCGGTTTCGATCCCGATGCCTTCGCCAAGAACCGCGCCATCGAAGACCGCCGCAACGAAGACCGTTTCGATTTCATCGACTGGACCAAGAAAGCCTTTAAAAATGTCGACGTGATCCCGCCGGGCAACGGCATCTTGCACCAGATCAATCTTGAGCGCATGTCGCCCGTGATCCAGGTGCAGGACGGCGTGGCCTACCCGGATACGCTGGTGGGCACGGATTCGCACACGCCGATGGTCGATGCGCTGGGCGTGATCGCCATCGGCGTGGGCGGCCTGGAAGCGGAAAGCGTGATGCTGGGCCGCGCCTCGTGGATGCGTTTGCCCGACATCATCGGCGTCAAGCTGACGGGCAAGCCCCAGCCGGGCATCACGGCCACGGACACGGTGCTGGCGCTGACGGAGTTCCTGCGCAAGCAGAAGGTCGTCTCGTCCTACCTGGAATTCTTTGGCGAAGGCGCTTCGCACCTGACCCTGGGCGACCGCGCCACGATTTCCAACATGGCGCCGGAATTCGGCGCCACGGCCGCCATGTTCTACATCGACGAACAAACCATCAAGTACCTGAAGCTGACGGGCCGCGACGACGAACTGGTGAAGCTGGTGGAGCTGTACGCCAAAGAGACCGGCCTGTGGGCCGACAGCCTGGTGGACGCGCAGTACGAGCGCGTCCTGAGCTTTGACCTGTCGTCCGTCGTGCGCAATATCGCCGGGCCGTCGAACCCGCACAACCGCGTGCCGACGTCGGAACTGGCCGCGCGCGGCATTTCCGGCGTGGTGGAAAACGAGCCGGGCAAGATGCCGGACGGCGCCGTCATCATCGCCGCCATCACCAGCTGCACGAATACGAACAACCCACGCAACATGATCGCCGCCGGTTTGATCGCGCGCAATGCGAACCGCCTGGGCCTCACGCGCAAGCCCTGGGTGAAATCGTCGCTGGCGCCCGGCTCGAAAACCGTGGAACTGTATCTGCAGGAAGCGGGCCTGATGCCGGAACTCGAAGCATTGGGCTTCGGCGTGGTGGCGTTTGCCTGCACCTCGTGCAACGGCATGTCGGGCGCGCTCGACCCCGTGATCCAGGACGAAGTGGTGTCGCGCGACCTGTACGCCACGGCCGTGTTGTCGGGCAACCGCAATTTCGACGGCCGCATCCACCCGTACGCGAAACAGGCCTTCCTCGCCTCGCCGCCGCTGGTGGTGGCGTACGCGATTGCCGGCACCATCCGCTTCGATATCGAGAAGGACGTGCTGGGCCATGACGCTGACGGCAAGCCTATTCTGCTCAAGGATATCTGGCCGTCCGACGAGGAAATCGACGCCATCGTCGCTGCCAGCGTCAAGCCGGAGCAGTACCGCAAGGTGTACATCCCCATGTTCGCCGCGCAGGCGGACGATGGCATCAAGGTCAGCCCCCTGTACGACTGGCGTCCGCAGACGACGTACATCCGCCGTCCGCCGTACTGGGAAGGCGCGCTGGCCGGTGCGCGTCCGTTGAAGGGCATGCGTCCGCTGGCCGTCCTGGGCGACAACATCACCACCGACCACCTGTCGCCGTCGAACGCCATCATGCTCGACAGCGCGGCCGGCGAGTACCTGGCGAAAATGGGCCTGCCCGAGGAAGACTTCAATTCCTATGCCACGCACCGTGGCGACCATCTGACGGCGCAGCGCGCCACGTTCGCCAACCCGACCCTGAAGAACGAGATGGTCGTCGAGGACGGCAAGGTGAAGGCCGGTTCGCTCACGCGCATCGAGCCGGAAGGAAAAATCTCGCGCATGTGGGAAGCCATCGAGGTGTACATGGAGCGCAAGCAGCCATTGATCATCATCGCCGGCGCCGACTATGGCCAGGGTTCCTCGCGCGACTGGGCTGCCAAGGGCGTGCGTCTGGCTGGCGTGGAAGCCATCGTGGCCGAAGGTTTTGAACGCATTCACCGCACCAATCTGGTGGGCATGGGCGTCTTGCCGCTGGAATTTTTGCCTGGCGTGAACCGCAAGACCCTGGGCCTGGACGGCAGCGAAACCTACGACGTCGTGGGCGAGCGCACGCCGCGCTCCACCCTGACCTTGTTGATCCATCGCAAGAACGGCGACACGGTCGACGTGCCCGTCACCTGCCGCCTCGATACGGCGGAAGAAGTGTCGATCTACGAGGCGGGAGGCGTTCTTCAACGATTCGCGCAGGATTTCCTCGAATCGTCCAAGGCAGCGTAAGCAGTTCGTCATTCACCGGGTGGCGCGCAGGCGCGCGCCGCCCGGCTTTTCAGGAAATTTCATGACCCACGTACCCCAAATCAAGATCCCCGCCACCTATATGCGCGGCGGCACCAGCAAGGGCGTGTTCTTCCGCCTGCAGGATTTGCCCGCCAGCGCGCAAGTGCCGGGCGCGGCGCGCGATGCCTTGCTGCTGCGCGTGATCGGCAGCCCCGACCCCTACGGCAAGCAGATCGACGGCATGGGCGGCGCTACCTCCAGCACCAGCAAGACGGTGATCCTGGCGAAAAGCAGCAAGCCGGAGCACGACGTCGACTACCTGTTCGGCCAGGTGTCCATCGACAAGCCCTTTGTCGACTGGAGCGGCAACTGCGGCAACCTGTCGGCCGCCGTCGGCTCGTTCGCCATCGCCAGCGGGCTGGTGGACGCCGCCCGCGTGCCTGCCAATGGCATCGCCACGGTGCGCATCTGGCAAGCCAATATCGGCAAGACCATCATCGCCCACGTGCCCATGACGCATGGCGAAGTGCAGGAAACGGGCGACTTCGAGCTCGATGGCGTGACCTTCCCGGCCGCCGAAGTGAAACTGGAATTCCTCGACCCGGCCGCGGAGGAAGAGGGCGGCGATGGTGGCAGCTCGGCCATGTTCCCTACTGGCAACCTCGTCGATGAGCTCGACGTGCCCGGCATCGGCACCTTGAAAGTGACGATGATCAACGCGGGCATCCCGACGATTTTCGTCGATGCGGACGCCATCGGCTACACGGGCACGGAACTGCAGGACGCCATCAACGGCGATGCGGCCGCGCTGGCCCGTTTCGAGACCATCCGCGCGCACGGCGCCCTGCGCATGGGCCTCATCGCCCACCTTGACGAGGCGGCGAAGCGCCAGCACACGCCGAAAGTGGCGTTTGTCGCCGGGCCGGCCAGCTATGTCTCGTCCAGCGGCAAGCGGGTGGAGGCGGGCGACGTCGACCTGCTGGTGCGCGCCATGTCGATGGGCAAGCTGCACCACGCCATGATGGGCACGGCGGCCGTTGCCATCGGCACGGCGGCGGCCATTCCCGGCACCCTGGTGAACCTGGCGGCCGGCGGCGGCGAAAAAAGCAGCGTGCGCTTCGGCCACCCCTCCGGCACCCTGATGGTGGGGGCGGAAGCCGAACTGATCGACGGCGACTGGAGCGTCACCAAGGCCATCATGAGCCGCAGCGCGCGCGTGCTGATGGAAGGTGCCGTGCGCATTCCCGGCGACGCCTTTAACGCATAAGCCATGCAGGCCGTGCCGCAGTCGGTCCGGTCATTCAGGCATGAGGGGCGTTCGTCATCGCCCTGATGCCGGCCCTGCACATGGTGCCGCCGATCGGCACCAGCCGGCGGGCCGCGCCCGACCAGATCAGCAGAACAGGAACAAACAGAAAATACGACAACAGATGGCACGCCTACCGGAGGAGACATGAATTTCGCAGCATTTTATCAGCGCTCGATCGACACCCCAGAAGCGTTCTGGCGCGAGGAAGCGGCAAGGATCGCCTGGAATACCCCGTTTTCGCAAGTGCTCGATTATTCCCGCCCGCCGTTCGCCAAATGGTTCGTCGGCGGCACCACCAATCTGTGCCACAACGCCGTCGACCGCTGGGTCGACAGCCAGGGCGACGCGCCCGCGCTGATCGCCATTTCCACCGAGACGAACACGGAACGCACGTACAGCTTCCGCGAGCTGCAGCGCGAAGTGGAGCGCTGCGCCGCCATTCTGCTGTCGCTGGGCGTCGCCAGGGGCGACCGCGTGCTGATCTACATGCCGATGATCGCCGAAGCGGCGTTCGCCATGCTGGCGTGCGCGCGCATCGGCGCCGTCCACTCCGTGGTGTTTGGCGGCTTTGCCGCCAACAGCCTGGCCAGCCGCATCGACGACGCGCAGCCAAAACTGGTGTTTTCCGCCGATGCCGGTTCGCGCAATGGCAAGGCGATTGCCTACAAGCCGCTGTTCGACGAGGCTATCCGCATCGCCGCGCACAAGCCGCAGCAGGTGCTGCTGGTCGACCGCCACCTGGTGCCGATGCAGCTGGTGCCGGGCCGCGACGTCGATTACGCGGCGCTGCGCGAGCAGCACATCGACGCGCAGGTGCCCGTCGCCTGGCTCGAATCGAACGAGCCGTCGTACGTGTTGTACACCTCGGGCACGACGGGCAAGCCCAAGGGCGTGCAGCGCGACGTGGGCGGCTATGCCGTGGCGCTGGCCGCGTCGATGCAGTACACGTTCTGCGGCAAGCCCGGCGAAACCTTCTTTGCCACCTCGGACATCGGCTGGGTCGTGGGCCACTCCTACATCGTCTACGGTCCCCTGATCGCCGGCATGGCCACCATCCTGTACGAAGGCTTGCCCATCTGTCCCGATGCGGGCATCTGGTGGAGCATTGTCGAGAAATACAAGGTCACGCGCATGTTCTCGGCGCCGACGGCCATCCGCGTGCTGCGCAAGCATCCGGTCGAACTGCTGCGCAAGCACGACCTGTCATCCCTGAAAGCGCTGTACCTGGCGGGCGAACCGCTCGATGAAACCACCTCGCAATGGATCGCCGATGAACTCAAGGTCGACATCATCGACAACTACTGGCAGACGGAGACGGGCTGGCCTATCCTGTCGGTGGCCAAGGGAATCGCGGACACGCCGACGCGCCTGGGCAGCCCCGGCCTGGCCATGTATGGCTACAAGGTCAAGCTGCTCAACGAGGCCACGGGCGAGGAGTGCGGCGCCAACGAGAAGGGCGTGCTGGTGCTGGAAGGCCCGCTGCCGCCCGGCTGCATGCAGACCGTGTATGGCGACGACGAACGCTTCGTCGACACCTACTGGTCCACTTTCAGCGACCGCCAAGCGTATTCCACCTTCGACTGGGGCATGCGCGATGCGGACGGCTATTACTTTATTCTGGGCCGCACGGACGACGTGATCAACGTGGCCGGCCACCGCCTGGGCACGCGCGAGATCGAGGAAAGCATCAGCAGCCACCCGAACGTGTCGGAAGTGGCCGTGGTGGGCGTGGAGGACAAGCTCAAGGGGCAGGTGGCGATGGCCTTCGTGATCCTGAAGAACCCGCAGGGTGTCGACAGCGCCGACGCGAAAGCGGCGCTGGAGCGCGAGGTGATGGCCGTGGTCGACCGCCAGCTGGGCGCCGTGGCGCGGCCCGCGCGCGTGCTGTTCGTCGGCCAGTTGCCGAAGACCCGCTCGGGCAAGCTGCTGCGCCGGTCGATCCAGGCCATCTGCGAAGGGCGCAGCCCGGGCGACCTGACGTCGATGGACGATCCGGCTGCGCTGCAGCAGATCCAGGCCGCGCTGGCTTAAACGGCGTCACTTTACCGAAGTTTATCAATCGATAAACTTTGGTGTCAAATCCGGTCGCTTTCCTTGCGCACGACGCGGCCCACGATCAGGCATTCGTTGCCGCGGCATAGCTTGCGGTGGTATTTGCGCTGGTCGGGGTTGTCCGACGTCAGCCACCATTCGCCGATATCGCGCGCCATGCGCTTGACCACCGGCTCGCCTTCATAGTTCACGGCGAATACCACGCCGTCGGCGGGACGGTTGTCGGCCGTGTTGATGATCACCACGTCATCCTCGTACAGGGCCGGCTCCATGCTCTCGCCCTTGACCTTGATAGCCACCAGTTTTTCAGGGTGGTAGCCATTGCGCTCGACCCAGCTGCGCGGCACGCTGATGGTGCTGCCGTCGTGCGTTTCCGGCTCGATGGCAAAGCCCGTGATACCGGCCGACAGTCGCAGTTTGACCTTGCGGATCGGGTAGAAGCGCTCATCCTCGCCATCTTCCACGACCACGGGCTGCACGCCGGCCAGGGCGCGCGCGGCCAGCGCCGCCTGGTCGGGTGCCGCACCCTGGTCGAAATACATGCCCTCCAGGCGCAGATCCGCTTCCAGCCTGCGCGCGATCTTTTCGCTGAAGGCGCGTCCCTCGCGGTAGGTGGGCGAGAGGATTTGCGAGATGCGCGCCTCGCTCCAGCCGCTGGCGTCGGAAATTTTCTTGCGCGTGTTGTCGTAGCGGTCGCGTATCAGGGCCAGCAGGCGGTCGCGTCTGTATTGATACATATTCATCTCCACATTAAACCTGAAATTTACCGTTTGATAAATTACCAAATGCTTGACTTTAACATTAGCGATTGATAAAGTCCATTCGTTGCCTGTCGCAAACGTACTACAGCGTTTGCCGGCTGGCGACACCACGGGAGGTCAGGCAGATGTTGAACAGCAGTCAGATGGTCGGAAGCAGGGCGGCGCCGCGGCAGGGACGCCAGTTACAGGGACGCAGCAGGAAGTCGCAGCTGCATATTGCCCGCATCGCGCAGTACATCGGCGAGCAGGGCCAGGCCAGCGCGGCGCAGTTGTCCGCCTTGCTGGGACTCGATGCGGGCACCATGAGCCGCTATCTGCGCCACATGTGCGGCCTGGGGCAGATCCACCTGGCGCAGCGCCATTGCACGGAACCGGGACGCCAGCGGCCCGCCCTGTACGCGCTGGGCGAACAGGACGAAGAAGTCGACGGCTGGGCCGAACTGCCGCCACAGGTGTGCCGCACGTCCAGCTGGCCACGCGGCACGGCGCATCGCGATCCGCTGGTGGCCGCGCTGTTTGGCCCGGCACGCAACAACGATTAGTATCAACGAGGAGAAATCATGGGGTTTGCAGAAAAATTCATCGCATCGCTGTCATCGCAGAACCTGCGCGACGATGCCGTCCACCACGACCTGGATGTCATCGCGGCCGCCGCGCTGGCCGGCGACATGGGCGCCTTGCTGTGCCGCGTCAAGTACGCGGATGGCACCGTCAGCCGTCTGTTCGAGGGCAACGCGGGCAACCTGGCCCAATTGCTGCGCGCCTGGACCGCGGCCGTGACGCACAAGGGCAAGGCACGGCGCTGGGTCAGGGCGCACACGGCCTGGGATGCGCAGGCGGCCAACACCTTGTACCGCCGCGTCGCCGAGGCGTCGCTTGCGCATTGGCTCGACAGCAAATGCAAGGTTTGCCACGGCACGGGCGTGGTGGCGGCCGACACCCTGGGCGCGCCGGCCATCTGCAAGGGCTGCCAGGGCAGCGGCGAGGCACCGATCACCTGTTCCGGCGGGTTTGAGCTGGAGCGCATCAAGGATATGGTCAGCGAGCTCGAAGGCATCTTCCAGTCGCACGGTGCCCGCGCCATGCGCCGCCTGGGTCACTAAATTTTTTTTGCAATATGCCTGGGGATGAAAAAAAGCCCCCTACAATAGAGTCTCGATCAGGCAGCAACAGTCATCGCAACAGCAGCACCGCAGGACCACATGCTTCTCCACTCGTAATAGGCGCGCCGCTGGCGTGCCACCGATAGGGGAATTCAGCGCAGCGAACCGCCTTCCTGGCGCTCTTCGCCCAACTTCCGTCCGGCGCGGCCCCGCGCCGCCCGGACGCACAGACGCCAGCCCGCCGCCTCACCGCGCGCGGGCTGCGTCGTTTTTCCTTCCGATTTTCAGCAGTTCCACCCCAAGACCGCAGCTGCGGTCTTTTTTTTCATCCCACGAAAGGCATTACCTATGGCATCGACAGCAAACGGCATCGACAGCGTGATCGTCATCAGCAAACAAAGCGCGGAAGGCAGCAAGGCCGCCGCCGGCGGCGGCCAGATTTATCCCCGCGTCACCGCCACCTTTGACACGGAAGCGGACAAATACGCCAGCGCCGAAATCGACGCCAGCCAGCAGCAGGGCGATACCCGCCTGGGCAATTTCCGCACCACGGGCGCCATCAAGGCCGAAGCGGCCTGCGGCACGTATGCGCCGCTGATGGCCGCGCTGCTGCGCCGCGACTTTACGGCCGGCGGCGTGGCCGCCGCGCAAACCACCATCGCCGCCGCCGCCACGGGCCTGACGCGCAGCGCCGGCTCCTGGCTGGCGGACGGCTTCCGCGCCGGCAGCGTGGTGCGCATCACGGGCTTGACGGCGCCGGCCGCCGCCAACAACGCGAAGAACTTCTTCGTCACCTCGGTGACGGCCACCAACCTGAATGGCCAGTTCATGGACGGTTCGGCCATGATCGTCAAGGCGGCCGGCGACTCGGTCGGCGTGGCGGCGGTGGGCAAGCGCAGCTTCACGCCCCTGACGGGCCACACCACCGACTGGTTCACGGCCGAAGTGCAGGACCCGAAGATCGGCGTGCACCGCAGCTTCGTCGACCAGCTGGTCAGCAAGATGGATATCGCCGTGCAGCCGAATGGCATCACCAGCCTGGACTTTACCCTGATGGGCAAGGCGGAAGGCCCGACCACCGCCGTGCCGTACTTCCCGACGCCGCTGGCCGCGCCTGGCTCGGGCAAGTTTTCGGGCGCCACGGCGATGCTGTCCGTGAACGGCATCCCGTCGCAGATCTGCACCGGCATGTCTGTCTCGCTGGACGGCCAGGTCAAGGTCGACCCGGTGATCGGCTCGAAGTACGCCACGGCAGCCTCGCGCGGCAAGGTGATGGGCTCGGGCCAGTTCACCGTGCTGCTGCAGGACGCCACCTACCTCGACTACTTCAAGTCCGAGACTGAAATCCCGCTGGCCTACGCCATGGCGTCGGGCACGGCACCGGCAGCCGACGTGCTGGCACTGGCCATGGGCCGCATCAAGATCACCTCGGCCAAGATCGACGACGGCGAGAAAAACAAGATCGTCACCTGCGCCTTCGACGTCCTGCGCTACAAGGGCGGCGACGCGCAGCACGAAGCGACCACCCTGACCATCCAGGACAGCGCACTGTAAGCGTTTGATGCAGGTCAAGGCCGCCACCGTGGCGGCCTTTTTTACTTTTACTTCATCCAGAAAGCAGCACACATGAACAACGCACAAAAAATCCAGGCAGGTTTCGACATCGGCAACCTCAATGCGGTAGCCGCTCCTGTCACCTTCGACGTCCCCATCATTTTCGACGCCGATGGCGAAGCCGTGGCCGGCCTGACCATCGTCGGCAAGAACAGCGAACAGTACCGCGTGGCCAACAACGCCGTGCGTGCCGAAGGCTACAAGAAGTCGGCGCGCCGCAAGACGGCCATCGATGCGTCCACCGACGAAGGCGCGGAACTGCTGGTGCAAGCCATCGACGGCAACCAGAAGCGTCTGGCGCTGGCCGTGGTCACGGGCTGGTACGGCTTCACCAGCAATGGCGCGCCCGTGCCGCTTGATGCGTCCCTGCTGGAAGCGGCGTTTGAAAAATACCCGACCTGGCAGGAAAAAGTCACCACGGCGCTGGAAAACGAGTCGAATTTTTTGAAACTCTGACGGCCAGCCTGCTGCGCTACGCCGGGCACCAGTTCGAGCGCGGCGCGCGCGCGGCCGATGGCCATGCCAAGGGCGAGCATATCGATGCCGCCCGGCGCCATCCCCTGTACCGCGCGCCGCCCGAACCGGAGGCGCCGGCCATGCCGTTCGAGCTGGCCCACGTGTGGGAATGGTTCGCGCAATTGAACCGCAAGCGGCAGAACGGCATGGCCGTCAATCCCATCGCCAGCATGGAAATCCTCGCCTGGCAGGCGCGCCACGGCATCGCCATCGAGCCGTTTGAGCACCACCTGCTGGACCAGCTCGACGCGCTGTTCCTGTCGCACCAGCATGCGGCGGGCTGACCCGCATTTTTCAACCCGGCCGCCATGCGCGGCTTTTTTTATGGGCCAACCATGCCAGAGATAACGGAAATACTAATTGTTGTGAATACGGCGGAGGTAAGGGCGGGTACGCAAGCCGTAAACGACCTTGCCGACGCCAGTGGCGAGGCTGGGCAGCAGGTCCAGGATGTTAACGCCAGGATGCGCGACTCCGAGCAAGTCATGCGCGCGCAGGCCGAAGCTGTACGCGCGGCGGCAGACGCGTCCAGAGTACTTGGTGACGAAAGCAGCGACGCTTCGGATGCCTTGTTCAAGGGTATGACCGCCGTTGAAGGCTTTGCCAGGGCATCGCTGAAGATCGGCGAAGGCGGCATGAACGCCGACGTCGGGAAAATCAAGGATGGCCTGGGAGAGCTGGCGAATGTATCCGGCCTGACGGAATTGGCTGTCACGCGCCTGGGCGCGGGGCCGGTGCTGGCGCTGCAAATGCTCGGGGAGGCTGCCGCATCTGCAGCGAAAGCCTATGTGAAGGGACAAAAGGAGTCGGATAATTTTGCTAGGGCGATGCAACTGACAGGCAACGCTGCCGGCATCAGCGAAGGGCAGTTCAATGCCATGGTCAAGTCGGTTACCGATCTTGACAATGCCGGCATGGGCGAGGCGCGCGCAGCTTTGCAAACGTTGCTGGAAACGGGAGAGTTTACGGGCGAAGCCATGTTGTCGGTAGGTGCAGCTGCCGTGACCACTGCACAGATTACTGGTAAGCCAGCAGGGGAAGTTGCCGCGGACTTTGCCAAGATGGCAGGCGGTGTTGTCAACTGGGTCGATACCCATGCCGAGGTGTATCGAACGCTGGATGCCAGCCAGTACCAGCATATCAAGACGCTGGTGGAGGAGGGCAAGACCCAGGAAGCGATGATTGCGACGGCGAAGAGTTACAACGAGGAGCTGAAAAAACGCGGCGAAAACCTGAGCATCGTTGGTGCGGCGATGCGGGCTATGAAGACCCTCTGGTCGAATGGCGAAGATAGTGTCAATGGCATCGGACGCAGGACCACAACGGAAGACGAGATCAGGCAACTCGACCTGGAGGTCAATTCAGCCAAAGTTACTGGTCATGCCAGCATGGGTACGCATGAAGGCATGGGCATGAGCGGCAAGGAACTGCAGCGCTATCTTGAGCAGAAAGCAAAGGAGCGGCAGGTGCTGGTGACTAGGCTAGCCCAAGAGAAAGAGGTTGCTGATGCGCAGCGCGGAGTTCAAGAAAAAAATTATGCTCAAAAACAAGCAAAAAAGGGCATTGACGCAATCACTGAGATTTATGCCCAAAAAATTAGCCAGGAATCCGCAGTACTTGAAAAATACAACAAACACGTTGCCACACTGAATGGAACGCCACTGGCGGTTCCCAAGGCAGAGCAGGAAAAGACGCGCGCTTCCATTCATGCTGCATACAAGGTTGCGCCGCCTCCGCCCGCATTTGGTTCCGATGACAGCGATGCGCGGCGTGCGGGGCAGTTGCAAGCCATTCAAGATGAATTGCGCTTGAAAACGGAGGCTTATGAGCAGAGCGCCAAACTTGATGAGTTGTACCGCAAGGGTGGCGTTTTAAGCGAAGAGCAATATTTTGAAAGTCGCAGAAACACCATTCGCGAGCGCGGCAAGGCAGAGGCGGATGCCTACCAGAAGCAGATCGATGTGTTGAGCGCCTTCAAGGCGAAAACGCCGTTGGCTGTTCAGGAAAACAGGAACAAGATCGCTGAAGCCAGCGCCGCCAAAGCGAGGGTGGAGCCGAAGATGCAGGCCGAGCTGGCACAGGTGAAAGAAATCGCACGCCAGCAGGCAGCAGACACGCGGAAAAAGCAGGAAGACGACGCGAAGGCAAAAACGGCCAAGGACCGCGCCGATGCCAAGGCAGCCGACGAGCAGCAATGGAAAGAGGCTGCCGATGGCGCCAAAGCCTTGGGCGATGCGCTGGAAAAGGCCTTCGGTAAGGTGGGCGGCACGATAGGCAAGGTTACCGCAGCGCTGGTTGATCACAAGAAGGCCCAGCAGGATATTCAACGGACCCTGGCTAATGCGAAGGAGGATGCCAAGGAGGACGAACCAGCGAAAATCGCCGCGAAATCGAAAGCGCAGCTTGATTCCACGCAAGCCCAGATGAAAGGTTACAGCGACATGGCCGGTGCCGCGGCCGGCTTCTTTGACGAGCAAAGTGCTGGCTACAAGGCGTTGACCACGGTTTCCCAGGTATTTCATGCGGCCGAAGTGGCCATGACCCTGGCCGAACTGGTGCCCAAGGGTATCAGCGCAGTACTGAGCCAAGGCTCGGGGGACCCTTATACGGCGTTTGGCCGCATGGCGGCCATGGCGGCGATCGTGGCTGGCCTGGGTGTGGCGATTGGCGGCGGAGGCGGGGGCAATGTCGATGTCGCCAAGGAGCGCCAGAAAGCAAACGGCACCGGCACGGTGCTGGGCGACTCATCCGCTAAAAGTGATTCGATCGCGCGCAGCCTGGCCATCATGGAAAAAAATTCCGGGCTGGGCCTGGCGCATACCATTTCGATGGATAACTCGCTGCGCAGGCTGGCTGCGGGCATCGGCAACCTGGCCAACCTGCTGGCACGCGAATCGGTAGCGACGGGAGCGGGTGGTGCTGCGGCAGGCGTGCAGACCGGAACCAAAGTACTGGGAGGCACGCTGGGCGTTGTTGCCGGTATGTCGGCTGGAGGCGTGGGTGGCGCCATGCTGGGGACCTATCTTGGCATGGGCATGGCGGCAATTGGCGGTCCCCTGGGATTGGTACTGGGAAGTGTGGTAGGCACGGTGCTGGGCAGTGTTGTTTCCAAACTTTTCAATACCTCCAAGACGGTAGTCGATCAGGGGATTACCGGCAAGGCCATGAGTCTGGGGCAGATCGAGGATATCGGTTTTACTGCCCAATCGTATGCCGATGTCAATACCAAGAAGAAAGCACTAGGCTTTACCTATAGTAATAAGAACAAGACCGAGACAGCAGCAATGTCTGATGACGTCAATAAACAGTTCACGATGATTATCGTCAGCATGGGCAATGCCATTCGTGGCGCCGCCAACGTCATGGGCGTGGCTGGGGGCGATTTCAATGCGCGGATGGACAGCTTCAAGGTCGATCTGGGCAAGATCAGTTTGAAAGGACTGTCGGCTGAGGAACAGCAGAAAGCGCTGGAAACGGCATTTTCGGCGCTGGGCGACAAGATGGCTGATGCTGGCGTCACCGGCTTGCGCGATTTCGCCAAGATAGGCGAAGGCGCGTTTGAGACACTGAACCGTATCGCCAATGATTTCCAGCAGGTCAGTGATGTCCTGTTTGTATTGGGAAAATCTTTCGGCGTCACGGGAATGGCAGCGGTAAAGCTGAGTGAAGACTTGATCGATACTGCCGGTGGCCTGGAAAAGCTGACCAGCGGTACCTCGTATTTTTACGAGAATTTCCTGTCTGAATCCGAAAAGATGGCACCGATCACCAAGTCGGTGAATGACGCCATGGGCAAGCTGAGTTTGGGTGGTGTGACGACGATGGATGGCTTCAAGGCTGCCGTACTGTCCGCTGCTGACGGTGTGGCCATCGGAAAAGAAGGGTCGGCTGAGTTGTATGTGGCCCTGTTGTCCTTGGCCGAGCCGTTCAAGAAGGCTGCTGACTATGCCGCTGACCTGGCCGCAGCCACGGGCGAACTGGCCGAAGTGAGCAAGACGGCAAGCGACATCGCCAGTGAACGGCGGGACTTACAACAGCAGCTGAATCAGCTGACGCAAAGCGAAGCGCAGCTGCTCGCAGCGCAGCGCGCCAGCATCGCCGAAGGCAATCGAGGCCTGTTCGACCAGATCCAGGCGCTCAAGGCGGTGACCACGGCCAAGGATGCGCTGTCCAAGGCGTATGAAACGGAATCGGCGGCGGCCAAGTCGGCGCTGGACAAGTCGAAATCGTGGGTGGCGACCTTGAACGGTCTCAATTCCAGCTTGGCCCTGGGCGCCCAGTCGACGCTCACGCCGGAGCAGAAATATGCCGAGGCACGGGCGCAGTTCGAGAAAACCCTGGCGGCCGCAAATGCGGGTGACGCGACGGCGCAATCGGGCTTGTCTGCCGCCGAACAGGCCTTCCTGACGGCGTCGCAGGTGGTCAATGCGTCCGACGCCCGCTATGCGGCCGATTATGCCCGCGTGGTCGAAGCGAACAAGGAAGCGTTGAAATGGGCAGCGGCGCAGGTCGACGTGCAGCAGGCCAGCCTCGATGCGCTCAATGCCCAGGTCTCGGGCCTGATCACCATCAACGACAGCGTGCTGACGGTGGCGCAGGCTATTGCCGGTCTGCGCGCGGCGATGGGCGGCGCGGCGGATCTGGGCGTGCAACTCGGTAATCCTCCCGTGGCCGCAGCACTGGCCGCGATGACTTCCCCTGTTGCAGCGGCAGTCTTCGACCCCGTGCGTTACTCCTCGGCGGCGAATGTCGGCTCCGACGTCCTGGTCGCTGAAATCCGCGGCCTGCGCGAGGACAACCAGGCCATGCGCGTGGAGCTGGAAGGCTTGCGTGCCGACCAGCGCGCGCAAACGGGCGCCACCATCCAAGCCACCTTTGAATCGAACGCCAACGCTGCCAGGACGGTGGTCGATGGCGTGGATAAATCGTCCAGGGCATCTGCCTGGGCCAGTGCAGTGAAAGGAGAATACGCATGACCGATGCGCAATTTCAGAAATGGCTGCAAAGCTCTTCGGCCATCCGCATGGTGCTGATCGAGGCGCAAGTGAATGTGGCCGGCAGCGAGGTGACGCGTTATATCGCTTCGCGGCCCTACGTGACCGGCCCGCAGGAGGTGCCGGCGAATACCGCGTACCAGCCGCTGGCCAAGGGCGGCCTGGCCTTCACGGAACAGGTCAGCCTGTCCGGCGAGGCGGGGCTGTCGGGCGGCGATATCGAACTCGATAACGCCGACGGCGCGCTCGATGGCTGGCTGGGCGACGTCTGGATGAACCGGCCGATCAAGGCCTGGGCCGGCGATCCTTCCTGGCCGCGAGCCGATTTCCAGCTGGTCTTCGACGGCATCATCGCCGACGTGGCCAGTGCGGGGCGCGAGTCGGTCAACCTGGTGCTGCGCGACAAGCTGCAGCGCCTGAATACGCCGATTTCCGAAGCCAAGCTGGGTGGCAGCACGCCGAACAAGGACGCCATCCTGCCGGTTCCCTTCGGCGAATGCCACAACGTGGCACCCTTGCTGACCGATCCCGCCACCCTGGAATACGGTTTTCTCGGCGCGGTGGAATCGACGTTCGAGGTGCGCACGAACGGCAAGCCGATCGCCGTGGCCTTGAATAACCAGGCGGGCCGCTTCAACCTGACGACCGATCCGTTTTCCACCACGATCACGGCCAGCGTGCAGGGCGACAAGGGCGGCGGCTATGCGCCGCGCATCGCGCCGCTGGTGCAGCGCATCGCCACTGCTTACGGCAAGGCCGCCGACCGTTTTACGCTGGCTGACCTGGATCTGGTCAATCTGGCGGCCTTCGACGCGGCGCACCCGCAGCCGGTGGGCCTGTACGTAGCGGACCGCACGAATCAGGCGCAGGCCATCCAGCAACTGGCGGCCAGCGTGGGCGCCCAGGCGATCATGTCGCGCACGGGGCGATTGCGCCTGGTGCAGATCGCGCTGCCGGCCGCTGGCGTGCCGGTGGCGATCGGCCCGGAGCAGATGCGCGAACGCTCGCTGCGTCCCGCGCAGCGCCTGCCGGTGACGGCTGCCGTGAAGATCGGTTTCGACAGGAACTGGACGTTGCAGGCTGGCCTGACGACCAGCATCCCGCCCGCGCACGCGGACTTGTACGCCACCGAGTGGCTGACGGAGACGGTGGTCGACGAGGCGGCGCGCGCGCGCTACCGCCTGTCCGATGATCCGGTGCAGATCGACACGTGCCTGAAAATGCGGGCCGACGCCCGCGCGGAAGCGCAGCGTCGCCTGGAATTGAACAAGGTGCCGCGCACCATTTACGAATTTGATGGAGAACCCGAGATGATGATGCTGGAACTGGGGCAGCCCGTAACGTTGCGCGCTGATCGCTTCGGCTTGCAGGACGGCGTGCCGGGTGTGGTGGTGATGCTGTCGCGCTTCTGGCTGACGGGCAGAGCGACGGTGGGGGTGCTGGCATGAGCGCGATTTTTGGGGAGCGCGACACGCTCATCATGAACACGGTACCGCGCTATGCGGCGCCCATCGACCGCGCCTTGCTGCTCACGCCCAGCGCCACGCTGTTCGAGGTGTCGGTGGCCGGCGCGCCGACGCCGGCCGCGATCACGTTCTCGGCCCTGATGCTGGGCGCCGTGGGCGAGATCACGTTTTCCAGCGATCCGGCCGTGCCGCTGACGGTAGCCAACGGCGACGCCGTGCTGAAGTTTGCCGACATGGCCGCCAGCATCGTGACGGTGACGGCCACCACGGTCATCGATGGGCTGACCTATGTTGCCCGCCAGACGGTGGCCAAGCAGCAGGCGCTGGACCTGCGCCCGCCGCCGGCACCGACCGGCCTGGTCGCCACCGGGCATCCGGCCACGATTACGCTGGCATGGGACGCGGCGCCGGCCAACTACAGTAATCTGTCGCACACGGAAGTGTGGCGCGCACCGGTCAATAATTTTGCCCAGGCGGCGCTGGTTGGCCGCGCCGATGGCCGCGAATACGTCGATCCGGTGGGGCCGGGCGTTACCCGGTATTACTGGATACGCTACGTCTCGCGCGCGGCCATCCCCGGGCCGTACAACGCCGGCAGCGGCACCATCGGCGCGTCCGATGCGGAAGTCGAGCACTTGCTGGGCGTGCTGACGGGCGAGATCACCGAATCGCAGCTGCATGCCGACCTGGGCGCCAAGATCGACCTGATCGACGTACTGGACGAGGCCTACGGCGACACGGCCAGCGCGGCGGTGTCGGCCGCCGCTGCCACGGAAGCGGCTGCTGCCGCTTTGCTGTCCAAGCAGCAGGCGGCTGCAGCTGCTGGCCAGGGCGGGCAGTACGCCAGCCAGGCCAGCCAGTCGGCCACGGCCGCCAACGCGGATGCGGGCCGTGCCAGCACCTCGGCGGGCCAGGCATCGCAGGCGGCTACCGGCGCCACCGGCTCGGCGTCGGCCGCCCAGGCATCCCAAGCAGCTGCCGCGCAGTCGGCGCAAGGCGCCGGCGCCAGCGCCGCTGCCGCCGCTGACAGCAAGCAGAACGCCGCCAGCTACGCGAACGCCGCCGAGACGGCATCGGCCGCATCGAGCGCTGCGAAGGTCAGCGCCGAGGCAGCGCGCGACGGCGCCGCCAACGCGGCACAGGCGGCGTCAGGTTCGGCCGGCACGGCCAGCGCCAAGGCCAACGAGGCAGGCCAGTCGGCCATCGCCGCAAATAATTCAGCCACGACGGCGACGACCCGGGCGGCGGATGCGGGCGCATACGCCGCGCAGGCGGCCAACTCGCAGACCAATGCCGACGGCAGCGCGCAGGCAGCGGCATCGTTCCTGCAGCAGGCGCAGGCAACCCTGCGCGACCCGGTGACGGGCCTGGTCGACAAGTACGCCGCTGTCAAGGTGCTGGCCGATGCCACCGCCGAGTCGTTGGGCGAGGCGCGGGCGAAATATGGCGTGCAGGTGGATGTGAATGGCGTTTCCGGCGGCTTTGAGCTGATCGGTGGCGGCGGCCGCGTCGACTTCGGCGTGCGCGCCAGCACCTTCTTCATCGCGGCGCCGGCCGGCAGCGGCATTCCGACTGCCGTGCCGTTCATCGTGCGCACCACGGAGACGGTGATAGGCGGCGTCACCATCCCCATCGGCGTGTATATCGCCGATGCGTTCATCCAGAACGCCTCGATTACGAATGCCAAAATTGGTGGGGATATCTGGTCATCGAACTATGCGGCGGGCCTGGCCGGCTGGCGTTTGAGCCGCGCCGGCAATATGGAGGTGAATAACCTCACAGCGCGCGGTGCGGTGATGGGGGGCAGTTTCACGGGGTGGGGGTGGCCGGAAAACAATGGCACGGGATTTTATCTTGGCCCTGAAGGTGCGTTGTGGGGGAGTTACGGCAACGGGCGATACATGCAAATTTCCAGCAATGGAGATATGTACGCGCCAGGGCTGAAAATTATTGGCGGCAAGGCGACGTTCGCTGGCAACGTGGTGTCGGGCGAGGGCACTGGGTTTCGCGTCGAAATGGGGCCGGATGATCCCGTGTATGCCATGTGGGCCGGCGCCGGCGCCAAAAATGACGTCAACGCGATTTTCTATCTCAAGCGCACTGGCGCAGGCTATTTCGGCGGGGCGTTGACCGCCGGGGCGCTGAGAACTGCGGTGACCAGCCCGGAGATAAACCCGAACGCGCAATTAATCAACGGCCCCTTCGGCTCGAATGGCGGTTTGATCACGGTGATCTGCAGCTTCGATTGGCGGCGAAGCCTGGGATCGACCCGCGCCAAGTACACGGCGGGAGCCGGAAGTACCCAAGCAGTGGTACGCCTGTACAGGGGGCTTGCAGGTGCGGCGGCGGATACGTTGCTGGCCACCTCCACTTTTACAGGGCCACCGGCTGCCATCGAAAATACGCTCAATTTTGATGAGCCGTCCACATGCAACCTCAGTGTAACGGGGGCGTTTACTTTTACTGATGATACGCATAGCGCTGCCGATCATACCTACCGCGTGACGGTGGCCATGGTGGAGCAGGCGGTGACGATAGGCACTCGTCCTGGCGCTGATCGCCCGCCTGTGAATGCGGTGTATCAACGCTTATCTAATACTACGGTGGAATAACATGCCAAATCTCCGCATCATTCACGACAACGCCGCCGACCGCGCCGTGCTGGCCGCATTGAGTCAGGCCGGCACGCTGGGCCCAGCCAACCTGCAGCGCGACAGTAAATCGGCCGTGCTGCGCGCCACCGGCACGGTGCAGACCATCACGGCCACCTGGCCGACGCAAGAGGCCATCGCTTGCGTGGCGCTGATCTTTACCAATCTGACCAGCAGCGCGCGCATGCGCGTGCGGGCCTTTGCCCAGCCGGGCGACGCGGTGCCGGTACTGGATTCCGCTTGGACCATGCCTTGCCCCGAGGCGCCGCTGGAATCCTATCCGTTCGGTGAACTGCCGCTGGGCTGGAACGCCTACCGTTGGGGCGGCGTGAACAGCTGGGCACGCGGCGGTGGCGCCGATGCGGTGACATGGTTCGCTCCAGTCTTCGTGCGCCGGATGGTGATCGACGTGTTGTGCCCCGATACGCCGGATGGCTACATCGAGCTGTCGCGCCTGGTAACGGGCAATTACTGGTCGCCCGAATGCAACGCAGATTACGGAGCCCAGCTGCAGCTGCAGGACACCAGCGAGGATTACCGTACGGCTGCGGGCGACATGAAAACCGTCATAGGCACGTCCAGTGACAAGCTGAGCATCCAGCTGGCGCACCTTACGCCGGAAGACCGCGCCAGGTTCATGCGCATTCTGCGCGAGAACGGCAAGGAGCGCGCAGTGCTGTTTAGCTTATATCCGGAAAACCCTGACCCGCTCCTCGAGCAGGACCACATGCTGTATGGCAAGGCAAGCAACCTCGATGCGGTGTCCACACCGTATTACGAGACCTATTCCGCACCACTACAAATCGAAGGGATTTAAAAATGGCATCAAAATTTTACGCAGGCATGAAAAACGTGGTCGAAGTGCTGAACCAGATGTGGGATGCATTTGCCGCTGGTCCCTACAATGCTGTTCCATTGACCGGCGGGACCATGACGGGGCCGCTGACGACGACCTCAACCGTCACCGCACTTCGCGTGGGAACGGCTGGCATCATTGAGCAACTTGCATTGCTCACCAATGCTGGTGGAGCCGGTATTGCAGGTACCGCAATCCGGTTCGGTTATCCTGGTGGTAGCGGCGGGTACGGCAGCCGGATTGTCGGCGCCGGAGATCCTACGCTGAACGCTGCCGGATACACTGCGTTTGAGGTGGGCGCAGGCGGTGCTAGCTTCCGGGAGATTGCGCGGTTTACAGAAAGCGGTAAACTGCTTATCGGAACGAATGTACCAATCGGTTCGGTTCAACCGCAAGAACTGTTACAGGTAGCAGGACAGATGCGGGTTACAACGCCCGTGAGTGCTGGTGGTTATGTGATGTCGGCAGGTCGTGCAGACCTTAACCCGGCGATCGCAATCTACGCAGGCGATGGCTCGCCATTCACGCAAGCCAACTCGGTTCTGTTCATCTCGAAAGATTCGGGCACGTCTCGTGGCATGTCTACAGCCGGCACCGTTAATACAGCCGGTAATGATTATGCGGAGTACTTCCTTAAGGCTGAGTACTGCAGCACTGTTGCCAAGGGCCAAATGGTAGGCATTACAGCTGACAATACCCTCACAGATAAATGGGCAGATGCAGTTCTTTTTGGCATTAAGTCAACGGAGCCTTCTTTCGTCGGTGGCGACTCCTGGGCCAGCTGCGTCGGGCCACGGCCGACACCACGGGCAGGGATGGCGCCGATGCCGCCGCTACGCCGCGCCGATGTAATTGAGCAGCAGGCGCTGCCCGGCACTAATCCACCCGAATATCGCGAGGTGGTGACGCCCGGTGATACCGATGCCGAGTGGGCGGCCAAGCAGGCTGCCTATGCTGCGGCCCTGGCCGCGCATGATGCCGTCGTGCAGCAGGATAGCGAGGCCATGGCCACGTTCGAGGCAGCGCTGGAGGTCGAGCGCCAGAAGGTCGACCGTATTGCCATCGCCGGCCGCGTGCCGGTGAACGTGCTGGGCGCCCAGCCGGGCGACTACATCGTGCCGGTACAGGACGGGGACGGCATCAAGGGTATCGCCGTGCGTGAAGATGACCTCACCATAAAGCAGTACCTGCATGCCGTCGGCCGCGTCATTTCGATCGAGCCGGACGGTCGTGCCTATGTGATGGTCAAGGCCGTGTAGCAGACCAGCAATTCACCTCCAACCCGCTTCGGCGGGTTTTTTTATTTCTCCAATAGAAAGGCAATCATGGCCCTCGAAACCACCGCCGCCGGCGGCGCATTGATCAAACTGTTTGGCGTGCCCGTGCTGGCCGGCGCCGCCGCCACGTCGCTGGGCTTCATGTTCATGTGGCCCCAGTCCACCAAGGAGGCATTCATCCGCTTTTGTTCCAGCATTATCATTTCCACCTTTCTCGGTCCGCTGCTGGTGGCCGCCGTGCTGTCATGGTGGCCCAGCCTGTTCGACAGCGCGAAAACCGTGGCAGGCCTGTATGGCGGCGACCCGGCCACGGGCTTTCTTTTCATTGCCGCGCCCTTGATGGTGGCGGCCGGCTTGCCCGCCTGGTGGGTACTGGGCGCCTGCGTGCGCTGGTTCGACAAGCGGCGCGGCAAGGATATCGGCGAACTGGCGGCCGATGCGGCGGCCGTCGTCAAGGACGTGCGGGGCGTGCTGTGACAGGCGCGCAATTGATGCAGATCATGCCCTTGGCTGGCCGCCGCGCTACGCTGTTCCTTGAACCCCTGAAGGCGGCCATGGCGGAATTCGGCATCGATACGCCGCTGCGCCAGGCAGCATTTCTGGCCCAGGTGGGCCATGAATCGGGCCAGCTGCGTTACGTGCGCGAACTGGCCAGCGGCGCCGCGTATGAAGGGCGCGGCGACCTCGGCAATGTCGTCGCCGGCGACGGCATGCGTTTCAAGGGACGCGGCTTGCTGCAGGTGACGGGGCGCGCCAATTATGCGGCCTGCGGCGTGGCCTTGCACCTGGATCTGCTGTCCCGGCCTGACTTGCTGGAGCAGCCAGGCAACGCTTGCCGTTCGGCAGGCTGGTTCTGGCAGTCGCGCGGCCTGAACCGGCTGGCCGATGCGGGCGACCAGGAAAGGCTGACGCGCCGTATCAATGGCGGCGTGCATGGCTTGGCCGAGCGCCTGGCGCTGTATCAGACGGCGCGCAGGGTGCTGGCATGAAGCCGCCGTCGATGGTGCTGGCCCTGCTGTTGCTGCTGGGCGTAGCCGTGTTGTGCGCCCAGCGCTGGGGACACGAAGCGGGACGCGCCGCTTGCGCGGGGAAAGTGCAGGCGCTGCAAGGTGCGTTGCAGCGCCAGAACGTGGCAGTCTATGCCTTGCGCAAGGAGGGGGCAAAGCGGTCTGCGCGCGCACGGCAGGCGCTGTCCAGCGCGCAGGCCAGCCAGGCTGATGCCCAGGCGGCAGCGGCGCGCATCCTGGCCCTGCAGCCGGACGGCGACGTTTGCCGCGCGGCAGAAGCATTGATTGCCAGTGACGCTGCCAGCGATACGGCAGGCGGGATACCGTGAAGGTGACGATGACGGCGGCGTTGAAGAGCGCAGCGGCGCTGTTGCTGGCGGGTTTGCTGCTCTGTTTGTTCGGTGGCTGCGCGGCGGGCGGGCCAGCAGGGATGGTGGCGCAGGACGCTGCGCCGGACAGGCTGCCTATAGTCGTGCCCTGTCTCGTCGCGCGTCCCGTGGCGCCATTCTTGCCGATCGTGCCGCGGCAGGGCATCTTTGCGCAAACGCAAGCCCTGCTCGCCCGCGAACACCTGCGTGCGGCCTACGTGCGGCAGCTGGAAGCGCTGATAGACGGCTGCGCCGGCGGCTAAGTCATCACCAGAACGCCGTTCTGAGAATATTCTGGATTGAGGGCCAACAGAACGGGATGCGATGCATGGCACCCAAAGGCGTGGCCTTGCGGGCACCGTTGGCCGTGAATCGGAAACGAGTGCGCCATGGGGCGCGCAGCGGCGCGCCAGTTCTGGCCGCTGGGATAGTCAAGCATGTATTGGGGTACTTGGCGGGGTACTTGGCCGTGAAGCCCCGGGGCCCGCTTGGCGCGGCGCTGGCCCGTGCTTGTGGCCTGCACTTGCGGCCTGGGTCTGTCGGCGGCACCTGGGGCGTCGTCGATGTCGTCGTCCTCGTTCTCGTGCTCGTCGTGCCGGATCCCGATGCCGGCCGATGCCGCCTGCTGGTGCGGCTGCACGGAGGCGTGCCAGAAAACAGTGCAACAGTGCGCGTCCGGTGCCCCTTTTTATTGCCGAGATGATATTTCGGCACAATTCCTGTATACAATCGGTGCTGGCACGAAGCGTGCATGGCTTGCTGAAGTCGTCCCCATCCAAGGAGCTTCGCATGCATCACCGGCCATCAGCATGTTCATGTCGTCCCGTTTCTCTCTTGCTTTTCCCTTTCATCCGCGTCCATCCTGGCCACGGAAACCCAGGAAATGGAGCGTAAATGGCCTCTCCCCGTCTGAAGTCCATCCACCGCAACGCGCCCGGTACCGCGCCTGCCGCATCTTCCCCCGTCGATGAAGTGCTGCCGGCCGGCAAACTGTTTACCCTGGGCTTGCAGCATGTGCTCGTCATGTATGCGGGCGCCATCGCCGTGCCCCTGATCGTCGGCCGCGCGCTCAAGCTGCCGCCCGAGCAGGTGGCGGCGCTGATCAGCGCCGACCTGTTCTGCTGCGGCCTCGTGACCCTGATCCAGTCCCTGGGGATCGGCAAATATTTCGGCATCCGCCTGCCCGTCATGATGGGCGTGACCTTCGCCGCCGTCAGCCCCATGCTGGCCATGGCGAACAATCCGGCCCTGGGCATCAGCGGCATCTTTGGCGCCGTGATCGGCGCCGGCGTCGTTTCCATGCTGATCGCGCCCTTCATCAGCCGGCTGCTGGCCCTGTTTCCACCCGTGGTCACGGGCAGCATCATTGCCGTGATCGGCGTGTCGCTGATGCGCGTGGGCGTCAACTGGGCCATGGGCGGGCCGCCGGCCATGGCGCAGATCGCCGACCCCGCTTTCGCCAACATGGTTGCTGCGGCCACGGCGGCCGGCTTGCCCGCACCAGCCGGCCCCGTGCCGATGATAGCCAACCCCGGCTATGGCGCGCTGGACAACATGGGCATCGCCTTTTTCGTGCTGGCGGTTATCTTGCTGGTAGCGAAATATGGCCGCGGTTTCCTGTCGAATATCGCCGTATTGATCGGCATCATTGCCGGCACGGCCCTGTCCTTTGCGCTGGGCAAGGCTGATTTCGCCAAGGTGGCCAGCGCCAAGGCTTTTGCCATCGTCACGCCATTCCAGTTCGGCATGCCTACTTTCGACGTGATGGCCATCGTCACCATGAGCCTGGTGATGATCGTCGTTATGATCGAGTCGCTGGGCATGTTCCTGGCGCTGGGCGAGATGACGGACAAGCGCATCACCCAGGCCGACATCAGCCGCGGCTTGCGCGTCGACGGCCTGGGCACTTTGATCGGCGGCATCTTCAATACTTTCCCCTACACCTCGTTTTCGCAAAACGTGGGCCTCGTGGGGGTGACGGGCGTGCGCAGCCGCTGGGTGTGCGTCGCGGCCGGCATCATCCTGCTGGTCATGGGCGTGATCCCGAAGATTGCCCAGGCGGCCGAAGCCGTGCCGGCCTTCGTGCTGGGCGGCGCAGGGCTGGTGATGTTCGGCATGGTGGCCGCCACCGGCATCCGCATCCTCGCCGGCGTCGACTACAAGAGCAACCGCAACAATCTGTTCATCGTGGCCCTGTCGATCGGGTTCGGCATGCTGCCGCTGGTGGCGGAACAGTACGCCCAGCACATGCCCAAGGCCCTGTCCCCCTTGCTGCACAGCGGCATCCTGCTGGCCGCCATCGTCGCCGTGCTGCTCAATTTGTTCTTCAATGGTTTGGCGTCGCCGGACGAGGCCAGGGAGAAGGCGAAGGAGAACAGCCACGGGAGCGAATGACGGCGACAGGCCAATTGCCGAGCAAGATGGTGCAATCGGCATCACCTGTGCTAGAATCTTGCCGCGCTGCCCGGATGGTGAAACTGGTAGACACTGGAGACTTAAAATCTCCCGCCTGTAAGGGCGTGCCGGTTCGATTCCGGCTCCGGGCACCAAGAACTCAGCCGTAAAAATCCAAGAACGTCCAAAAACCCGCCTTCGTCATGGGAGCGCGGGTTTTTTGTTGTCCATGCGCGTCCATCGGCGTACCTTAAAAGCGATGAACTGTGTTGGTACTTTTTGCTGGATGTGGGATTTTCTCTAAAAAAATGCCATCAGGGAGTGCGCCATGCCACTGTCCGGTCTGCGTATCCGTCATGCCCTCTGCCAGGCCGCGCCCGGTGGCGGCGAGTCTCCCGACCTGTAGGTCAGGCTGGCTTGCGCGGGCGCAAAAAAGCGTGGCCTGAATCGCCACGAGTCTGCTAGACACTCAAGAGCCGTTGGAAATACCGCTTTTCGTATTCGACCGGCGACAAGCCATTGCTGAAACTGTGGCGGCGCTTTGGATTGTAAAATATCTCGATGTAGTCAAAGATCTCCTGCTTCGCTTCCTCCCGGGTGCCATAGGTCTTGCGCCGAATTCGTTCCCGTTTCAACAATTGGAAGAAGCTCTCGGCAACAGCATTATCATGACAATTTCCACGCCTGCTCATGCTCTGTTGAAGATTGTGCTCGTCCAGGAAGTCGCGCCAGTCGTAGCTACTGAATTGACTGCCCTGGTCGGAATGCACCATCACCGTATTGCTGGGCTGGCGACGCCAAACGGCCATCAGCAGCGCATTCATTGCCAACTCGCGATCAATGCGTGAACTCATCGACCACCCCACCACCTGGCGCGAGAACAGGTCAAGTACAACGGCTAAATACAGCCAGCCCTCGTACGTCCGGATGTAGGTAATGTCCGTGACCCAGACGCGATTTGGCTCTTGCACATCAAACTGCCGCTGCAGATGATTCGGCGCCACTAGCGACGGCGCGCCGCCACGTTTGTACTTGCGCCTGGCGTAACCCGTCTGAGAACGTATCCCAGCCGCGCGCATCAGGCGATGAACGCGATTGATGCCGCATTGCTCACCCAGCTCGCGCAGATCGTCGCAGACCTTGCGGTAGCCGTACACGCTGCCGCTTTCCAGCCAAGATTCCTTGATGGGCACCAGCAGGCGCTTGTCTTCCTTGGCACGTTTGCTTTCAGGGTTCAGACGCCAAGCATAAAAACCGCTCGGATGAACCTCGAGCACTTTGCAAAGCCGTCGCACCGGGAATTGGTCCTGTAACTCAACAATTAAGGTGTACCTTACACGGACGTCTTGGCAAAGTACACCGCGGCCTTTTTCAAAATGTCGCGCTCCTCCGTGACGCGCTTGAGCTCGGCTTTCAAGCGCCGCATTTCGTCGGCCTGGACATCAACTGCCTTGCGCTCTTCCTCTGGGACGCCATAGCGTTTCACCCAGGCGTACAGGCTATGGATGCTCACGCCAAGCCGCTCTGCGACTTCGCTAACCGGGTGCCCGCGCTGCGCCACTTGCTTGACCGCAGCAATCTTGAATTCCTCTGTGTACCGCTTTCCGCTCATACCTTCTCCTTGTGCCCGTAATTATGGCTCAGGAGTGTCTATGATTGTCGTGGCAATTCAGCCTGTTGTGCGCTGGTGCCGCGAGGGGCAGACAGGAAAGGCAACGGGTACGGCGCTTTTTTCGCGAGGCGGATGTGGTCGCAGCGCGACAGGGGGATGCTGGCGGCGGCTATCCCCCGTGCGCGTGATGCAGGGCATGCGTGGCCGCATGCCCGAAGCGGGTCAGAACTCTTCCCAATCGCCTGCCGTCACGGCCTCGACCTGCGCCGTGCGGCGTTTCGCCGGTGCGGCGGCCGGGGGCCTGGCGCTGCTGGCCGGTACCAGGCGCAACGGCTTGGCGCTGGCGCGCGCTGGCGCCGGTGCCGCCGCATGGCTGTCGTGCGTCTTGAAGATGCTGACCGTCTGCACCAGGTGGTTGGCCTGGTCGCGCAGGGACTCCGCGGCGGCCGCCGCTTCTTCCACCAGCGACGCGTTTTGTTGCGTGACGCTATCCATTTGCGTCACGGCCTGGTTGATCTGCTCGATGCCGGCCGATTGTTCCTGGCTGGCCATGGTGATTTCAGCGATGATGTTGCTGACGCGGGCAACGCTGGCTACCACTTCGGACATCGTCGTTCCTGCCTGTGCCGCCAGCCGGGAGCCGGCGTCGACGCGGCTCACCGAATCGTCGATCAGCGTCTTGATTTCCTTGGCCGCGCTGGCGCTGCGTTGGGCCAGGCCGCGCACTTCGGTTGCCACGACGGCGAAGCCGCGGCCCTGTTCACCCGCGCGGGCCGCTTCCACGGCCGCATTCAGGGCCAGGATGTTGGTCTGGAAAGCGATGCCGTCGATGACGCTGATGATGTCGACGATCTTGCGCGACGATTCGCTGATCAGGTCCATGGTGCCCATCACTTGTCCCACCACGGCGCCACCCTTGCTGGCGACCTCCGATGCCGTGCTGGCCAGGGCGTTGGCTTCGCGGGCATTTTCCGCATTCTTGCGCACGGTGCTGGTGAGCTCTTCCATCGAGGAAGCCGTTTCTTCCAGTGAACTGGCTTGCTGTTCCGTGCGCATGGAGAGGTCGTTATTGCCCGTGGAAATTTCCGCGGCGGCAAGGGAGACGGTGTCCGAATCCTGCCGCACCGACGAGACCACCGAGGTCAGCGACACCTGCATGCGCTGCAGGGCCGACAGCACGCTGGCCGTATCGTCCGCTGCGACGTTGAGTTTGCCCGTCAGGTCGCCACCGGCAAGCAGGCTGACAGAGTCGCACAGCTGGCGCGGTTCGGCGCCCAGCGCCTTGAGCAAGTGGCGCGTGATGAGCCAGCCGGCGAGGGCCGCCAGCACGATGGACAGCAGGCTGGCGCCGATGAGGATATTTCGGTTGAGTATGTACTGTTCCTTATCTTCCTGCAGGATAAGGGTGGAGCGTTGGTCCGTCAGGGCAAAATATTCATCGCTGGCGGCGACGAGGGCTGCCAGCAGGGGACGGCATTCATCGTTCATCTTGACGATGGCTTGTTCATTCTTCTTTTGCAAGGCCAGGTCCACGATGGCCAGCGCCACGGGAGAATAGCGTTTTTCGATGCTGTCGATCTTGTTGATGACGGCGCGTACCTCGTCCGAGACGCCAGGCGCTTGCGCCAGCTGCAGCAGGTGCTGCATGTTCTTGACGACGTCGGCCTGCGCCTGCAGGACGTGCCGGCGTTCGACTTCCATGTCTTCCGGCTTGCTCACGAGTACCAGATTCCTGGCCGCCACGGCACGCATGTCGATGGCGTCCCGCACGCGGTGCGCCGTATTGGCGCGGGCCGTGATGCCGTTGACATACTGCTCGAAGTTGGTGTTGAAGTTGGAGAAACTCCGCATGGACAGGATCGAAATGCCGATGAGGAGAAAGACCAGCAGGCCGAAAGCCAGAGTGAGCTGGGTGCGAACGGTGAATTTATCCATGATGCCTCTCCCAAGATGCGTGATGAAGATTAGAAAGGGGGCTTGCGTGGGCCGGGTGGCAGGACGTTGCCTGGCAGCGTGTGATGCCCTACGCAGTGCTTCTCTATCCAGAACACGGATTCGTGGTGTGAGGATCGTGCAAATAAAACCGATTTCAATAATAAATTTCTTTATTTGTTTTATTTGTTAAAATCATTGTTACATAAAAAATTCAGTAAATCAACCAGATTTTGCGTGCCAGAAAACAACTTTTCGACATCGGCGGCCAGTTCCGCTGTCGCGCGTTAGCCCGTTGGGGGGAAGGCCTGGCAGCGCCGGTCGCCAACTCAGCCGGGCATCGGCGTGCCCTGGTGAAAAACCATTTGCCAGCGGCCATCGCGCCATTTCCACAGGGAGCTGCGCAGGCTGGCGCTGGCGGGCAGGGCGCCGCTGGCGTGCCGCAGCGAGCGGTAGGTTACGAGTGCCGCATCGCCGGCCAGTTGCCGGACCCGGAAATCGCTGATGCTGCGGGCGCAGAGCGGCTGCGACGGCAAGTCGGCCAGGGTGGCCGCGCGCGTCCAGACATGGCCGGAACTGCCGAATTCGACGAATTCGTCGGCCAGCAGGGCCGCCAGCCTGCTGCCGTCGGCGCGCACCGCCCGGCTTTGCAGCGCCGCTTCCAGGGCCTGCAGCTGGGCCGCCAGGTCCGTGGCGCCTGGCCCGGCTGGTTCCGCCATCAGATGGGAAATGCGCCCGCGCCCGAGACGTTCAGGCTGGCGACCTTGTCGCTGGAAAAGTATTTGATTTGCCCCAGGCCGATGGCGTAGCAGCCGTCGGCCAGTGCCGTGATGGGGCCCGTCAGCTTTTCGCCGCTGACCAGGGTGACGACCCAGGGCGTGGTGGCAGGTTTGGCCGCGTGGGCCAGGGCGTGTTGTACCAGGTCAGACATGCTGCCTCCGTAGGAATGGGGATGGGCAGATGATAGCAGTGCGCCGGTATTTCAGGCGTCGGCCAGAAGATTTTTCGGCAATGCCACCGAGGTCAGCTTCCAGCCCCACACGCCGTCGCGCGTCAGGGTCAGTTCGCCGATGTGGCTCTTGCTGTGGGCGCGCTGGATGACGACGCTGTCCCAGGAGGTGTAGCGCAGGGTGTAGTCGGGCTTGGTGTTGCGCTGGCGCCCGCTGATGTCGCTGACCTTGGCGAGCGGACGTTCGTAGCGGTCATTGAGCTTGATCAAGGCGACGATGCCTTCGGGCATGAGCATGGTGTCGAGCAGGGGCGCGATGACGTCGGGACTGATGTCGTCCGCCACTTCCGGCGCCGAGAACAGGGCCTGCAGTTGGCTGCCCAGGCTGCCCCGCAGCCGGGCCGCGTCGATATGCGCGGCCAGCGCTTCCGTATCCTCATTCAGGGTCGCCGTGCGGATCTGGTTCATGGTGAGGTAAGGGCTGCCATAGAAGATGCCGGCCAGGGCGACCAGTGCCACTACAGCGAGAAGCAACATTCTTTTCATCGTGCAAACCTGGCGACCCGGTGCGCCTGAAGTGTTGGCATTCTACATAATATTTCCGTAAATCAATATAGCGGTTTAGGTAAGTGTTGTTTTAGATCAAGTTTCTTCAAAGTAATTCCGGCGGTAAGGTGATGTCCGCCAGTTTCCAGTCCCAGATGCCCTGGCGGCGCAGCAGGAACTGGCTGGCGGCGGGGCCGGCGCCCTTGCGCCGCAGCGCCACCTCATTCCAGGAGCGGTAGGCCATGCCGAAGTCGTGGCGCTGGCCATCGGCGCCTTGCTTGCCGTGCAGGATCAGCACCGTGATGCCGGGCGGCGAGACGATGGTGTCGAGCATTTCCTTGAGTTCCTCCGCATCGGCCGTTTCGCCTGCTGCCTGCAGCTGGCGCGCCACGCTGGCGCGGATGGAGGGCAGGTCGGCGTGCTGCGCCAGCGCTTCCAGGCGCACGGATTTCGCCGCGATGCTGATGCGGTACATGGCGATGTAGGGGCTGACCCAGGTGAAGCCGATGGCGGCAACGGCAAAAATCGCAGCGGTGGCGTACTTTCTTTTCATGGTCTGTGTTCTGGAATGAGCTGTGCCGCCGTGATTTTACCCGGCCATGGACGGCAGATGGTGTAGCATTCGTGCCGGCGCGGACCATCGCGCCGCCAGCTGCATTATTGAGGACAACCATGAATATCACTATCAATCAGGTGCTGCAGTCGTATATCGACCCGCTCACCGCCAGCGAATACGCGGCACTCGAGCGCAGCCTGCTGGCCGAAGGCTGCCGCGACGCGCTGGTGCTGTGGAACGACGTGCTGATCGACGGGCATAACCGCTATGCCATCTGCCGCCAGCACGGCATCGAATTCAAGACCATCCAGAACACCAGCTTTACCTCGCTCGACGACGTCATGCTGTGGATGATCGACAATCACCTGGCGCGCCGCAGCGTGTCGGACTTCCAGCGCGGGGTGCTGGCCCTGCGCAAGAAGGAAATCGTCGCCGCCCGCAGCCCGGCGCCCGTCAGCGCCCAGGATGCGCCCGAAGGCGAAAACGCGCCCAAGCCGCCCATGAGCACGCGCGAAGAGGTGGCCAAGGCGGCGCGCCTGAGCAGCAACCAGATCAGCCAGATCGAGAAGATCCAGAAGGCGGCCTCGCCGGAACTGGTGGAAGCCGTCCGTTCGGGCACGATCTCCATCAATGCGGCGGCCACCGTGGCGTCGCTGCCGCCGGAAGAACAGGTGGCGGCCGTCGCCGGCGGCAAGAAGCTGTTGCGCCAGGCGGCCAAGGAAATCCGCGAACAGCGCGCCGCCACGCGCACGCCGCGCGAGCCGAAAGTGCACGTGTCGCAGGATACGCCGGAGACGGGCAAGGAGCCGTGGGCGGAAAACGCGGCGCAAACGCCGTCCGAAGCGGAGCGCCTGCGCGGCGAGGTCGCCAGCCTGAAACAGAAGGTGGCGCAGCTGCAGGCGGAAAATACCGAATTGAACCAGCGCATCGCCGCCTTGATTGACGCATCCTGACCGGGAGTTTGTGCATGTTACGTCGCAGTGTCCTGTTTGCTTCCTTCGCTGTCGCCAGTCTTCCCGCGCTGGCCGCGCCTGCCGCTTCCAGCGCCGTTCCGGCCGCCGACATGGCCCGCTGGCAGGCGCAGGCCGCCCATGTCAGCATCGCGCGCGACACCTGGGGCATCCCCCACGTGACGGGCAAGAGCGATGCCGATGCCGTGTTTGGCCTGATGTATGCGCAGGCCGAGGACGATTTCCCCCGCGTGGAATTGAACTATATCAATGCCATGGGGCGCTTGGCGGAGGTGGAGGGGGAGCGCGAACTGTACCGCGACCTGCGCATGAAGCTCTTCATCGACCCGGCCGAGCTGCAAGCGCAGTACCGCGCCAGCCCGCCGTGGCTGCGCAAGCTGATGGACGCCTTTGCCGATGGCCTCAATTTTTACCTGGCCACGCACCCGCATGTGCAACCCAGGCTGATCACGCATTTCGAGCCGTGGATGGCCCTCAGTTTCAGCGAAGGCAGCATCGGCGGCGATATCGAATCCGTCAACCTGGCGCAGCTCGAAGCGTTCTACGGCCAGCAGGCCAGTCCTGCCGCCGTGGCGCTGGCCAGCCTGGAGACCGGCCTGGAGCCGGAACCGAGCGGCTCGAACGGCTTCGCCATCGCGCCCGCCATCACCAAAAATGGCCATGCGCTGCTGATGATCAACCCGCATACGTCGTTCTACTTCCGCCCGGAAGTGCAGGTCACCAGCGGCGAAGGCTTGAACGCGTACGGCGCCGTCACCTGGGGCCAGTTCTTCGTCTACCAGGGCTTCAATGAGCGCGTCGGCTGGATGCATACCTCGGGCGGCGGCGACGTCATCGACGAATACCTGGAAAGCATCGTCGACAAGGACGGCGCCTGGTTCTACCGCTACGATGGCGCGCTGCGGCCCCTGAAAGCCGTGCCGATTACCCTGCCGTACAAGCGGGCCGACGGCACCATGGGATCGAAGACCATCACGGTCTACTACAGCCACCACGGCCCCATCGTGCGCGCGCAGGATGGACGCTGGGTGGCCGTGCGCCTGATGAACGAGCCCTTGAGGGCCTTGACGCAATCGTACACGCGCACCAAGGCGCGCGATTACGCGGCGTTTTATCAAACGATGGAATTGCGCACGAATTCCTCGAACAACACCGTGTACGCGGATGCGGATGGCAATATCGCCTATTTCCACGGCAATTTCATTCCCGTGCGCGACCCGCGCTTCAACTGGAAGCAGCCCGTCGACGGCAGCGATCCGGCCACGGAATGGAAAGGGCTGCACACGGTGGCGCAGACCATCACCCTGTTCAATCCGAAGAATGGCTGGATCCAGAATACGAACAACTGGCCGTATTCGGCGGCCGGCGCCAACAGCCCGCGCCAGCAGGACTATCCCGCCTACATGTCCGTGTATGGCGAAAACGCGCGCGGCCTGCATGCGGTCAAGGTTTTTCAGAACAAGACCGGTTTTACGCTCGACAGCCTGATCGCCGCATCGTATGACAGCGAACTGACGGCGTTCGAGGCGCTGCTGCCGCCCCTGTTCGCGGCATACGATGCGCTGCCGGCCGGCGGCGCGCAGCAGCTGGCGCTGGCCGACAAGATCGCCTTGCTGCGGGCCTGGGACTGGCGCTATTCGCTCACTTCCACCGCTACCTCGCTGGCCGTGTTCTGGGGCCAGGAACTGGCGGAATTGACGGGCAAGCAGGCGCGCGAGCAGGGCGTGCCGGTAGTCGATTTTCTGGCGACGGACAAGGTCACTGCGGCGCAGCGCCTGGCGGCCCTGGCGACGGCGGCGGATAAACTGCAGCGCGATTTCGGCAGCTGGCAAACCCCGTGGGGCGAGATCAACCGCTTCCAGCGCCTGACGGGCGACATCGTGCAGCCGTTCGACGATGCGCAAGCCAGCCTGCCCGTGCCGTACGCGTCGGGCAACTGGGGCGCGCTGGCCGCGTATGGCCAGAGCAGCAAGAGTACGACGAAGCGCATCTATGGCGAGCGGGGTAACAGCTTTGTGGCGGCCGTGGAATTCGGCCCCCGCATCAAGGCGAAAAGCATCCTCGCGGGCGGCCAGAGCGGCGACCCGAAGTCGCCGCACTTCCAGGACCAGGCGGCCATGTATGCGCGCGGCGAGTTCAAGGAAGTGCTGTTTTATCCCGAACAGGTGGAACGGCACCTGGAGCGCCGCTACCACCCGGGAAAATAGTCGCCGGGCCGATCAGATCGCGTCGAGGGCCGTGCGCAAGTCGTGGCGCAGGTCTTCGATGTCTTCGATGCCCACCGACAGGCGGATCAAGCCGTCGCCGATGCCTAGTTTTGCCCGCTGTTCGGCGGGGATGCTGGCATGCGTCATCAGGGCCGGGTGCTCGATCAGGCTTTCCACGCCGCCCAGGCTTTCGGCCAGGGCGAACACCTCGCAACGTTCGAGGAAGCGCCGCGCGCCCGCCAGGTCCGTGTCGAGGTCGATGGAGATGATGCCGCCGTAACCATCCATCTGGCGCTGCGCCAGCGCGTGCTGCGGGTGCGAGGCCAGCCCCGGATAAAACACCTGTTTGACCTCTTCCTGCTGCTCCAGCCACTGCGCCAGCGCCAGGGCGCTTTCGCAATGGCGCTGCATGCGGATGGCCAGGGTTTTCACGCCGCGCAGGGCCAGGAAACTGTCGAACGGCCCGGCGATCGCGCCCACGGAGTTCTGCAGAAAGCCCAGCTGCTCGCGCCATGCCGCCTGGCGTGCTTCCGCGCCGACGATGGCGATGCCGCCGATGATGTCCGAGTGGCCGTTCAAGTACTTGGTGGTCGAATGGACGACGATGTCGAAACCGTGTTCCAGGGGGCGCTGCACCAGCGGACTGGCAAACGTGTTGTCGGCCACGGCGATGATGCCCCGTTCGCGGCAGATGTCGGCAATGGCCCGCAGGTCGGCCAGTTTCAGCATGGGATTGGTCGGCGTTTCCACCCACACCATCTTCGTTTCCGGGCGCAGCGCGGCCAGCAGGTTCTCGGGATTGGTCAGGTCCACATACGTGAATGCGTGGCCGGCCGAACGGCGGCGCACGCGCTCGAACAGCCGGTAGGTGCCGCCGTACATGTCGTCGCCGGCGACGATGTGGCTGCCCGCGTCCAGCAATTCCAGCACGGAGGAGATGGCGGCCAGGCCCGAGGCGAAGGCGAACGCTGCGCTGCCGCCTTCCAGGTCGGCCACGCAGCGCTCCAGCGCCCAGCGCGTGGGGTTGTGCGAGCGGCCGTAATCGAGTCCCTTGTGCACGCCGGGACTGTCCTGCACGAAGGTGGAGGTGGCGTAAATGGGCGGCATGATGGCGCCCGTCGACGGATCGGGCGACTGGCCGGCGTGGATGACGCGCGTGGCCAGATGGCTCTTGCGGGGGATGTCTTGGCTCAAGATAAAGTCCTGCGTAAGTGGTTGAGGAGGTCGAAGCGGGTGATCAGGCCATAGAAGGCGCTATCGTCGGCGACGACGGCTGTCAGGCCCCGGTCCAGGGTGGCGCGCAGGGCGGGCAGGCCGCTGGTGGGCGCCAGGGTTTCGATCTGCGTCGTCATGGTGGCGCCCACCAGGCCGGCGAAATGCGCGGCGTCGCTCGACACATGCAGCAGCAGGTCCGATTCGTCAAGGATGCCCACCAGCTTGCCCGCCTCGATGACGGGCAGCTGCGCCAGGTCGCTGGCGCGCATGCGGTTGAAGGCGGTGAGCAGGGTGTCGCCCGGCGCCACGCTGACGACGTCGCCCTCGTCGTAGCGGCGCCCGATCAGGTCGCGCAGGTCGCCCGACGGCGGGCGCTGCAACAGACCCTGGTCGCGCATCCAGCCATCGTTGTAGACTTTAGATAAGTAGCGCGTGCCCGTGTCGCAGACGAAGGTGACGACGCGCTTCGGACTGGCTTGTTCGCGGCAGTACTTGAGGGCGGCGGCCAGCAGGGTGCCCGTGGACGAGCCGCCTAAAATACCTTCGGCGCGCAGCAGGGCGCGCGCGGAATCAAAGCTTTCCTGGTCGCTGATGGTGTAGGCCTGCGTGACGCTGTCCATGTCGGCGATGGATGGAATGAAGTCTTCGCCGATGCCTTCCACGGCCCAGGAGCCGCTCGTGTCGGACACCTTGCCGGACTCGATGTATTCCGTGAGGATGGAGCCTTGCGGGTCGGCCAGCACGAATTCCAGCTTCGGCTGCGTCTTGCGGAAGTAGCGCGTCAGGCCCGTCAGGGTGCCGGACGAACCGACGCCGACGACGATGGCGTCCACGTCATGGCCGCTCTGTTCCCAGATTTCCGGTCCTGTCGTCGTTTCGTGGGCCAGCGGATTGGCCGGATTGTTGAACTGGTCGGCGAAGAAGGCGCCCGGCAGTTCGCGCGCCAGGCGCGCCGCGTAATCCTGGTAGTACTCGGGATGGCCTTTGCCCACGTCCGAGCGCGTGGTGTGCACTTCGGCGCCCAGGGCTTTCAGATGCAGCACTTTTTCCGTCGACATCTTGTCGGGCACGACGAGAATCACGCGGTAGCCCTTGATGCGTCCGACGAGGGCCAGGCCGATGCCGGTGTTGCCGGCGGTGGCCTCGACGATGGTGCCGCCCGGCTGCAGGCGGCCGTCGGCTTCGGCCGCTTCGATGATGGACAGGCCGATGCGGTCCTTGATGGAACCGCCCGGATTCTGCGATTCCAGTTTCAGGAACAGCTGGCACAGGCCCGTGTCGAGCCTGGTCACTTCGACCAAGGGGGTATTGCCGATCAGCTTGTATAGCGCCGGCGGCTGGGGTGGGGATGGCATTCGATCATTCATGGTGGCTCCTGTTGGCGGAACAGCCGCTCCGGATCGTGTCCCGAGCCGCTTTCCGTGCCGCGCAGTGTAGGCCGGTGGACAGGGGCCGCGAACGAATGTTTTAATGCTTGCATATGCGCTCCGCGCATATGGACGGCGGCCTGCATCGTCCCAGTATGCGCCGTTTTTTCGCGCCATGCAGCGCTGTCGGCGCAGACATTAAGCTGCCGCAAGGCAGGCAAGGCGATTTATAATCACGCCTCGAAAAGATACTGAATAGTATTGCAATTTACTCAGACAGGGCAGGCGGCAGTGGCAAAACTTTATTTCCGGTATTCCGCGATGAACGCGGGCAAGTCGACGGCCTTGTTGCAAGTCGCGCACAACTACGAAGAGCAGGGCCAGCAGGTACGCCTGTACACGGCCGCCATCGACAGCCGCTACGGCGTGGGACGCGTCACCTCGCGCCTGGGACCGCAGCGCCAGGTCGATATCTTCCATGCCGATACGAATTTCCTCGACGATATTCCGCAGGTGGCGTGCCTGCTCGTTGACGAAGCGCAATTTCTCAGCACGGCCCAGGTGCAACAATTGCACCAGCTGGCGCAGGTAAAGGGCGTGCCCGTCATCTGCTATGGCTTGCGCACGGATTTCAAGGGCGAACCGTTCCCCGGCTCGGCCTACCTGCTGGCGCTGGCCGACGACATCGAGGAACTGAAAAATATCTGTACCTGCGGCAAGAAGGCCACGATGAATATCCGCGTGGACGAGCAGGGCCGCCGCATCAAGGAAGGCGAGCAGATCAGCATAGGCGGCAACGAGAGTTACCGCCAGGCGTGCGGGCGCTGTTTCTATTCCTGAATTACTCCACCGCCGGCGCGCCCACGTCGGCATCGTCGGACAGGGCCAGGTCGCCCCGCTCGAAGGCGGCGAGGATGTCATTGGCGCGCGCCACGTCGTGCTCGCGCACCAGCACGCGGGCGCCGCCGATGGCCGCGGCCAGCAGCATGTCGGCCTGCATGTGCTGGTCGTCCGTCAGCAGCACGTCGATGCCGGCGGCGGCCAGGCAACCGCGGATCACGTGGGCGTCCGTGGGAATCATCAGGCGGGCAATCAGAACGTAGTCGTTGTGCATCGTGGCTCCTGGCGGCATGGATGCGCCATCTTAGCACCCGCCGCTCTTTACAGCTTGAACACGTCCACCACCTGCGTCAGTTCCTGTGCCTGCTCCTGCAGCGCGCCGGCCGCCTCCGCTTCCTCCACCAGGGCCGCGTTCTGCTGGGTCACCTGGTCCATCTGGGCGATGGCCTGGTTGACCTGCTCGATGCCAGGATCAGGCTGACCAGGGCAAACGTGAAGACGGTGATCTTGCCGCCGACACTGCAGTGGCGGAGGGAGAGCGAAAAAGTGGGCATATGGTTTCAGTGCGTGTGGCTAAGGAGTCATCAGCAGGGCCATTCCTGGTCATGACATGACACGCGGGGAGGGGAGCTGTCGGGGAAGTGCCGCGCCAGGGCGGCTTGCCGGGCTGGCGGCCGTGCACGGGCCAGCGTGATTTCAGGGCGCGATGATAGCATGTTACTTGCGTTTTATTACTAAGTATTTCCGACAAGAATCATTATTTCGCGTAAAAACATCATCTGGATCAAGCGATGTGAAAACCGTATATTGACTTTCTGGCGTGGTATCTGGCGTTTTGCCGCGGTGCCCGTCGCGCCGGCGGCCAGCCGGGCGCGCGGGCGTGGCACTTGCTCACGGATGTTTCACTTTGTAATGAATGAAACGCCATCCTTAATCCGCGTTTAAGCTTCCAGGAAGAAACTGATATTCCATGGGAGACTGCCTGGCCGTATCCTGTAGAATAATATGCAGACCAGTCGTGTATTCCCCTTACTGTCTTGCTGGCAGGCGCACCCGCAGTCGCGCCGCCTGGAATTGATTTAACTAATTTTCGGAGAAGCCGATGAAGAAGCAAATGATGCTGGTCACCCTGGTGCTTGCCCTGTCAGCCCAAGCTGGCGCAGCCCAGACGGACAAGAGCGCCGCTCCTCCGCCCCCCATGAAGCCGCTGGCCCAGCAAACGCAGGCCGCGCTGTGGGCCTCGCGCGTCTTGACGCGCGTCCATTACAAGGCCATGCCACTCGACGATGCCATGTCGGAAAAGATCTTCGACCGCTATTTCAAGTCGCTCGACGCGGAAAAACTGTTCTTCGTGCAGGCCGACATCGACCGCTTCGCCCCGCTGCGCACCAAGCTCGACGATGCCATCACCAATGAAGACCTGACGGCGCCGTTCGCCATCTACAATCTGTACCAGCAGCGTTTCGACGAGCGCATGACGTATGCGCGCGAATTGCTGAAAACCAAGTTCGACTTCACGGCCGACGAAAGCTACCAGATCGACCGCGAAAAGGCCGCCTGGCCGAAGAATGACGAGGAAGTGCGCGACCTGTGGCGCAAGCGCGTCAAGAATGACTGGCTGCGCCTGAAGCTGGCGGGCAAGGAAGACAAGGCCATCCGGGAAACCCTGGACAAGCGCTACGAGAGCTACACGGCGCGTTCGCGCAAGCTCAACAGCGAAGACGTGTTCCAGATCTTCATGAATGCCTACGCCATGTCGATCGAGCCGCATACCAATTACCTGGGCCCGCGCGCCTCGGAAAACTTCGACATCGCCATGCGCCTGTCGCTCGAAGGCATTGGCGCCGTGCTGCAGACGCGCGACGAATACACGGTGGTGCGCGAAGTCGTGCCGGGCAGCCCGGCGGGCCTGTCGGGCAAGCTGAAGGTGGGCGACCGCATCGTTGGCGTGGGGCAGGGCGAAAGCGGCCCCATCACCGAAGTGCTGGGCATGCGCATCGACGACGTGGTGCAGCTGATCCGCGGCGCCAAGGATTCCGTGGTGCGCCTCGACATCCTGCCGGCCGATGCCGGCCCGGACGCCAAGCACGTGGTCCTGCCGCTGGTGCGCAAGAAAATCAGCATGGAAGAGCAGGCGGCGAAGAAATCCGTCATCGAAGTGCGCGACAACGGCGTCAAGCGCCGCATCGGCGTCATTTCCCTGCCCACCTTCTACCAGGACTTCGAAGCGCGCCGCCGCGGCGACAAGGATTTCAAGAGCGCCACGCGCGACGTGAGCCGTTTGCTGGGCGAGTTGAAAAAGGACAAGGTTGACAACGTCCTCATCGACTTGCGCAACAACGGCGGCGGTTCGCTGAACGAGGCCGTCGAACTGACGGGCCTGTTCATCGACAAGGGTCCCGTCGTGATGCAGCGCAATGCCGAAGGCAAGGTCGACATCGAAAGCGATACCAACGCCGGCCTGGCGTGGGATGGCCCGATGGGCGTGCTGATCAACCGGGGCTCCGCGTCCGCTTCCGAAATCTTCGCCGCCGCCATCCAGGACTACGGCCGCGGCGTCATCATCGGCGAAGGCAGCTTCGGCAAGGGCACGGTGCAGACCTTGTTCAGCCTGGACCGTTTCGGCGGCAGCGAGAAAGCCCGCTTCGGCGAGCTGAAGATGACGATCGCCCAGTTCTTCCGCATCAATGGCGGCACCACGCAGTTGCGCGGCGTCACGCCCGACATCAAGCTGCCGGCCATGTCGGACACGGACAACTTCGGCGAATCGAGCTACGACAATGCCCTGCCATGGGTGGCCATCAAGCCGGCGCCGTACTTGCCGACGGGCGACCTGAAGGAGATCGTGCCCCTGCTGGACAAGAAGCATGAGGCGCGCGTGGCCAAGGACAAGGATTTCCAGTACCTGCAGGATGACATCGCCCTCGTCGTCAAGCAGCGCAAGGAAAACCAGATCTCGCTGAACGAAACCGTGCGCCGCAAGGAGCGCGATGCCCAGGAAGCGCGCGCCAAGGCCCGTGAAAAACGCCTGATCGCGCAGATTTCCAATCCGTCCGACGACCTGGTGGTGATTCCCGATCCGAAGGACGTGCTGAAGGGCGCGAAAGCGGCCAGCAAGACGGCCAAGCAGATCGCCGCCGTGAAGGGCGCGCTGCGCACCGACGACGGCTTGCAGGGCGACGAGCGGGCCTTGAGCGCCGAACTCGATGCCGAGACGGCCGCGAAGAGCGCCAAGGACGTGCTGCTGAACGAATCGGCGCGCATCCTGGCCGACGAAGTGGCGCTGATCAAGGCCGACACGCGCCTGGCGGCCAAGGTGCTGCCGTATGGCGCCGCTGCCGACGCCAAAGCCACGCCGGTGGCTGCGGCGAAGTAGGCAGGCAGGGGAGGGCGGCGCGGCGGCCAGCGCTCGCTCCGCCGCAGCGCCTTGCGCCTAGCCCGGGACGGGGCCGGACCAGCGGGTCCGGCCCCGTTTTTTTTGGCGCGCTGGCCGCAGTTATTGGCTCAGTGTATTTCTGTTATTTCAACAATCAATTGGCATGATATGCCGCGATGCAGCATAATTCACTCGTCTCCTCTATTCTCCTCCAAGAAAATAGATTCAGCCCGCTCTCGCAGCGGGCTTTTTTTTTGCCCCGGATTTGCTTCAGTTTTGGCGCGGCGGCAATTGCACGTCGGGCTGGGTGGCCAGCAGGGCCGTGATCCAGCCCGTAAACGCCTGCAGCTTGGGCGTGGCCAGGCGGCCTTGCGGCGTCAGCAGGGACATGGGCATGGGCGTCGGCGGATGATCCGCCAGCACGGCCACCAGCGCGCCGCTGTCGAGGTATTCGCGCACCTGGTACACGGCCGCCTGGGCCAGTCCCAGTCCTTGCAACGCGCAAGCGACGCTGGCATCCGCGTCGTTGACGGCGATGGGGCCGGTCATTGGCACGCGCACCACCTCGCCGTCCTGCTGGAAATCCCAGTCGAAGGCGCGGCCCGTGCGGCCCGAGTAATGCATGATGCCCCGGTGTGCGGCCAACTCGGCCAGGGTCTGCGGCGTGCCGTGCCGCGCCAGGTAGGCGGGCGCGGCGCAGGTGACGAAGCGCATCAGGCCGATCTGCCTGCCGATGAAGGCGGAATCCTGCAAGTCACCCACGCGCAGGGCGCAGTCGATGCCTTCCTGTGTCAGGTCCACCAGGCGGTCCGTCAGGCTCAGCTGCAATTGCACCTCGGGATAGGCGGCGTGGAAGTGCGCGACATGGGGAATGACGAGGCGGCGGCCCACCGTATTGGGCAGGTTGATGCGCAGCAAGCCGCGCGGTTTCTTCGCTTCCGGGCCGCGAAACGCCAGTTCCGCCGTGTCCACGGCCCGCAGGATGTCGATGCAGTGGCGAAAGTAATCGGCTCCTTCCGGCGTCAGCGACAAGCGGCGCGTGGTTCGCTGCAGCAATTGCGTGCCCAGGTAGGCTTCCAGCTTTTGCAGGGTGGCCGTCAGCGCCGCGCGCGGCAGATTCAAGGTTTCGGCCGCCTTGGAAAAACTGTTGGCCTCGACGATGCGCACGAAGGTCTGCATGGCCTTGATCTTGTCCATGGGGGCAGGCTTTCTGTGGAATTGTTCATCTAATGTGAAAAGTGTAGGGGGATTATGCCCTAATTATCTTGGGCCCGGCTTTGCCTAGAATAGACCCATCCCTAACGAACCGAGGAAATAACATGAACAAGGCCTCTTCCCGCGCAGCAGTGTCTGCTCCCCCCGACATTGCACCCGGCATGGTGTTGCTGCTGGCCATCGCTTCCGGCCTCATCGTCGCCAACCTGTACTACGCGCAAACCCTCGTCGGCCCCATCAGCGCTTCCACGGGCTTGTCGGCCAAGGCGGCCGGGCTGATCGTCACCCTGACGCAAGTGGGCTATACCCTGGGCCTGCTGTTTATCGTGCCGCTGGGCGACTTGCTGGAAAACCGCCGCCTGATCGTCACGGCCCTGCTGGTGACGGCCACGGCGCTCGTGGTGGCGGCCCTCTCCACGGGCGCCATCGTCTTCCTCGCCGCCGCGCTGGCCATCGGCCTCGGTTCCGTGGCGGCGCAGGTGATCGTGCCGTTTGCCGCTCACCTGTCGCAGGAAGCGACGCGGGGGCAAACCGTGGGCAAGGTCGTCAGCGGCTTGTTGCTGGGCATCATGCTGGCCCGTCCCGTGGCGTCGCTGGTGGCGGCCCATGCGAGCTGGCACGTGGTGTTCGGCGGTGCCGCCATGCTGATGCTGGCGCTGGCTGCCGTGCTGCGCCGCGCCTTGCCCGTGCGCCAGCCCGTGGCTAGCATGAAATATCCTGCCCTGATGGCCTCGCTGTGGCATTTGCTGCTGGGCACGCCTGTGCTGCGCCGCCGCGCCGCCTACCACGCGGGCCTGTTCGGCGCCTTCAGCCTGTTCTGGACCGTCACGCCGCTGGTGCTGGCCAGCCCCGCGTTCGGCCTGTCGCAAACGGGCATCGCCATCTTTGCCCTGGTGGGCATGGCCGGCGCCGTCGCTTCGCCCATCGCGGGCCGCCTGGCCGATGCGGGCCATACCTTGCCGGCCACGGCCGCCGCGCTGGCGCTGGGCATCGTCGCCTTCGCCTTGCCGATGCTCGCGCCCGAGTCGAAACACGTGGCGCTGGGCTTGCTGGTGGCGGCTTCCATCGTGCTCGACATGGGCGTGGCGGCCAACCTGGTGCTGGGCCAGCGCGCCATCTTCAGCCTGGGCGCGGAAGTGCGGGGCCGCCTGAACGGCCTGTATTTTGCCCTGTTCTTCGCGGGCGGCGCGGCCGGCTCGGCCGTCGGTGCCTGGGTGTATGCCAGCTATGGCTGGCAGGCAACCTTGCTGACTGGCATGGCGTTCCCGGGACTGGCCTTGCTGGTATGGCTGGGGGAATTTTTGCCGCTGGCGGCGCGCCGCACGGCGTGAAACCGTGATGGCGCCTCATTATCACTGGTGGATATTTCTATCATCATGAATATAAAGTGGCGTGATATGCCGCGCTGCCGCATCATGCACCTGTCTCCTCTATCTCCTCCAAGGAAATAGATTCAGCCCGCTCCCGTAGCGGGCTTTTTTTTGCCTGTTCCCATCAAATCACCACGAGATCGAGCGCGCGCATGAAATTGGCCGCCTGCGCATGCGTGATGACGGCGCCCTTCAGCAGCGCCGCTTCGCTTAATTTAAAACCGTCGATGTCGGCGCCGCGCAGGTCCGCGCCCTGGAACTTCGCCAGCTTGATGGTGGCATTGCGCAGGCTGCCCCCTTCGAAGACGGCCTCGCGGAAATCGCAGCCGGCCAGGTAAGCGTCGGAAAAGTCCAGCTGTTTCAATGTCGCCTTGCGGAACGAGAAGCCGCGCAGGTCGGCACCCACCAGCAGGCTGTCTTCGAAGCTGAGGCCCAGGTGGGCCACTTCCTCGAACGAAGCGCCCGTCAGCTTGCAGCCGCGGTAGGTGACCGAGGCCAGCTTGGCGCGCCGCCATTTCGTGTTGTTCAGGTCGCAGCCTTCAAAGCTGGCGTCGACGGCGTCGACGGATTCGAAGTCGGCGCTGCCGGCGCGGCAGCGGCGCCAGGTGCTGCGCGCCAGCTTGCTGGCAAATAAATTCGTGTCGGCAAAGGTGCAGCGCTCAAACGTGCAGCCCTGCAAGTCGAGGCGCGACAAGTCTTCGCCGTCGAACGCGCAATCGATGAAGTGGCGCACCGGCAAGGCCAGCTGCTGCTCCATGCCGGCGCGGTCCAGGGTCATGCCATTTACTGCGGTGTCGTGTGTTGCCATCCGTTATATTCCTCATCAAGGCAGGGGAGGGATGGCGCGGCGGGAAGGATGCACGAACCAGACCACTTCCCCGGCCGGTGTCATAGCCAAAGGTCAGCGCCGTGGGTCCGCGTGGGCGGGAGCATGCCGGACGGTGCCGGGCACTTACCGGGTTACCAACCGGTGCGCTCATTTTCGATCTGGGCGTATTGTAGCGTGTCCGAATCGCGCTTGCCAGTTTGCGCAAGCCCGGGTTAGTATCGTTGCAGGCGCAGCCACTGCGCCAACGTCGCTCGGACGGATCCGGGCGCTTACGTAAAGATATCTACCATGACCGACAGCCAAGCTCCGCGCAGCTTTTCGCGCATCAATCGTCTTCCCCCCTACGTTTTCAATATCACCGCCGAACTCAAGATGGCCGCGCGCCGCCGTGGCGAGGATATCATCGACATGTCGATGGGCAATCCCGACGGCGCCACCCCGGCCCACATCGTCGACAAGCTGATCGACACGGTGAAACGTCCCGACACGCACGGCTATTCCGCCTCGAAAGGCATCCCCCGGCTGCGCCGCGCCATTTCCCACTGGTACAAGAAGCGCTACGACGTCGACATCGACCCGGACAGCGAAGCCATCGTCACCATCGGCTCGAAGGAGGGCCTGGCGCATTTGATGCTGGCGACCCTGGACCGGGGCGACACGGTGCTGGTGCCCAATCCCAGCTACCCCATCCATATCTGGGGCGCCGTCATCGCCGGTGCCGATATCCGCTCCGTGCGCATGGGGCCGGGCGTGGATTTCTTTGCCGAACTGGAACGGGCCATCCGCGAAAGCTATCCGAAACCGAAGATGATGGTGCTGGGCTTCCCGTCGAATCCGACGGCGCAATGCGTGGAGCTGGAATTCTTCGAGCGGGTGGTGGCACTGGCCAAGCAGCACAATATTTTGGTGGTGCATGACCTGGCCTACGCCGACATCACTTTCGATGGCTGGAAGGCGCCGTCCATCATGCAGGTGCCCGGCGCGCGCGACGTGGCGGTGGAATTCTTCACCATGTCGAAAAGCTACAACATGGCGGGCTGGCGCATCGGCTTCATGGTGGGCAATGCGGAACTGGTGGCGGCCCTGGCGCGCATCAAGAGCTACCACGATTATGGCAGTTTCACGCCCGTGCAAGTGGCGGCCATTGCCGCGCTGGAAGGCGACCAAAGCTGCGTGGCGGAGATCTGTGCCCAGTACCAGCGCCGCCGCGACGTGCTGGTGAAAGGCTTGCATGAAGCAGGCTGGATGGTGGAGAAACCGAAGGCGTCCATGTACATCTGGGCGCATATCCCCGAGGCTTACCGCCACCTGGGTTCGCTGGAGTTTGCCAAGCTGCTGCTGGAAAAAGCGAGGGTCAGCGTGTCGCCCGGCATCGGTTTCGGCGAATACGGCGATGAATACGTGCGCTTTGCCCTGATCGAAAACGAGGCCCGCGTGCGGCAAGCGTTACGCGGGATCAAGAACATGTTGCGTGCCGGCGACGGGAAAACGGAGGTGGTAGCATAAAGGTTGCCGTAGGGCATTACTCCTCGCCCTTAATATCACTGCCGCGTATTTCTGACATCACGAATATAAAGTGGTTTTATATGCTGCAACGCGGCATCATGCACTTGTCTCCTCTATCTCCTCCAAGGAAATAGATTCAGCCCGCTCCCGTAGCGGGCTTTTTTTTGCCTGTCGCTGCCAGCGGCGCCGGGATGCGCGCGGATTCAATGTGATCCGGCCCGCTTCGACACGCTTATCGCTTAACATGGCGACATGTACGCTACCTTCACCCGGGAATTACTTTGATGATTCCTCTTGGTCGCGCCGCCGCCCTGCTGGCGCTGCTGGCGCTCGGTGCCTGTGCGGAGCAACGGCACCCGCTCGACCGCTACCTGGCCCAATTGCGCCCGGACACGCCGGTAGCGCTGCCCGGGACGGCCTGGCCGGCCGGCACGCTGCTGTGCCCGCTGGCGCCGTATCAGAGTGAACTGCACGGCGCGGCGCCGTTGGCGGACCGGGTCAACGCCTTCCTGAAGCAACAGCGGTACCAGGGCGATGAGGGGCACTGGTCGCTCGTCGTCGTCAAGCCGGTGCCTGCGGGTGACGCTGGCATCGAGCAGTTGGTGTTCAAGCGCGGAAACTATGACGTGATCAACGATCCGCAACTGATCCGGCGAGATGCGCAGGCGATGCCGGCGGGGTTTGCGCCGCAGGCCTGCGTGAGCGTGGAGCAGGCCCGCGTGCTGGCCACGCGCGCGCCAGGGTCCCGGCGAACGCTGATCGTTTTTGGATCGGCATGACCGAGATATTGATAAAGCATATTTCTATCATCACAACATACAATTAGATTTATATGCTGCGACGCGGCATCATTGCACCTGTCTCCTCTACTTCCTCACAGGAATTAGATTCAGCCCGCTCCCGCAGCGGGCTTTTTTTTGCCCTTTTTTAAGCGGCTGGCCCTGCGCACGCTTGCTTGTCATTGCGCCATCGTGTTGCTTTTGTGCATGCTAAACTGGGTTGTCCCCCGAATAAGGTTGCGCCCATGCTAGATCTCTTCCGCCACACGCTGGAGTCCACGCCCATCATGGCCCTGTTTCTTGTCATCGGCGCCGGCTATGCACTGGGGCGTATCAGCGTGTTCGGTTTTTCGCTGGGCGTGGGCGGCGTGCTGTTCGCGGGGCTGGCGCTGGGCGCATTCGCTCCCGGTTCCGTGCCGCCGCCGCTGGTCGGCTCCATCGGTCTGCTGCTGTTTCTGTATGGCATAGGCGTGCAGTACGGCGTGCAGTTCTTCGCCGGCTTGCGCGGCGCGGGGCAAAAGCACAACCTGATCGCCTTCCTTGCCGTCATGGGCGGCCTGGCCGTCTCCGTCTGGGGCGGGCAGTGGATCGATATCTCGCTGCGCATGGCCAGCGGCGTGTTTGCCGGCGCCATGACCAGCACGGCCGCCCTGCAGGCGGCGCTGGAAGCATCGCACGGCAATGGCGATGCGGCCGTCGGCTATGCCGTGGCGTACCCGTTCGGCGTCGTCGGTCCCATGCTGGGGCTGTACCTGGCGGGGCGCATCCTGAAACCCGTGCTGACGCCGCCACCCGCGCCCATCATCGTGTCGGAAATTACCATCGACGCGGCCAAGCTGGCGGGCGCGGCCCTGTCGGAACTGGCCGACGGTCCGCTGGCGGGCGTGCAGGTGATCGGCGTGCGCCAGGGCCACCAGAACCGCTTGCCCGACCCCGGACTGGTGATCGGCGTGGGCGACGCGCTGATGGTGTCGGGCACGGTCGAGGGCGTGGAAGCGGCGCGCACGGCGCTGGGCCACCTGGACCCGGGCCGGCTGATGAAGGACCGCAGCGATTTCGACGGCAATGAAGTGTTCGTGTCGGATGCGGAAATCGTCGGCGTGCCCTTGGGCGAGCTGAATCTGTCGAAAGACTTTCCCCTGCAGATCGCCTTCATCCGCCGCGGCGACGCCATGATCCTGCCGCACCCGTATCTGACGCTGGAATTCGGCGACCGCGTGATGGCCATTGCCCCGGCGAAATACGCTGCCGACGTGCGCAAGCTGTTCGGCAACTCCATCACGGCCACGGCCGAGTTCAGCTATGTCTCGCTGGGCATGGGCATGGTGCTCGGTGTGTTGTTGGGCCTGGTGCCTATCCCCTTGCCGTGGATAGGCTCGTTCAGCCTGGGCCTGGCCGGCGGCCCGCTGGTGATGGCGCTGATCCTGGGGCGCCTGGGCAGGGTGGGCAAGGTCAGCTGGCGCCTGCCCCTGTCGGCCAACCTGGTGATGCGCAACTATGGCTTGACGATCTTCCTCGCCGCCGTCGGCATGGCGTCCGGCTTGCCCTTCGTGCAGCAGGTGGGCGCCGACGGCTTGCCCATGCTGGCGCTGGGGGCCGTGACGGTGCTGGTGGTGGTGGCCATCGTCGTGATCCTGGGCAAGGTCTTCCTGCGCCTGCCGTTTCCCGAGCTGCTGGGCATTGCGGCCGGCGCCACGGGCAACCCGGCCGTGCTGGTGTTCGCCAACCGCCTGGCCAGGTCGGACCGGCCCAACCTGGGCTACGCCATGATCTTCCCCAGCATGACCATCGTCAAGATCGTCGCCGTGCAGGTGCTGCTGCATCTGTATGGCTGATCTTGCTCAAGCACCGCTGCTTTTTGCCTGCATCTCCCTGCCGCGCCAGCGCGCCGCCCCCTGAAAAGAGGGCTGGCGCTGCTGCCATTCTGTTGTACAATCCTTGAGAACGGTCGTGCTTTTTTGTGCGCTGAGCTTCCTTGCGTGCAGGCATCACGGCAACTCATAAGAACAAGGAGACAGACATGGACCTGCATTACACGGCCGGGGAGACGGCGTTCCGCGACACGGTGCGCGCCTTCCTCGACACCCATCTGCCGGCGGACCTGCAGCGCAAGGTGCGCCAGCATCTGCGCCTGAACCGCGACGATTACGTGCGCTGGCACAAGATTGTCGCAAAGCAAGGCTGGGCCGCGCCGGCCTGGCCCGTCGAATACGGCGGCACGGGCTGGACGGCCGTGCAGCGCCACATCTGGGAAGACGAGTGCGCGCGCGCCGCCACGCCGCCCATCCTGCCCTTCGGCGTCAACATGGTGGCGCCCGTCATCATGGCCTTCGCCAACGCCGAACAAAAAGCATACTATCTGCCGCGCATCTTGAACTGCGACGACTGGTGGTGCCAGGGCTATTCCGAGCCAGGTGCCGGTTCCGACCTCGCCTCGCTGAAAACCACGGCCGAGCGCGACGGCGACCACTACATCGTCAACGGCCAGAAAACCTGGACCACCTTGGGCCAGCACGCGGACATGATCTTTTGCCTGGTGCGCACGGACAGCACGGTGCGCAAGCAGGAAGGCATCAGTTTCTTGCTGATCGATATGAAAACGCCGGGCATCACCGTGCGCCCCATCATCATGCTCGATGAAGAGCATGAAGTGAACGAAGTCTTCTTCGACAATGTGCGCGTGCCCGTCAGCAACCTGGTGGGCCAGGAAAACAAGGGCTGGACCTATGCCAAGTATCTGCTGGGGCACGAGCGCACGGGCATCGCCGCCGTGGGCCGCTCGAAGCGCGAGCTGACGTTCCTCAAGCAGCTGGCCATGCAGCAAAGCAAGCGCGGTGCGCCGCTATTGCACGATCCCGCCTTTGCCGCCAAGGTGGCGCATGTGGAAATCGAATTGATGGCGCTGGAAATGACGGTCTTGCGCGTCATCAGCGAAGAGGGCAAGGGGCCGGGACCGCAGGCGTCGATGCTGAAGGTGCGCGGCTCGGAACTGCAGCAGCAGCTGACGGAACTGATGGTCGAAGCCATCGGCCCGCAAGCCTTGCCCTTCGATCCGGCTTTCCTTGACGGCAGCGCGCCGCACGGCGCGGGCGGCGACGACCTGGCCGCGCCGCTGGCCGCGTATTACTTCAATTACCGCAAGACATCGATCTATGGCGGCTCGAATGAAATCCAGAAAAACATCATCACGCAGATGATCCTGGGCCTGTAAGCCAGAAGGAGACGACATGGACTTCCAATTCAATCAGGAACAGCAGCAATTTGCCGACGCGCTCAGGCGCTGGGTCGACAAGGATTACCCGTTTGAAACGCGGCAAACCATCATCCATTCCGCCACGGGCACGTCCGATGCCGCCTGGGCCACCTTGGCCGAGCTGGGCATGACGGCCTTGCCGCTGCCGGCCGCCGCGGGCGGCTTCGACGGCACGGCCGTGGACATGCTGCTGGTGATGCAGGAACTGGGCCGTGGCCTGGTGGTCGAACCGTATTTCGCCACCGTGCTGGGGGCGCGCTTTTTGACCCTGGCGGGCGGCCACGACGCCGTGCTGGAACAGGTCGCCAGCGGCAGCCTGAAGCTGGCTTGCGCGCTGGGCGAGCGCCAGGCTCGCCATGACATGCACGACATCGCCACCACGGCCATCGCCAGCGGCGACGGCTTCGTGCTCGATGGCGAGAAAACCGTCGTCATCCACGGCGCGCAGGCAGGCGCCCTGATCGTCTCGGCGCGCAGCAGCGGCAGCCAGGATGAGACGGACGGCATCTCGCTCTTCCTCGTGCCCGTCGATGCACCGGGCGTTGCCGTGCGCGACTACCGCACCATCGATGGCCAGCGCGCCGCCACCGTGACCCTCGTGCAAGTGGTGCTGGGGCATGACGCGCTGGTCGGACAAAAGGGGCAGGGCTGGCCCGTGCTGGACGCGGCGCTCGACTATGGCGCCGCCCTGCTGTGCGCGGAAGCCGTGGGCGCCATGGACGCCATCTTTGCCGCCACGCTCGACTACTTAAAAACGCGCCAGCAGTTCGGCGCACCCATCGGCAAGTTCCAGGCCTTGCAGCACCGCATGGCCGACATGTTCATCCACCTGGAGCAAGCCCGCTCGATGGCCATGCTGGCCGCCGCCAAGGCCGACAGCGAGGACGCGGCGGAGCGCCGCCGTACCGTGTCCGCCGCCAAGGCGCGGGTGGGACTGGCCGCCACTTTTGTCGGCCAGCAAGCCGTGCAATTGCATGGCGGCATGGGCGTGACGGACGAATTGCCTGCCGCCCACCATTTCAAGCGTTTGAGCATGATCGCCCTGACCCTGGGCGACGTGGAACACCATATCGAGCGCTTTATCGCCCAGCCGGGCTTCTTGCCGACGGAGACCGCATGACCGCATTGACGCAAATCAAACCCAAGCACTGGTATTTCGAAGATTTTACGCAGGGCCTGGAAATCGACCTCGGCCAGCGCCACGTGACGGAACAGGAAATCATCGATTTCGCCACGGATTTCGACCCGCAGCCCTTCCACGTCGACCATGACGCCGCCGAAAAAACCATCTTCAAGGGCGTCATCGCCAGCGGCTGGCATACCTGCGGCATGATGATGCGCCTGGTGGTGGACAACCTGCTCAGGCATTCGTCCAGCATGGGTTCGCCCGGCCTGGACAGCATCCGCTGGATCCAGCCCGTGCGCGCGGGCGACACCCTGCACCTGACCTACCAGGTCAAGGAAGTGCGGCCGTCGAGCAGCAAGCCGGACCGCGGCATCGTCATTTCCGTATGGAGCGTGCGCAACCAGCATGGCGAGGTGGTGACGACCGTCGAGGGCATGGGCATGTTCGGCCGCCGCCCCGTGGCACGAGAGGAGCAGGCCCGTGCGTGATATCGCCGGCATCGCCGGCTTCCAGGCCCTGTCGGGACAGCACGTGGCCGTTTCCGACTGGCTCACCATCACCCAGCAGCGCATCGACACCTTTGCCGACGCCACGGACGACCACCAGTGGATCCACGTGGACGCGGAGCGCTGCGCGCGCGAGTCGCCCTACGGCTGCACCGTGGCGCACGGTTTCCTGACCCTGTCCTTGCTGCCCGCCATGTTGCAGGGCGCCTTGCACATGGCCGGCATCCGCATGGCCATCAATTATGGCCTCAATAAAGTGCGTTTTCCCGCGCCCGTGCCCGTGGGCAGCCGTTTGCGCGCGCGGCTCGACATCCTCTCCGTCGACGACCTGCCGGAAGGGGCGCAAGTGAACTGGGCCGTCACCATGGAGCGGGAAGGCGATGCGAAACCCGTGTGCGTGGCGGAGTTCCTGATGCGCTGCTATCCGTAAACAAGCACGCTCATTCCTCCCCCGACGCGCAATACCTGTCCCGTCCCGTATGCTTGGCACGGTACAGCAGGGCGTCGGCGGCGCGGATCAGGGCGCTGGAATCCATGCCTTCCGTGGGCATGACGCTGGCCATGCCCAGGCTGACGGTGACTTGGGGGCCGACGCTGGAACTGGCGTGCGGGATGTGCAGGGCGCGCACTTCATCGAGGATGCGCTGGGCCACCACTTCGGCGCCGGCGCGCGTCTCCTGCGGCAGCAGCACGATGAATTCCTCGCCGCCATAGCGCGCCAGCAGGTCCGGCGGGCGCACGGCGCAGCGGCGCATGGCGGCGCTCACCTGCTGCAGGCACAGGTCGCCCGCCTGGTGGCCATAGGTATCGTTGTAATCCTTGAAATGGTCGATGTCGGCCATGATGATGGCCATGGGCACGCCATCGCGGGCGCAGCGGCGCCACTCGCTTTCCATCGTGTCGTTGAAGCTGCGCCGGTTGGCCACGCCCGTCAGCGAGTCCGTCAGCGACAGTTCGCGCATGGCGTCGGCCTGCCGCTTGATGGTCAGCTGGCTGCGCACGCGGGCGCGCACGACGGCGGCATTGAAGGGCTTGGTGATGAAGTCGACGGCGCCCGCTTCCAGCGCCCGCGTCTCGTCCTCGGGCTGGTTCAGGGCCGTGACGAAGATGACGGGGATGGCGCTGAGGATGGCCGATGCGCGCAGCGCCTTGCAGACGGCGTAGCCATCCATGCCGGGCATGACGGCATCGAGCAGGATCAGGTCCGGCAGTTGATTTTGCGCAATTTCCAGCGCCTTGACACCGCTCAGGGCGAACAGCACCTCGTGCTCTTCGCGCAGCAGCTGGTGCAGGATCTGGATGTTTTCCATGGCGTCATCGACGATGAGGATGCGCCCATTCATGGCAAGGTTGGTCCAGCTCACTTGTTTTCCTCTCGTTTCAGCTGATCGAGCACGAGTCTTTCCGCTTCGGAAAAATTCAGCGTCTCGATCGCGTTTGCCATCGCCAGGGCGGCTTCCCGGTCTGACTGTTGGATGGCGGGGTGCAGGGCGTGGAATCGGGCCAGCGCCTTCAGGTTATTGTGACGGATCAGGACGAGCAGGTCGGCCAGGCCCGCCTGCAGGTCGATGGCGTGCGCGGCGGATGCCTGCGATGGCGCATCGCTGCGCCGCAGGGGCGAGGGCAGGGTGCGCGCCGCCTCGATGACTTCGGCCATGGCCTGTTCCAGCTGGTCCAGCAAGGCGGCCGTGGCGTGCGACGGCCCCGTTTTCAGCGTCTTTTCCGTCCCGGCGGCCAGGCTGGCGATGCGGGCGGCGCCCAGGTTGGCCGCCACGCCGCACACGCGGTGCAGCAGCTGCGCCGCCTGCTGCCGCCGCCCTTCGGCCAGCAGGCGCCGCGTTTCCTCGACGGCGTCGCCTTGCGAATTCTCAAAGCGCTTGAGCAGGGCCAGGAAGGCGCCATAGTCGCCGCCGAAGCGGTGCAGGGCCGCTTCCAGGTCGATGCCGGGCACCGTGGCCGGCACTTCCAGCGTATCCGCGGCCGGCTCGCCGGACGGCGCGCCGCCGGCCCCGTCGCGCGGCTGCGGCACCAGCCGCGTCAGGGTCTGGATCATGTCGTCGACGTCGATGGGCTTGGCCACGTGCGCATTCATGCCGCTGGCGATGGCGCGCAGGCGGTCGTCGTCCATGGCATTGGCCGTCATGGCGACGATGGGCAAGTCCGGCAGGCCCAGCGCGCGGATGGCCAGGGTGGCGTCATAGCCGTTCATGACGGGCATCTGCAGGTCCATCAGCACCACGTCCCAGGCGTGCGGCGTGCGCGCCAGCAAGTCGACGGCCAGCCGGCCGTTGGCGGCCACGGCCACGCGCGCGCCCGAGTGCAGCAGGATGTACTGCGCCACTTCCTGGTTGATTTCATTGTCTTCCACGAGCAGCACGCGCATGCCTGCCAGCAAGCCAGACAGGGGCGTGGAGACGGGCAGTGCGGGCGGCGCGTTGCGCCCGTTGCGTCCGTCGCGCACGGCCGACACGGCAGCGAGCAGGCGCGCCGGCGTGGCCGGCTTGGCGACGATGCCGGCCAGCATCAGGCTGTCGGCCAGGCGTTCCAGGTTTTCGCTGTCCTGGTCGGCCACCAGCATGATCACGGGCGGCAGGGGCGCATGCTCGCCGGCGCGCGCCTGCGTCAGCATGGAAATGCCATCCATGCCCGGCATGGCCGCGTCGAGCAGCACGATGTCCGCCGCCGGCATGCCGTCGGCGCCGTCGGCGTGGCTGCGCAGCAGGGCCAGGCCGGCCGCGCCGCTGCCGGCGCTGCGGCTGTGCCAGCCCTGCGCCGCGCACCAGTCTTCCAGCATGGCGCGCACGCTGGCGTTGTCGTCGATGATCAGCAGCGACAGGGCCTTCGGCGCCGCCCTGGCCGGCGCGGCGGCCGGCGCCACGCCCGCTTCCGCGACGCGCTCGAAGCGGCAGCGGAAGCGGAAATCGGAACCCTCGCCCAGCGTGCTCGTCACGCTGATGTTGCCGCCCATCAATTCGACCATGCGCCGGCAGATGGCCAGGCCCAGGCCCGTGCCGCCGTACTTGCGGCTGGTGCTGCTGTCGCCCTGGGAAAACGCGTCGAAGATGTGCTGCTGTTCCGCCGCGCCGATGCCGATGCCCGTGTCGCGCACGGAAAACGCCAGCGTCACGCCGCTTGCATCGGCCGCGTCCATGCGGATGGCCAGCACCACCTCGCCTTCGGTGGTGAACTTGACGGCATTGCCCACCAGGTTGATGAGCACCTGCTCCAGGCGCAGGGCGTCGCCCACGAGTTCGGCCGGCACGCCCGGGTCGAGCACGAAGACGGGCTCCACGCCGCGCGCCCAGGCATTGCTGGCCAGCAAGACGCCTATGCTGCCCAGCATGCGCTCGAGCGAGAAGCGGCGCTGTTCCAGCACCATCTGGCCCGCCTCGATCTTGGAAAAATCGAGCACGTCGTTGACGATGTTGAGCAGCGACTGCGTGGCCATCTGGATCTTGCCGACATAGCTGCGCTCGCGCCGCTCCAGCGGCGACTCTTCCAGCAGGCGCGCCAGGCCGATGATGGCATTCATCGGCGTGCGGATTTCATGGCTCATGTTGGCGACGAATTCGCTCTTCGCGATGCTGGCCGCCTCGGCCTTGTCGCGCGCGCGCACCATCTGCTCGTTCAGCTCGTGCAGTCGCAGTTCCGTGCGCTTGAGTTCGGACACGTCCGAGGCCAGCACGAAGAAGCCCCGCACGCCGCCGTCGTCGTCGAAGTCGGGGATGTAGTTGGTCCACGTGTGGCGCACCTGGCCGGCGGGATCGAGCAAGTCGCGCTCGAAGCTTTGCGGCCGGCCCGCCAGCACGCCTTCCACGTGGGGCAGGTAGACGTCGAACAGTTCCTGGCCCAGCAGTTCGCTCATGTGGATGCCGGCCAGCTCGGCGCTGCTGCGGCCGAACCACTCGTTATAGAATTTGTTGGCGAAACGGCAACGCAGGTCGTGGCCCCAGTACGACACCATGCCGGGCAGGTTGTCGGTGACGGTGCGGATGAAGCGCTCGCTCTGCTCCAGGCGCCAGGTGGTGGCGTGCAGCACTTCCGTGGCGCGCCGCCGTTCCGTGACGTCGATCGACACGCCCAGCACGTGGCTGGCCCGCCCCGCGTCGTCGCGCAGGACCACCTTGCGCGTGGTGAAATGGCGCGTGGTGCCGTCGGCCGTGTTGATCGGCTCCTGCTCGATCTCCACCATCTGCCCCGTGGCCAGCAGCCTGCGGTCGGCGCTGGTGAAGGCGGCCGCCTGCTGCGGCGGGAAGAAATCGCTGTCCGTCTTGCCCAGCAGCTGCTCGCGCGAGCGGCCCAGGGTCAGTTCCGCGTGGCGGTTGACCATTTCAAAGCTCAGCTTGTCGGCGCGCTTGACGAAGACCATGGCGGGGATGTTTTCGATGATGGTGCCGAACAGGTGCTTGGAGCGGCGAAATTCCGCTTCCGCGCGCTTGCGCTCGCTAATGTCCAGCCACAGGCCCGATACGCCCAGCAGCTGCTGTTCCTGGCCGAAGATCGGGTGGCAGGAGACGATCCAGTGGCTGGCCTGCTCGCGCTGCCGGCCGCTGGTGCCCTTGAGTTCGATGTCGACGATGGGCAGGCCCGTTTCGAGCACCTGGCGCAGGCAGCGCTCCACCTCCACGCGCACGGCGTCGTCGAACAGCATGGCGCCCACGGGACGCCCGATATGCTGCTCCACGCTGGCCGCGTTGATGGCGGCCAGGTACTGGTTGATCATGACGATGTGCAGCTCGCGGTCGACGAACAGCATGCCGATGGGCGCCGTCGCGTACACGGTTTCCAACAGGCGCGTGGATTTTTCCAGGGCCAGCGTGCGTTCGGCCACCAGGCTTTCGAGCTGCGTGCGGTGGCGCCGCAGGTCGCGCTCCAGCCCGTCCAGGGCACGCGCCATGTCGGCCGATTCGCGGTCCGTGTGTTTGCCCGATATCAAGGGCTTGCCCTGCGCCAGGGCCTGGATCTGCTGCGTCAGCTGCTGCAGGGTCTGCGCCAGGCGCCCGCCCACGCGCCAGGCCAGCACGTAGGCGGCGCCCAGCAGCAGGGCCAGGATGACGGAGCCCGTCACCACGGAGCGCAGCAGGGCGCCGGCCACGGTGCTGGTGCGCATGGTGACGGCCACCGTCCACGCATCGTCGCGGGCGCGGTGAAAGCCCGTGTAGACGTCGAGGCCTTCCAGCGTGGCATGGCGCAGCACGCCTTCGCGCGCCTGGCGCATCTGCTCCAGCAGGGGCGCCGCGCTGCGCTGTCCCACGTAGCGCTGCGGCGCCAGGGTGCGCGCCACGTTGATGCCGTCCGCATTGATGATGGCCGCGCCCAGGTAGGCGGGCATGTTCAGCTCGCGCATCAGCACGGGCAGGTAGTCGGCCGGGTACAGGGCCGTGAGTACCCAGGCGCCGCCCGCGGCGTCGCGCTGGCGCGGCAGCGGCAGGTTCAGGGCCAGCTGCGGCGGCTCGCCCGGCGCGCCGAACAGGCTGGTCAGGCGCGGCTTGCCCTGCGCGCGCGCGCGCTGCATGCTGGCCGCCCATTTTTGCGGCAGCGGCGGCGGCACCTGGGCGGCGGGCAGGGAGGTATTGATCAGCTGGCGGCCCATCGCATCGGAGACGATGAAGGCGCTGACGGCGACACCCGGCTGCAGCAGGTCGCCGGCCAGCGCGCGCAGGGCGGCGACGTCGCCGTCGCGCAGGGCGGGCGAGGCGGCGAGGACGCGCGCGGCCAGCTGTGCGCCGTTCAGGTCGCGCTCGACGGCCGCGGCCACGGCGCGCGCCGCCTGCGCCGTCTCGCTGACGACGTGATCGCGCTCGCGCGTGTAGCTTTGCGCCACCAGCAGGATGAAGACGAGTGCCGTCGGAATGACCCAGGCGAGCACCAGCCATGAAATTCTTGAGCGTATCGAAGGCAAATCTTGCACCCGGAAGGCTCCCAGAATGGATGAGTCGACAGGCAGGCTCACGCTGGCGCTGGCTGACGTTGAATGAAAAGATGCTAGACGAATTTGATTCTTTTGACAAGCCTAGTTTCTGGCATGAAAAAAAGGTTGCGCATGGCACACACAGGGGCGCCGCGCTGCGCGGATGGCAGGCGGGCTCTACTATCAACCCGCCGTGGCGGCGGGCGGCGGACGGGCGGGGCTGCTTACGGCACCACGGTCAGCACGTCGACATCGATCTCCGGGCTTTCCATGAAATCCTTTTCCACTTCGCCGCGGATTTCCACCTGCGTCCTGGCGTCGATCTTGCGGTTCATGAAGACCTTGTCGTCGATGTCCACGCGGATTTCCGCCGTGCCATCGGAAAAGGTGTATTTCTCCTTGCCCACCTTGCGCAGCAGATAGCCGCGCAGCACGACGGCCTGGTCGTCGACGGGATTTTTCAGGACGGCGGCGACCGTCTTGGGCGCGTCGGGACCGACGGACGGCCCCACGTACTGGGCTTGTGCGCTGCCGGCCAGCACGGCGCAGGCGGCGGCCACGGAGATGATGAATTTACGGTGCAGTGTCATGGCATTCCTTCCATAGTGACAGCCTTGTCAGAAAAACACGGCGGTGCGGGGAATGATAGCACCGGTATTGCCATATGGCATGTTCGCGCGGACGCTGCCCGTGCTGGCCACGCCATCGTCGAGTTTGCTGTCGATCTGCTCCGCGTAGCCTTCAGGCAGGTTGTCGAAGCGGATGCCGTTGCCGGCCCGTCCGCCCACTTCATCGTTGTACAGGTAGACGGCGCCGCCCTGGGCGCTGGTCATGAATTGCGAGGTGCCGTTGAAGGAGCCCGTAATGAAGCCGCCCAGCGCCAGGTGCTGCGGCGCCAGCGTGAATTCGCGCGGCTGGCCGTCGCCGATCTGGCCGTCGCCATTGCCGTTGCCGGCCGAATTGGGCACGTGCACGGTGCCCTGGATATCGTCGCCGGGCAGGGCGCGGAACTTGTCCTGGTAGGCGTTGACGGCGGCCGTCAGGGAATTGGACTGCTGGATGATGTTCTTCACCTTGGCGCTGTCGATCAGGCCCTGTCCCTTCAGCACGCCGCCCAGCAGCAGGCCGATGATGACCAGGACGATGGCGATTTCAACGAGCGTAAAGCCTTGCTGGCGGCGTGGGGGCATGGGAATTCCTTCTCAAAAGCGTGGGCCTGCGGGGGCGGGTCAGGGGCAAGTTTACTGCAAATGGCCTTGGGCGGGAATGGCGATTCCGGGCGTGCAGGGGGCGCTGTTTCCGTGCGCGCATTTTGCTTTCTTTGCGGCAATTTGGTCGGCCAGTTCGTCGAGTCGGCGCGCGAGGAAGGCCAGCTCGTGCGGGTCGCTCACCTGGCCACTCTGGATCAGGCCGCCGATCACCAGGCGGGCGCTGTCGAGCTGGTCCATGTCTTCCAGGATGAACGCTTCCATTTCGCGCACCCAGGACGGCACCTGCGGCCCCGTCGCCAGCCGGCGCAGCGCGCGCGCATACGACAGGGCCAGGGGCAGGTCGTGCAGCTGGTGCTTGGCCACCAGCGCCGCCTGCGCCATGGCGGGCCAGCGGCGCGCCGGGTCGGCCGCGAAGCTGGCGGCGACAAAATCGAGCATGCGCCGCACGCGCACGGGGTCGGCCACGCCCGCGTACACCTCGCTGGCGGCCACCAGCGCGTAGCGGCTGCGCGGGTCGAGCGTCTGCGCCGTTTCCAGCCAGCCGGCCAGGCGCTCATAGTCGAGCTCCCGCCACGGCAGGCTGACGCCGGGCTGGTCCTCGAACGCCTGCAGGTACAGCAGCATCGCCTTGGACATGGCCAGCGGTTCGCCCAGGCTGGCCAGGCGCGCCACGGGCGCCGCAGGCGCGGCGGGCAGCGGACGCGCCTGCGGGGGCGATTGCTGCTGCGCCAGGCGCCAGCCCAGCTGCAGCAGCAGGCTGGCCGCCAGCAGCCAGCACGCGGGGCGCGGCACGCTGGACCAGGGGCGCAGGGAGGCGGCCATCAGATGTTGCGCCGGTAAAAGTCGCACAGGGCGCCAGCGGCCAGCAGGGCGACGTAGATGCAAGTTTGCGCCGCCACGCGGCCCAGGGCGTGCCAGTCGCCGGTGGCGTACAGCAGCCACTCCGTGCGGGTGAAGTCGTCGAGGCGGGGCAGCAGCAGGGCCAGCACGTCGATGGCGCCGGCCATGGCCTGCTGCGGCCACGCATGGCCAGCCTGCGCACCGTGCGCCAGCAATTGCAGGCTGCCCACCATGCGCGCCAGCACGTAGAAGCCGCCGGCGGCGGCCATGGCCGGCAGCGGCTGCTGCAGGCTGGCCGCGCACAGCAGGCTGAAGGCGGCGACGATCCACAATTCCCCCAGCAGGGAAGCGCCCCACAGGGCGCTTTGCCCGGGCGGGGCGAACAGCGCCATCAGCAGGCCGAACAGCACGGCCGGCACGGCCGCCAGCGCGCCATGGCCCAGCAGCTTGCCCAGCAGGTAGGCGGCGCGCGGCATGGGCAGTGCCAGCAGCAGTTCCAGGCCCTTGTCCGCCCCTTCGCGCGCCATGCTGGTGACGACGAAGGTGGACAGCAAAAAGACGCTGGCCAGGCGCAGGGTGGCGGCCAGCAGCGCCGCCTGCACGGCGCCGCTTTCCGTCAGTGCCAGCTGCTGCAGGAAGCCGGCCAGGCCGGCCGCGCCGCAGGCGGCCAGCACGAACAGCCACGGCAGCCGGCTGCGCAGCGCTTCGAGCAGCGTGTAGCGGGCGATGGTGAGGGCGGGACGGAGCATCGGCATCAGCGGGGCAGCCTTTGCGCCGCCACCATGCGGTTGAAGAGGATGTTGGGCGACAGCCAGACGACGATATCGTCGAACTCGCCGCCGGGCTGCTGCGCGCCGCTGGCGGGGCGGCTGATGAAGATGGCCGCGCCCGATGCATTGCTGCGCTCGTCGATATTGTTGCCGATGGGCACAGCCTGGCGCTGGCCCTGCACGCTGGTGGCGCCGTAGCCGTTCTTGCCGTGCGACATGATCATGGCGGGGATGTCGTTCAGCGCCGTCGCCTGCAGCAGCGCGCCGCCATTGCGCGTGACGATGCTGATGTCGCGCGGCGTGCCCAGGCCGAACGGCTGTTCGCTGTCGCTGAAGGCGGGCGTGACGCTGTAGCGGAACAGGTTGTTCCAGCTGTCGGCCTGGCGCAGCCCCAGGGTGGCCCAGGGCAGGAAGCCGACGCGCTTGTCGCCGTTGCAGCGGGCGCCGCGCCGGTCTTCCAGGCCATTCATGGGCGAGATGGCGGGGCAGGGCAGGTAGCCGTAGCGCAGCGCGTAGCCCGTCAGCGCTTCCTTGGCCTCGTCCAGCGCCTGCTGCGTCTCTGCCACCTTGCGCTGCTCCAGCTGCACCGTCAGCGGCGTGACGAGGCCGCCTATCATCAGGCCGACGATGACCAGCACGATGGCGATTTCGATGAGGGAAAAGCCGCGCTGCCGGCGGCAAGCGAGGGGGCGGCGGCTCATGGCAGGTTGCGCGCGGCGCGCATGCGTTGGTACAGGGCAGGCAAGGTGATCCAGGTCAGCATGTCGTCGAAGGCGCCGCCGGGCGCGCCATCGTGGGCGGCGGGGCGGCTGATGAAGCGGCGGCTGGCGCGGTCGTTGTCCGCCTCATCGGCATTGCCGCGCGCCGTATTGCGTTGCGGCACGCCGCTGGCGGCCGTGCCATAGCCCTCCCTGCCTTGCGAGAACAGCACCACGGGCAGGCACTGGGCGCTGACGTCGCACTGCTCCTGGCCCGCCACGTAGGCGAATTCGCCGCGCCCGTCGCGCTTGAGCACGACGCGGTTGGCGACGGCGGAAAACGAGTTGACGGGGGCGCGCGCCATTTCCGGCGTGACGCTGTAGCGCAGCAGCTTGCCCCAGGCGTCGGCGCCCGCCACGCCCAGCGCCACCCACGGCAGGAAGCCGCTGCAATCGGCATCGCTGGCGCAGTCGGCGGGGCGTTCGCGGCCGTCAAGGGCGGAGGCGGCCGGGCGGGGCAGGCGGCCATTGGTCGCCGCAAAGCCCAGCAGGGCGTCGCGCGCCTGCGCCAGGGTGGCCAGGGTGCGCTGCTGGCGCGCGGCCTCGCCCGTGTTGCGGCCGAAGGCGCCGATCAGCAGGCTGGCCGCGCCCAGGCCCAGCACGGCCACCAGCAGGAGCAGGGCCGCGCCGCGCTGGCGCCGGCGGGCATGCGCTTGAGGGACACTCATGGCTGCCCCTGCGGCGCTTCGGTGACGCTGCCGCTGGCCGGGTCGTAGCGCTGGCCCGGCTTGAGCAGGATCAATTGTCCACTGGACAGGCGCAGGCTCAGGGTGCCGCCCTGGCCCTGGCCGAGCTGGTTGTACGGTTCCTGCTGGGGCGTGCCGTTCAGCCAGACGGTGGAGCGCCCGCTGCTGCGCTGCACGAGGCCATTCAATTCCACCGGCGGGGCGGGCGGAGGCGGCGGCGGGGGCGGCGCAGGCGGGGCCAGGGCGGGACTGGACGGCGGCGGCCCGTAGCGCTGCGCATCGAGCTGGGCGCGCTGCTCCGGCGTGGAGAACAGCCGCCCCAGTTGCGGCACCTGGGCCAACGCGGCGGGGACGGCGCCGGCCAGCAGCGCGCCCAGGAGGAAGGCGCGCTTCATGGCTGCCCCTGCGCGGGCACGGCCACGCTGCCCAGGGTCAGCCACAACAGCGTGCAATCGGCGCTGAGGGAGGGGGGGGCGCCTGCCGGCGCGCCGGCCGCGCCATTGCGCTTGAGCGTGCAATCCTGCACGGCGAAATAGCCGGCCTGGCGCAAGTCGTCGAGCAGGTTCAGCAAATCTAGCTCATGCAGCAAGTCCAGGCGCAGCTGCATGCGGCTGCCGCGCAGCCGGTACTGCCCCATGACCATGGGCGTGGGCACGGGCAGCACCTGCTGCGCGCCGATGTCATAGCCGATGGGCAACAGTTTGCGCTGTTCCTGGCTGCGGCGGATGGCGTCGATCCAGGCCAGGCGGTTTTCCTCGCCGATCAGGCCGCGCTGGCGCAGGGCGAGAAATTGCGGTTCGTAGGCGCGAATTTCCTGCTTTTCCCCTTCCACGTGGTTGAACAGGCTGGCCGCCGCCGCGCGCGCATGGCGCATGAAGTCGAGCTGCTGCGCCTCGCGCTGGCGGTAGGCGGCGCTCAGGCTCAGCAGCACCACGCTGGCCAGCAGGGTCAGGGCAAAGCACAGCAGGGCGCGGCGTATCAGCGGCAATTCGCCCAGCCAGGCAGGCAGGGCGCGCGCGGGCGCGGCGGCTTTCTTCATGCCGGGCAGGGGCGGCTGTTTCACGGGGCCGCTCATGGCTGCCACACGAGCAGGAGGGTGAAGCGGGCCTGGCTGTCCGGCGCCGGCGCGGCGCTCTTGCCGGACAGGGCCACGCTGGAACGCAGGTCCAGCGGCGTTTCCTCGATGGCCACCTGCATGCCTGGCTGGCGCGCCAGGGTCTGCGCGAAGGCCGTGATGGCGCCCAGCGCGGCGCGGTAGTCATTGTTCGGCATGGCCACGTCCGCTTCCAGGCGCAGCGCCTGCGGCGGCGCGACGGGAATGCCGGCCAGGCTGCTGGCCGGCGGCGCACTGGCGCCCGCCTGCGCCGCCGCCGGCTGGCCGTCGGCCGTGCGCGCGGGTGCCGGCCCCGCATTCCAGTGCAGCTGGCCCAGCTGGACTTGCGGCGCCTGGTCCAGCGCGGCGCTCAGCATGGCCAGCAGGGGACCGGGCGCGGGCGCCTGCGTGGCGATCATGTGCCCCAGGGTCACGGCCACTTTCATGTTCTGCGTCTTGGCCGGCGCCGGCGGCAGGCCGGCCATGACGCTGCGGTAGCGTTCCTCGTAGGAAGCCGTTTCCTGCCGCAGCCGCGCGGTGGCGGCGCCATCGTTGATGCCACCCAGCAAGTTAATCACGCACCACAGGGCCGCGGAGGCGCCGATCAGGGCGCTGGCGCCGTACAGCGCCTTGCGCGCGCGCTGGAAGTGGTAGTAGCGGGCCAGCGGGCCGGGCGGGTAATGGCTGGGCGGCGGATGCTTGCCGAGCAAGGTCAGCAGCAATTCGTCGGCCAGCGCCGGCGTCTGCCGCAGGCCCACGCGCTCGCCGGCGGCCTGCAGGTCGATGAAGTGGTAAGCCACTTCCAGGTCGTTGTCGCACAGCAATTCCAGTTTGGCGATCTGCGCGGCGGAGGCGAGGATCACGGTATTGAGCACTTCGCCGCGCGCCAGCATGCGCGTGCTGGTGAGAAATTGCCGCGTCTTTTCCGTTTCCAGCGCGATATTCACGGCCACGCCGTCGAGCGCGATGGCCACCGTCTGGCGCGAAAAGCGCAGCTGGCCCTTCTCGTAGTAGCTTTGCCGCAAGCCGCCCGACTGCTGCGTCACGAGCAGCAGGTGTTCGTGCGCGAGGGCCAGCTTTTTCACCAGCGCAATGCTCATCAGGCTGGTCGAATAGATGCCGGCCACGGGCACGCGCAAGTGCTCCAGCGCTTCCGTCCACGGCTGCAGCAGCGAAGGGTTGGTCAGCGCGAAGAACAGCACCTGGTCATCGTGGCGGCCCGTGCTTTCGCGGCCCAGCAGGGCGCTGCCCCGGTAGGGCGTGTCGCGGTGCAGCTGCTGGCGGCGCCGCTCCAGCAGGGCGCGGCCCGCCTTGCCGCGCACGTGGGGCACGAGCTGGTGCTGGAAGTCTTCTTCGATGAGGTCCGTCAGCAGGTAGGCGGGCACGTCCAGCCGCTGCGCCTGCGGGTCTTCCAGCCACGCGGCGAAGCCGTCCAGCCCCGCCGCGCTGGCGGGAAAGACGTGGCCCGGGCCCAGCGCGCCGTGGTGCCAGTCGTAGGCGCACAGGGCGTCGCTGGTGAGATAGAGCAATTGTTTGCGGAACACGGTGGCCTCAGGTCTTCATGGTACTGATGGTGTCGTAGATGGGACCGAGCACCGAGAGCATGATCCAGCCCAGCAGCAGGCCCAGGATCACCGTCATGGCCGGCTCTATCATGGCCTGCACTTTTTCGATCAATTCCTTCACTTCGCGGTTGTAAAAGTAGCTGACATTGCGCAAGGCCGTGTCCAGCGAGCCCGTCGCTTCGCCCACCTTCAGCATGCGGATCACCAGCGGCGGGAAGATGCCCGTGTGCTGGAAGGCGGCCGTGACGCCGTGGCCCTCGCTGATCAGCTGGGCGGCGCGGCGCAGGCCGGCGGCCACCACCTGGTTGCCGGCGATGCCCTCGGACAGGCGGATGCACTCGAGGATGCTGATGCCGGAAGCATACATGAGGGCAAAGAAGGTGGCGAAGCGGGCCAGGATGATCTTGTGCAGGACGGGGCCGAGCAGCCACAGGCGCAGCTTCAATCCGTCCCAGGCGTAGCGGGCGCGGCTGCTGCGGCGTACCCACGCGCGCAGGCCGAAAAACAGCAGCACGGGCAGGGCCAGCAGCAGATACCAGTAGGCAATGAAGATATTCGACACGAAGATCAGCACGCGCGTGTGCAGCGGCAGTTCGCCGCCCATGTTGCGGATGAAGGCCGTCAGCTGGGGCACGAGGTAGATCATCAGGAAAAACGTGACGGCGGCCACGACGATGGCCACGACGATGGGGTACATGACGATCTTGCGCGTCTGCGAGGCCAGCTCGTCCTGCCATTTCAGGCTTTCCGACAGGTTCTTGAAGACTTCGGCGATCTTGCCGCTCTGTTCCCCCGCCAGTATCAGGCTGGTAAACGTGGCGTCGAAGATGTCGCCATGCTGGGCCAGCGCGCCCGACAGGGGCAGGCCACCCTCGATGCTTTCGATCAGGTCCGTGACGACTTCGCGCAGGCGCGGGTGGTCCGTGCTTTCGCGCAAGTCGTTCAAGCCTTCCAGGATGGGCACGCCCGCGCCCGTCAATTGCTCCATGTGGAAGCAGAAATTGATCAGGTCGCGGCGGTGGATGACGCGCTTGCCCAGCAGCACCAGGTATTGCCCCGTGATGCGGCAGTCGATCAGGTCCAGCTGCATGCGGTGCAGGCGCGCCTCCAGGTCCGGCACATTGGCCGCCTCCATGCTGCCGGGAATCATCGCCCCGGCGGCATCCATGGCGCGGTAGACATATTGCGCCATCAGGCCAGCCTGTCCGTCAGGTCGACCACGCGCGCCACTTCTTCCAGCGTCGTCACGCCTTCCTTCACGCGGCGCATGCCGTCGTCGACGAGGGGCTTGAAGCCGGCCGCGCGCGCGGCGGCCCTGAGCTCGCGCAAACTGGCGCGGCGCGCCGTCAGTTCGTCCAGCTCGGCCGTCATCTTGAGGATTTCCATGATGGCCAGGCGGCCCTTGTAGCCCTGGTGCGCGCAGCGCTCGCAGCCGACGGCGCGGCACAGGCTGACGGGAGCGTCTTGCGTCGCCAGGCCCAGCAGGCGGCGCTCGACGTCGTCGGCGATCACCGTTTCCTTGCAATGCGGACACAGCCGGCGCACGAGGCGCTGCGCCACGATGCCGATGATGTTGCCGGCCATGATGTCGGGCAGGATGCCGATGTCGAGCAGGCGCGAGACGGAACCGATGGCCGAGCTCGTATGCAGGGTGGAATACACCTGGTGGCCCGTCATGGCGGCGGCAAAGGCCATTTCCGCCGTTTCGCGGTCGCGGATCTCGCCGACTAAAATGATGTCCGGGTCTTGCCGCATCATCGAGCGGATGCCGTCGGCAAAGCCCAGCTTGACGGACTCGTTGACGGAGGTCTGGCGTATCATGTTCATGGGATACTCGACCGGGTCTTCCAGGGTCATGATGTTGACGCTTTCCGTATTGATATGGTTGAGTATCGAATACAGGGTGGTGGTCTTGCCGCTGCCCGTCGGGCCCGTCACGAGGATGACGCCATCGGGGCGGGCGATCATCAGTTTCAGCAGATTCAGTTCCGTCTCGGCCAGGCCCAGCGCGTCCAGCGGCACGATGCCTTTCTGGCGGTCCAGCACGCGCAGCACGAAGTTTTCGCCATGCGTGGTGGGCTGCGCCGAGGCGCGGAAATCAATTTGCCGGCCGGAAAACTTGATGCTGATGCGGCCATCCTGGGGCGCGCGCGCCTCGGCGATATTCATGCCCGACATCACCTTCAGGCGCACGGCCATGGCCGGCCAGTACGATTTGTGCAGGCTGCGAATCTGCCGCAGGATGCCGTCGATGCGGTAGCGGATGCGCAGGAAGGACTGTTCCGGCTCGAAATGCAGGTCCGAGGCGCCATGCTGCACGGCGTCGGCCAGCAGCGCGTCGATCAGGCGCACCATGGGCTGGCTGTATTCGTCCGACGGCGAAGCCATGCTCTGGTAGCTGACCTCGCCCGTCTCGATCTCGTGCAGGATGCCGTCGATCGACAGTTCGAAGCCATAGTACTGGTCGATGGCGCGCGAAATGTCCGATTCATTGACCAGCACGGTGGAAATCGTGATGCCCTTGACCAGCATGGCGCTGATTTGATCGAGCGCAACGATATTGCTGGTGTCGGCCATGGCGAGGATCAGGTTGTCCGCCTGCCGCTCGTAGACGATGGGAAAGACGCGGTAGCGCTTGGCCACGTCCTTCGGGATGAGTTTCAGGGCGATGGCGTCGACCACCAGGCTCGACAGGTCTGCGCTGACCTGTTTCAGGTTTTCGCTGAGCGCCTCGCGCACCGTCGCTTCCGTGACGAAGCCCAAAGTGATGAGCAGTTTGCCCAGCGGCTCGCTGCTGCGCTTTTGCTCGATGAGGGCGATGCGCAGCTGGTCTTCGCTGATCACGCCTTTCTGGATCAGCAGCTTGCCAAGGGGAAGTTTTGCCTGTTCTGCCATGTCGTGCTTATTCCTGACGGGTAATGATGATGGCCGGGTCGCTGCCGGCCGGCGCCGCCGCCGGCATGCCCAGTTCGCGCAGGCGCGCCTGCACCACGGCGCGGTCAAAAGCGGCCGGCGCCGTCTGCGCCAGGGCCAGCGCGCGCTGGTAATAGGTGGCGGCCAGTTTCGGCTGGTTCAGCCGGTCCAGGCCCACGGCCAGGTTGAAGGCATAGTCGGGATTGCCGGGCACGGCGCTGTAGGCGCGGAAGAATTGCTGCTGCGCCTCGTTCCAGCGGCGCTGCTTGGCGTACACATTGCCCAGGGCGAACAATACGGGGCCGCTGTCGGGCGACCGGGCCAGGATGGCTTTCAATTTCGCTTCGCTCTGCACCACGTCGCCCTGGCGCAGGCCGATCAGGCCGGCCAGCGCTTCGCCATCGTCCGGGTTGATCTCGAGCAAGCGCACGTACAGCGCCGCCGCCTGCGCGCCCTGCTGCTCGCGCTGGGCCACGGCCGCCAGGCCCAGCAGGGCGTCGCGGTTGACGGGGTCCTGCTGCAGCACGGCTTCATACTGCTGGCGCGCCGTGCCCAGCTGGCCGCCGTTCAGGGCCTGGTAGGCTTGCTGCACGCCGGGCGCGATCTGCGGCGCGGGCGCGCTGCGCTGCACCTGGATCTGGCTATTGTCAGGCGCCATCACCGGCGGCAGGCTGGGCGGCGCCGGCGGCGGCAACTGCGCCAGCTGGGCAGCCACGGCCGCTTGCGCCGCCGCCTGTATCATCGCCTGCTGTTCCGCCGCGGCCGCCTGCTGGCGCGGTGCGGAGGGCGCCTCGGGCGGCAAGGCTGGCGGCAGCGGTTCGGCCGGTGGCGCCGCGCCCGGTGCCGCCAGGACGAGGACGGGACCGGCGCTGCCGGCCGTGCCGGGCGCGTCCGTCAGCGGCATGGGCACGCCGGGCAGGTTGGCGCCCGCGCCGGGGCTGGTGCTGGCGCGCCAATACCACCACGCCATCGAACCCGCCACCAGCAGCAGGATGGCCAGCAGCACGGCCAGGCGCACGGTGGCGGGATCGACGCTGATGGGGCCGGAAGGGCCTTTCGGCGGCGTGCTGCTGCGGCTGGCGCGGGGCCGGGCGGGCGGCGGCTC